>NZ_JAKJSL010000039.1:0-83322 GCF_050336815.1 Photobacterium nomapromontoriensis
TGATGATCATCCTCTCAGACCAGCTAGGGATCGTTGCCTAGGTGAGCCTTTACCCCACCTACTAGCTAATCCCACCTGGGCCAATCTTGGCGCGAGAGGTCCGAAGAGCCCCCTCTTTGGTCCGTAGACGTTATGCGGTATTAGCTATCGTTTCCAATAGTTATCCCCCACACCAAGGCATGTTCCCAGGCATTACTCACCCGTCCGCCGCTCGTCAGCAAAAGAAGCAAGCTTCTTCTCTGTTACCGCTCGACTTGCATGTGTTAGGCCTGCCGCCAGCGTTCAATCTGAGCCATGATCAAACTCTTCAATTAAAAGTGTTTGCTGCTATAAATAGCGGCTCAATGAAATACTGTTTGTTCATTACCAAAGTAATGAACGAATTGACTGTGCCAAAATAACTTCTCTATAAATAGATACGCCATTTTGTATTGGTCACTCAGTTTCATTGATAATTCTTTTGTTGACTATCATTTCACGAGTGCCCACACAGATTGCATGGTCAAATTGTTAAAGAACGTTGACTCAACACATCGTGTTGGTCGAGGCTGCGTATATTACCAAGCAAAACCTCAGTGTCAACAAAAAACTTGAATAATCTTTTCTTCAAACCCTTTGCCAACAATGCTTGAGAAGACAAAACCAAAACTTTTAACGCTTAGGTCAGCTTACTCGAGCAAGGCCGCCGATTTTTTCACCATCAAGCTATTAAAGTCAAGCTCAAAGGTGAGAATAAATCGTCAAACCCATTTCATCAACACGTTATACACAGATTGTGCATAGCTTACTAAGAAGCCGTATCCCCGTTGGTGAGGTCGTATTATAGTGAGAAGGACTCGAATGACAACTAGTTTTTTATGTTTTTCGAGCAACAGGCGAGAATTACCTCAGAAACAGGGTAAAAACAGCAAAAATCGATCAGCCCACACTAGAGAAGTTACAAGCAAGATAAGCCTCTACAACAATAAGCGTAGCTAATAATGTGATTTGAAGTCTGAGAATATGAGGGGCGACAGGCATTGCCCCTCTTTTCTGGCTATGTTAGTGAAACAATAAAGGAAGGGTTAAGAAGGTTTTCACGGTGATAACCGAGTGGTTCCCCGCTGAGTTCACGCACTTTTGCTCCCGCACTTTCTGCGATACATTGCCCGGCGGCGGTATCCCACATCATGGTTGGACCCAATCTTGGGTAATATTGAGCGCGCCCCTCGGCTACGAGACAAAATTTCAATGATGAGCCAACTTCAGCGAGCTTGTGATCTCCAAGCAGCTCTAGATAACCCGCTAACTCCTCACTAGGGTGTGAGCGGCTCCCTACCACTGTCGGTATTGTTGCTGGCCGTACCTTTATTAGTTCTTTACCTGCCTTAGTAATCAACCAAGCCTGTTTACCATTAGCAAGCCAGCTTTTTCCTAACGCAGGAGCATGAACAACAGACATGGTGGGTTTACCGCCTTCAATCAATGCAATATTAACGGTGAACTCCCCATTCTTCCGCAAAAACTCTTTTGTGCCATCTAACGGGTCGACAAGCCAAAAAGACGTCCACTCCTGTCGTTCACTCCATAATGAATGCTCGGACTCTTCTGATAGCACGGGGATATAGGGGGTTAATGCAGCCAATTTTTCGATAATAATTGCATTCGCCGCTAAATCGGCCTCAGTTACTGGGCTCTTATCTGCTTTTTCTGTGACCTGCACATGATCATGGTAATGACCCATAATGGTATTACCCGCTTCAATTGCAATGTCATAAAGTGCATCTAGTTGACTTCCCACGTACTACTCCTTGTGTTTATCCAACAATGTTCTGTTCTTGAAGTGAAATGATGCATCGCTCTACAAGCTGCTCGACTGTCAAACTTCCTGCTGACAAATGAATTTCAGCGTTCTCCGGCTGCTCATATTCAGCATCAATCCCTGTAAAGTGTTTTATTTGACCTGCTCGGGCTTTTTTATACAAGCCTTTGGGATCACGCTTCTCGCATTCATCCAGCGGTGTGTCTACAAACACTTCAAGAAACTCACCTTCCGGCAGCATATCTCGTACCAGCTGTCGTTCATGTCGATGTGGTGATATGAATGCACTGAGTACAATAAGCCCTGCATCGGTCATCAGCTTGGCCACCTCACCAATACGACGGATGTTCTCTCGCCTATCTTCTGCTGAAAAGCCCAGATCTTTACATAAGCCATGGCGAACATTATCACCATCCAATAGGTAGGTATGGTAACCCAAGGCTGATAACCTTGATTCTAAGGCACCGGCAATGGTTGATTTACCCGCACCACTCAGTCCGGTAAACCACAATACACATGGCTTTTGACTTTTTTGCTGTGCCCTTAACGCTTTATCGACTTGGTGGTTATGCCACACAATATTCTCATTACTGTTCGATTGAACGGCCGTAGTCATTCTCAACTCCATTTTTTCTCAAACATTAAAAAGGAAACAATTGCGGTATCATCATCAATACCACCACTGAGTAAACACATGAAATAGGTAAACCAACTCGGAGGAAATCCTTAAGCTGATAGTTACCTACGCTGTAAACCAGCAAGTTAGTTTGATAACCATAGGGGGAAATAAAGCTAGCACTGGCTCCAAACAATATCGCCATAATAAATGGCATGGGATCTGAGCCGTAGCTTACAGACAAACTGTATGCAATTGGAAAAGCCAAAGCGGCAGCCGCATTATTAGTCACCAATTCCGTTAGGACCAATGTCAATAAGTACACCGCTATCAACGCGCCATACAGACCCCAGCCACCAAATGCTTGCATCAACATACTGCCCATTTGATCTGACAACCCACTAGACAGCATTAATTGGGCCAACGATAACGCCGAACCAACAATGACAACAATATCGATGGGAAAACGACGACGAAGTTCAGTAAATGAAATCACGCCACTCGCCACTAGTATCAGTAAAAACGTAGCAAGCCCCTTAATGAAGGGAAAGACATCAAACAATGTCATCCCTATCACTGCGGCAAACCCTAATAAAACACCGATACTTTTGCGGCTATCCAAACGAGCACTGGAGTCCAAGCCATTAACCAGTACAAACTCACGATTTAATTGCTGTTTTTTATTATGAAATTCTTTTCCTGGCACGATAACTAACGTATCTCCAGCATGTAATTCAATATTCCCTAATCCACCAGCTAACCTTTCATGACCACGTCGAATGGCAACAACGACGGCATCAAAACGCTCACGGAATTGAACACTTTTCAGCGTTTTCCCCCTGATCCCAGCAGACTGACTCACAATCACTTCCAACATCGACTGGCCATTTAGATGATGCTGACCAAACAATTGAATGCCATTAATCTCCTGCAATGTGGTGACGCTTTCCACATCACCGCAAAACAACAAGGTATCACCAACCTGTAAGCAGGTATCGGGGCACACAGGGGCTATCGTTTTTCCATCACGTAAAATTTCAGCTAAAAACAAGCGTCGCAATGCTCGCAATCCATTCTCAGCTATCGACTTACCTACTAAGGGAGACCCCTCTTTCACTTTCGCCTCTAAAAAATAAGGAAAGTCATCTTGGGAGTGATCATCATAAACAGGCAATAAATAGCTCAATGGGATCAGTATCAGTAAACCAATAACCAATACCACAATACCAATCACCGTAGGCGCAAAGAACCCAAGGCTCGGCAAGCCAGCATCTTCCACAAAACTATTAATGATCAAATTGGTTGAGGTACCAATAAGGGTCAATGTTCCACCGAGGATGGCAGTATAAGAAAGAGGGAGTAGTAGTCGGGATGGAGCATGGCGCTGATTGCGTTTTACCGCACCGATCAGGGATACAACTACCGCGGTATTATTGGTAAAAGAAGAGAGAATAGCGGTCGATAATCCCAACTTTGCTATGACGGTTGATTGACCGCCATGCGAAATTTGCTGCCCAACCCAGCTGATCAACCGCGTTTTTTCAAGCGCAATAGAAACAAGGATCAATAACACTAAGGTTAGTAATGATGAATTAGTAAAATTACCCGCTAATGTGGGTAAATCAATCATCCCAGCCTGAAAGCCAACAAAAGCTGCACCTGCAAATAAATACGCAGGCTTAATTTTGGTGGTCAACAGGCAGGCGATTATCACCATTAACATGGTGAGAACCATTCCTTGTTCCCATTGCATTGTCATTACCCCAACAATTTACTGATATCCTTCGCATCCCAATGAGGGAAATGCTTGCGGATCAGCGCATTGAGTTCGACTTCAAATGCCGATATATCGGTACGGGTTGAAGGCTGTGCATCTGAGAGGGCTTCATGGATCATGCCCGCTCCCACCGTCACATTAGTCAACCTATCGATAATGATAAATCCACCTGTATCTGGACACTGCTGATAAGTATCAACCGCTATCGACTCGGTTAAATTGACGTCACATAGCCCAATGCCATTGAGAGGCAGACTCTCAACCTTAAAGGTATTCAGGTTATTAATATCAACTTGATGACGAATGGACGTTACCGAACCGACCGTTTTCTTGCCCGCGACTTTAATATCATATTCTCGACCCGCCTCTAATGGCGCCTCTGCCATCCAGACAATATCAGCCAGTACATGATTAGTGAGCGGTACATCACTGTCTGCAACAACCAAAGTATCACCGCGGCTAATATCAATTTCATCAGTCAGTGTTAGGGTTACTGCTTGACCAGCAAAAGCCTCTGGTAGATCACCATCAAATGTCACGATGCGCTCAACGGTCGATGTTTTTCCTGATGGTAGAGCTTTAATGACATCACCTGGACGGACAGTGCCTGACGCTATCGTGCCAGCAAACCCTCGAAAATCGAGGTTAGGACGGTTAACGTATTGCACAGGGAAGCGGAACTCACCCGACTGGCGATCACGGCTAATATCGACTGACTCTAATAACGAGAGCAAGGGTTCACCGTCATACCACGCCATTTTGTCACTTAGATCAACGACATTGTCCCCATCCAAGGCCGATAGCGGAACAATGCTAATATCAAGATAAGGGTTGATTTTTTCAGCAAAAGCCAAATACTCGTCTCGGATTGACTCAAAACGTGCTTGTTCAAACTCAACCAAGTCCATCTTATTAATAGCCACCACGAAATGACGAATACCCAATAAGCTTGCAATGTAGGAGTGACGACGAGTTTGATCCAGCACGCCTTTACGCGCATCAATTAATATCACAGCGACATCACAGGTGGATGCTCCCGTCGCCATATTACGAGTGTATTGCTCATGCCCAGGGGTATCAGCAATGATGAATTTACGCAGCTTGGTGGAAAAATAACGGTAAGCAACGTCAATCGTAATGCCTTGCTCACGTTCAGCCTGCAGACCGTCAACCAACAATGCCAAATCGGGTTTATCACCTGTTGTACCAACTTTTTGGCTATCAGCATGGATTGCCGCGAGCTGATCTTCATATATTTGCTGAGAGTCATGGAGCAATCGCCCGATCAGGGTGCTTTTACCATCATCAACCGAACCACACGTTAAAAATCGAAGCAGGGATTTATGCTGATGCTGATCCAGATATGCTTCGATACCCAGTTCAGCAACTTGTTGTTCAATTACGCTGTTCATCGTCTCTCCTTAGAAATATCCCTGGCGCTTCTTAAGCTCCATCGACCCCGACTGATCGTGATCAATCGCCCTTCCCTGTCTTTCACTGGATGTCGCCACCAGCATCTCTTCAATAATGCTCGGCAATGTCTTGGCTTCCGATTCAATCGCCCCTGTCAATGGGTAACAGCCAAGGGTTCTGAATCGAACACTTTTGTGTTCAATCTTTTCTCCAGGTTGCAGCTCCATTCGATCATCATCAACCATGATCAACATACCATCACGATCTACCACTGGTCGCACAGCGGAAAGGTACAAGGGAACAATTTCGATCCCTTCCAGATAGATGTACTGCCAGATATCCAGCTCGGTCCAGTTAGACAACGGAAAGACCCGAATACTCTCGCCTTTATTGATTTGGCCGTTATAAGTTTTCCAAAGTTCTGGACGCTGATTTTTCGGGTCCCAAGTGTGGTTCTTATCGCGAAAGGAATATACTCGCTCTTTGGCGCGCGATTTTTCTTCATCACGGCGCGCCCCACCGAAAGCTGCATCAAAACCGTATTTATTGAGTGCCTGCTTCAACCCTTGAGTTTTCATAATGTCAGTATGCTTGGATGAGCCATGGCTAAATGGGCCAACTCCCATTGCAAGGCCTTCTGGATTTTTATGTACCAGTAGCTCAAAACCATATTTTTCTGCCGTACGATCACGAAACTCAATCATTTCACGAAATTTCCAATCAGTATCAACATGCAGCAACGGGAAAGGGATCGTTCCTGGATAAAATGCCTTTCGTGCAAGATGCAACATCACTGATGAATCCTTACCAATGGAATACATCATTACGGGGTTATCAAACTCTGCAGCGACTTCACGGATGATATGAATACTCTCCGCTTCAAGCTGCTTAAGGTGGGTAAGTCGTTTGGGGTCCATCACTCTCTCCATGTTAAGCCAGCTTCACAACCGTCGTCTGTTGACCACTATTGTTGTGCAAATGCTGTTCCTGTTTTCCAAACCAATGTAGTTTTTCTGAAAGATTAACGACTTCACCAATCACAATCAGTGAGGGTGACGCCGCTTGTTGAGCTAATTCCGCCAGCCTGTTCAGCTGACCTTTATATACTTTTTGTGCCGATTGGGTGCCGCGTTCAATAATGGCAATCGGGGTTTCAGGTGAGCGACCATACGTAATTAACTTTAGCTGAATATCCTGAGAGTTCATCAACCCCATATACACTACAAGGGTCTGGTTGCCGCGTGCCAACGTACTCCAATCAAGATCTTTACCATCGGGCTTAATATGCCCCGTCACAAACATCGCTGTTTGGGCGAGATCTCGGTGGGTTAACGGGATCCCGGCATAAGCAGTGGCACCAGCGGCTGCGGTCACACCAGGGACAACTTCAAAAGGAATGTTATGATCAAATAACACTTCAAGTTCTTCACCTCCGCGACCAAACACAAACGGGTCTCCCCCTTTTAGACGTACAACGCGCTTGCCTTGCTGAGCATAATCAACGATCAGACTGTTGGTTTCCGTCTGTGGGACGCTGTGACTCCCCGCTTTTTTACCCACACAAACCAATTCAGCATCTCGTCGGACGAGATCCATCACCGCATCGGAAACTAAGTAGTCATACAGCACTACATCAGCCTGCTGCATCAACTGTAGAGCACGCAACGTCAGCAGTCCCGCATCCCCAGGGCCGGCGCCAACCAGCGCAACTTTACCCTGGCAATCGATGCCATCAGTCAGTAATTCCAACTCTTGTTTTGCCGCTTCGTCATGACCAGCAGCAATCAATGAAGCAAATCGCCCGGAAAAAACTTGCTCCCAGAAACGGCGACGAGATGCCAACGACGTCACTTTCTGAACGAGACGAGATCGGAAGCGCCCGGCCACCTCTGCCATGGTGCCGAGATGCTGCGGTAGCAGCGCTTCAAGTTGCTCTCGGATCAAGCGGGCAAGCACCGGAGCCTGACCCGAGGAAGAAATCGCAACAATGATAGGTGAGCGATCAACAATGGAGGGAACAATAAAGCTACAGCGCTGGGTATCATCAACCACATTCACCAATACCTGACGCTGATTAGCTGATTGATAAACCAACGCATTCACTGCTTTGTGGTCTGTGGCTGCAATTGCAAGGAAAATACTATCCAGACAGTCAGGTTCAAACTCTGCACCAAGGTGCTTGATCTGACCGTCTTTCAACGCATTTTGAAATTCAGGAGACAACGTATCTGCAATAACACGCACATCCGCTCCCGCCTTAAGCAACATCCGAGCTTTTCGCCAGGCAATCTCGTTACCGCCGACCACTAAACATGGACGTCGTTTCAGATCGGTAAAGATTGGCAAGTATTCCATTTTCCAGCGCCCCTAAATTCCGTTGATAGAAGCACTATAGATGTGACTGAATATTACCTGAAATTCTAAAATTGCATCTTTTATACCCAAAAGTTTCAGTCAGACCATAACGCATCTATTTTTGGATAGTTACGCTAGATAATATTATGACGACTAACTAACACAACATCCTAGGCTATTGATAAACAATTCTGTTTCAAAATAAATGCATCTAGATACCCACCAACCACTTCCTCCTTTTATATAACAAGAACAAAAAATTAATTCTGAAAAATGAAATAGTCGGTTACGTCACTTATTTGACAATAAAAATGAGATACACCACACACAAAGATTAACTCACTAAGTAACAAGCCAACCATTTTTGATACCTTACGCTCACTTTACTGCCCCCCTATCATCATGGAGATGAACATGAAGTTATCCGTCAAACCGCTATCAATCGCAATTTTAGGCGGTATGCTTGCCCTTGCAGGTCCAGCCTCAGCAGAAACCATTAAGCTTCGTATTCTGGAAACGACTGACATCCATACCAATGTTATGGATTATGATTACTACAAAGACAAGCCAACCCAAAAAACAGGCTTAGTACGTACAGCGACCTTGGTAAAACAAGCTCAAGCTGAAGTCGTAAACAGCGTATTGGTTGATAACGGTGACCTCCTTCAAGGCAGCCCGATGGGTGACTATATGGCAGCCAAAGGCATTAAAGCTGGAGAAATTCATCCAGTTTACAAGGCGATGAATCAACTTAACTACGATGTTGGTAACCTAGGTAACCATGAATTCAACTACGGTCTTCCCTTCCTTCACACCTCACTAGCTGGTGCGAATTTCCCTTATATCAATGCCAACGTCTACGATTTAAAGACAGGCAAGAATATGTTTACCCCATACATCATCAAGTCACATACCTTCAAAGATACTGATGGTGTAGAACATGAAGTCAAAGTTGGTTACATAGGTTTTGTTCCACCACAGATCATGATTTGGGATAAGAAAAATCTTGAAGGCAAGGTGGAAGCAAAAGATATCAAGCAAACTGCCGAGAAATATGTCCCGCAAATGAAGGCTGAAGGAGCCGATGTTATCATCGCCATTCCTCACTCTGGCGTATCATCTGATCCGTATCAGGTGATGGCCGAAAACTCGGTATACTACCTGACAGAAGTTGAAGGCATTGATGCCATTGCATTTGGCCACTCACACGCGGTGTTCCCAAGTAAGGCGTTTGCGAATCTTCCCAATACCGATGTAGAAAAAGGCACCATCAATGGCGTAGCTGCTGTCATGCCTGGCCGCTGGGGCGATCATCTGGGCATCATGGATCTAGTCTTAGACAAAGAAGATGACGGCTGGAAAGTCATCTCAGCCCAAACCGAGACCCGTCCAATTTTTGATAAATACAAAGCTAAACCGTTGGTCGATGCTGACAAAGCGATGCTCGATGCAGTGAAAGACGATCACAAAGGCACTCGTGAGTTTGTCAGCCAGCCGATTGGTAAAGCCAATGACGTAATGTACAGCTTCCTTGCCTTGGTTCAGGACGACCCTACGGTACAGATCGTTAGCCTCGCCCAGAAAGATTATGTTGAACGCTTTATTCAAGGTGACCCAGACCTTGATGGTATTCCAGTACTATCAGCAGCTGCACCATTCAAGGCCGGCGGCCGTGGTAACGATCCAACAAACTTCACTGAAGTAGAATCGGGGCAATTGACTTTCCGTAACGCAGCTGACCTATACCTGTACCCTAATACGCTCGTTGCAATGAAAGTGACAGGCAAAGAAGTCAAAGAGTGGCTGGAATGTTCTGCGGGTCAATTCAACCAAATTGATCTGAACAGCACCGCACCACAAGGCCTGATCAATTGGGATGGCTTCCGTACCTATAACTTCGATGTCATTGACGGCGTTAATTACAGCATCGATATTTCACAACCTGCGCGTTATGACGGTGACTGTAAGCTGATCAACGACAAGGCTGAGCGTATCCAGAATTTGACTTTCAACGGTAAGCCAGTCGATCCAAAACAGCCTTTCCTTATCGCAACCAACAACTACCGTGCCTACAGTGGTAAATTTGCGGGCACAGGTGAAGCCTTTGTCGCCTTTGCCTCTCCGGATGAAAACCGTACCGTACTGGCTGATTACATCACGCGTATCAGTAAAGAGCAGGGCCAAGTGATACCAAGTGCTGATAATAACTGGCACTTTGCCCCACTGAAGAGCGACAAGGCGCTGAACATCACATTTGAAACATCACCAAGTGAGAAAGCGGCGACGTTCATTAAAAATAAAGGGGAATACCCAATGGAGAAAGTAGGCAGCGACAAAGTCGGCTTTGCTGTCTACCGTATTGACCTACAAAAATAACGCTTCCTAACCGCTACCATGAATATACCGCAGCCTAGGCTGCGGTATTTTTTTGTTATAATGACGCCAAGATCCCACAAAGAGCCTGCAATAATGAAGTCTGTCCTAGCCCAGTATCTCCAACAACACGATGCCGATCAGACCACTATCGAGCAAGTCTTAGCAGCAGCCGAACTGATGGATCTTCCGACCCGACACATTCTGCTTAATCAAGGGGAGTATCCCGGGTATGCCTTTTTTCTCGTGAATGGAATTTGTCATGCTTGCTATCTCACCGTTGATGGTCGTCAATTCAGCAAAGAGTTTTACTGGGATCAAGATGTGTTGATTGGCTTTGAAAGCCTGCTCACCGACGCGCCTTCCGCCTTTTTGCTTGAAACCCTGTCAACAAGCCAATTATTAGCGATCCCTATTGAACTGATTACCCAATGGCGAGCAGAACAGAACCCACTCTACATCCGCCTTCTGGAGCGTCAGTTACAATTTAAAGAACATAAAGAACGCTTTATGCTTATGCATACTCCCGAAGAACGGCTACAGCTATTTTGTGATAGTTTTCCAGAGCTACTGACACGGGTTACGGATTACCAGATCGCCTCCTACCTGGGTATCACCCCCACCAGCCTGAGCAGAATTCGAAAACGGTTATCACAGCCAAATAGCGACCATTAAAAATAACACGTCAAGATTATCTTTTGTTAAGGCAATAACAGCACCATACCGTTACCCTAACGAGCCATCACGACCTAAACACAGAATAAAACGAGGATATAGCCATGCAATGGCAATGCCTGAGCTTTGAACAACTTACCACCCACCAGTTATACGATTTACTCAAACTGCGCAGTGATGTTTTTGTGGTTGAACAACAGTGTGCCTATCCAGATCTCGATAATCACGACCGCACAGCAGACACTTACCATCTACTTGGTTATCGTAATCATGAACTGGTCGCTTACCTTCGGCTGTTGCCGCCAGAAACGACCTATCCTCAGATCAGTATCGGCCGGGTAACAACAGCAAGCCAAGCAAGAGGGGCCGGATTGGGCCACTGCCTACTCGAGCAGGGGCTGCTTACCGCCGAACGACTATGGCCGGGACAAACCATTGAAATTGGCGCACAGTCTCATCTGCAGCATTATTACCAGCGCTATGGCTTTGAGGCATTTTCGGAAGAATATCTGGAAGATGGGATCCCACATATTGATATGCGTCTGACTAAATCCCGCCCATAAAAAAGCCACATCCGTGGCTTTTTTCTTACCGCTGACTACGAACAAAACTACCATCCGAACGGCGGAAGAACATGATAGGCTCGCCATCCAACTGTTCAATTTGCAACGCATCCAAACTGCCATCTGTGGTCTGTCGGTAGCGTAACCACTGCCCAGCCTTAATCTGGCTCAACGGTTTATCGTTACCTTCAATCGCAGCCACTGCATACAAATCAGATAAGGGTAACGACTTATCTCGGAAAATATTCGCCAGTGTCTCGCCACGCTTTACTTCATAACGCTGCCACGGTTTGGCCACAGGTTTCGTCACTGGAGTCTCCGCAGGGACGGTAGCTTGGCTGATCACTTCAGGCTCTTCCAAGTTCGGCAGCGGCCGAATCACAGAACGTGATGGTGATTCTGGCTCAATACGCTCACCGACTGTTCTGACAGGTTCTGGACGATTATCCAAGTTCAAAGGTAGATCTCGACGAACGAGCTCATCCCCTTGTGAGGGTAATGGCACACGAGTTGGCAATAAAGTGACTAATACCACCAAAGGCACCAATACAGCTAACGCTCGGCGATGAAATCGTGGCAATACATACCATTTCGCTTTTATATTGGCGAATTTCAGTGGACCAAGGCTTAATGCCTGCATCAGCGCCGCTTTATCAAACGTAATGCGAGGCCATGAAAATTCTCTTTTTTTCGTTGAACGGCGTTTGGCCTGTCCCATAAATAACACTCCAGCGCTTGCAAACTCGCGCGATTAAACGACAGCTTGTCACAATGGTTTACCCTCGGGGGGGGAAACTGTTATCCTGCTTGCTTTATTTACTCTACCAAAGAGATGACACCATGTCTGACGTAAAACTAGATACAGTTGAAACTAAAGCAAGCTACGGTATCGGTCTTCAAATGGGCCAGCAGCTAGCACAAAGCGGCCTAGAAGGCCTAAATGTGGCTGCTATCGCTAAAGGTATCGCAACTTCTCTTACTGGCGATATGCCTGAAATCGAAGTTGATGACATCAACAATGCACTACGTGAACTTCACACTCAAGCAGAAGCTGCTCGCCAGGAGCAAGCAAAAGCGGCGGCGGCTGACGGCGAAGCGTTCCTAAACGATAACGCACTACGCTCTGAAGTAACCGTTACTGAGTCTGGCCTACAGTACGAAGTACTTGTAGAAGGCAACGGTGAAATCCCAACGTCTGATAAGCAAGTTCGTGTTCACTACCACGGTGAACTAACTGACGGTACAGTATTCGACAGCTCGGTATCTCGCGGCCAACCCGCTGAATTCCCAGTAACAGGCGTAATTAAAGGCTGGGTTGAAGCACTACAGATGATGCCTGTTGGTTCTAAGTGGAAGCTTTACATTCCTCAAGATCTTGCTTACGGCGAGCGTGGCGCAGGTGCCGCTATCCCTCCGTATGCTGCGCTAGTATTCGAAGTGGAACTACTGGATATCCTGTAAACCTTTCTTAATACAAATAAAAACGGTGCTTCGGCGCCGTTTTTTTTTACTCAATAGTACATCACACCAACGTCTCTAGCTCGCCTTAAATAATCAGTGTGAACTATTCATTTATTTTTCAGTCAATTTATACTCTTAGGGTATTTTAATGACTAGGCTTATAATACGGTCAAACCCTAACTCTCTTTCATTAACTTAATCCCATCACAAGGAGGACAGTGATGACACCGTTCATCTCTCGAACCAACGTTACTTTTTGGTCAGTTTGCCTTATCGTACTCAGCTTGAGCGCACCTAGCACAAGCTACGCCTTTAGCCTATCAGACTTATTTGGTGGTAATGAAGCTGAATCAACAGTTAAGAACCCATTAACTGAAATGCTCAGCAGTCAACTCGATATCTCACCAGAACAAGCCGCAGGCGGTGCAGGGGCATTGCTCTCTATCGCGTCCAGCCAATTAGATGGTGAACAAGCCAGCGAATTAGCAAAAATGATCCCGGGTGCAGAAGCCCTTACCGGTAGTCTACCACCGGGCATCGGTGCACTACTTGGCAATATGGATACCATCCATCAAATCTTTGCAGCGCTTGGCTTAGATAGCAAAATGGTCAGCCAGTTCATCCCTGTCGTGATGCAATTCCTCGGGGATAAGGGCGCCAGTGCCGGACTACTTGAAAACCTCAGCAAGGTATGGAGTATGCCAGCGCCTGACAAACAGTAACAGAATCGCGGAACGATACCTCGATAATGTCCATGTTCTGTCATGTAACCGTCAAAAAACAAAAAGCCTTACTTAAATAATAAGTAAGGCTTTTTTATCGAAGAAAGTGATTAATCAGATCCCTGAACCATCGGTTTCAACATCATCTTCATGAAGACCACATTCACGTTTTAGCCCAAAAAAACGCGTTTCTTCTTCTTTCATTCCTGGCTCCCATTTTTTTGTCGTATGGGTATCCCCAACCGATAAGTAACCTTGATCCCTCAATGGGTGATAGGGCAAACGGTGCTCTGTCAGATAACGGTGTATATCTTGATTATTCCAGTCAATTAATGGCAAAAATTTATAATGGCCATTTTGAATAGCTAAGACAGGCAGCGATGAACGAGTTGCCGACTGCTCACGTCGCAAGCCAGAAAACCACGCCCCGACATTTAGCTCATCCAATGCCCGACGCATCGGCTCCACTTTATTGATCCGATTATATTGCTTGATCCCATCCAAGCCCTGCTCCCACAACCGACCATAACGTGCTTCTTGCCAGCCAGAGCTATGATCAGCCCGATAGACATGCAACGTCAGTCCCAACCGCTCTGTTAATGTATCAATAAACTGATAGGTTTCAGGGAACAAATAACCAGTATCGGTTAAAATGACCGGGATCTTGGGGGCATCTTGCGTCACCATATGCAACATCACCGCCGATTGGATCCCAAAGCTGGATGCCAAAGCAAACTGCCCCGGTAAATGGTCAAGAGCCCAACGAACCCGCTCTTGGGCAGTCATCGTCTCAAGTTTCGCGTTAATCGGTGCCAGTTGAAGGATCTGCTCTACCTTACTTTGTTGAAGCAGTTGCGAAAGTTGAACCTCAGGCATAGAAATCCCTCACAGAAATCTGCACTGATTCTATAATGCCAGTACGGATCGTAAAATCACCAAACGCTTCATCGGCTTCACGCTCTGTGGCCCAACGACCAACCAAACTATCTATTTCAGCCAGAATCTGCTCGACTGTAATATTCTCACGGTACATTTTCGGAATCCGAGTACCATTACGATTTCCGCCCAGATGGACGTTATAGCGCCCAGGCGCCTTACCCACCAGCCCGATCTCAGCCAACATCGCCCGTCCGCACCCATTCGGACAGCCCGTCACACGCAGGATAATATTATCGTCCTTCGGCAGACCATGCTTCGCTAATAGCTGCTCAATCTCGGTCACAAACTCGGGTAAGAAACGCTCTGCTTCAGCCATGGCTAAAGGGCAAGTCGGCAATGACACACATGCCATTGAATTCTTGCGTTGTTCACTGACGGCATCATCGATCAGGCCATGATCGCGTGCGATCTTTTCAATCTTCGATTTTTCTTGTGTTGGCACGCCCGCCACGATCAAATTCTGATTGGCCGTCATCCGGAAGTCACCTTTATGGATCTTAGCGATTTCAGCAATCCCTGTTTTGAGCGCTTTACCCGGGTAATCCAATAATCGGCCGTTTTCAACAAACAGCGCTAAATGGTGTTTACCATCAATACCTTCAACCCAGCCGATACGATCACCACGATCGGTAAACGCATATGGGCGGCTAGGCGCAAATGCGATTCCGGCACGCTTTTCCACTTCCGCTTTAAAAGTATCAACACCAACACGATCCAGCGTATATTTGGTCTTCGCATTTTTACGATTAGAACGGTTCCCCCAATCTCGTTGGGTGGTAACCACAGCAGCCGCAACCTCGAGTGTTTTCTCAAGCGGGACAAAGCCAAAATCGTCGGCCCGGCGCGGATAGGTACTCTTATCGCCATGGGTCATGGCCAGACCGCCTCCCACCAGCACATTAAAACCAACCAACTGCCCTTTTTCAGCAATCGCAATAAAGTTCAGGTCATTGGCATGCACATCAACATCATTTTGTGGGGGGATCACCACCGTCGTCTTGAACTTACGCGGTAAATACGTGCTGCCGAGGATCGGCTCTTCATCGGTTGTCTCGAGCTTTTCACCATCAAGCCAAATTTCCGCATAAGCACGGGTTTTCGGTAGCAAATGCTCACTGATCTTGATGGCCCACTCATAGGCTTGTTGATGCAGTTCTGATTCCACTGGGTTGGTGGTGCACAGTACATTACGGTTTACATCCCCTGCGGTGGCAATCGAATCGATACCAATTTGCTTCAATGTCTGGTGCATCAATTTAATATTAGGCTTAAGCACACCATGGAATTGGAATGTTTGTCGAGTTGTCAGGCGAATACTGCCATACAGGGTATGCTCTTTCGCAAACTTATCGATAGCCAGCCATTGCGTCGGTGTGATCACCCCGCCCGGCATTCTGGCCCGCAACATCACATTCTGGAGCGGCTCTAACTTCTGCTTCGCTCGCTCAGCCCTAATATCACGATCATCCTGCTGATACATGCCATGAAAGCGGATCAGCTGGAAATTGTCGGCAGTAAAGCCCCCCGTAATACGATCTCCCAAATCTGCTTCAATCGTGCCACGTAAGAAATTACTTTCGCGCTTTAGACGCTCGTTATCTGACAGTTTCAGCTCACTCATTAGTACACATCCTTTTGATAACGCTTGCTCTTACGCAGTTCATTAAAATACTGCTCAGCTTGCTCACGGGTTTGCTGGCCTTGTTGCTCGGCAATGGTCAGGAGGGCGAGATGCACATCCTTGGCCATTCGGTTGGCATCACCACAAACATAGACATGGGCGCCATCCTGTAGCCATTGCCATACCTCGCTCGCCTGTTCCAGTAACCGATGCTGAACATAATCTTTCTCTGCCTGATCACGACTAAATGCAACATCAAGACGATAGATAACACCCGACTTGAGGTACTTTTGCCACTCCACCTGATATAAGAAGTCGTCGGTAAAGGTCCGATCACCAAAGAAAAGCCAATTTTTGCCCGTTGCATCCCGGTTATCCCTTTCTTGCACAAAAGCACGGAACGGTGCAATACCGGTCCCGGGACCGATCATGATCACTGGCGTATTATCATCAACGGGTAGTTTGAAGTGATTATTAGTTTCAACAAACACCTTCACCGTATCGCCCTCTTCCAGACGCTGTGCAAGATAACTAGAAGCACCACCTTGACGAACCTCATCGCCTTTGTCGTATTCCACAAGACCAACCGTCAAGTGCACCTCTTCGCCCACCTCTTCCTGACTTGACGCAATCGAATACAAGCGAGGCGTCAACCGTCGTAGCAACCCAACCAACTGATTCGCATTCAACACCGTTTTCTTCTCACCCAGCACATCAATCACTTGTGTATTAGCGGCATAATCACGTAGCTTGTCTTTATCTTCAATCAGCTTTGCCAGCTTCTTGCTTCCGGATAATTCAGCATAACGTGTCACTAACTGAGGATTGGCCGTTGTGATCTCATACGAAGCAATGAGAGCCTGCTGCAGACTGACTGGCTGTCCATCAACCTCAACAACATCGGCTTCTGTCAGCCCGACTTTTGCCAAAATCGCCGCAACTAACGCCGGATCATTGTCATACCACACACCCAGTGCATCGCCGGGCTGATAAGTCAGCCCTGAGCCTTCTAAATCAATTTCGACGTGACGGACATCTTTGCCTGAGTGGCGACCCGTAATTTTCTGACTCACCAGAAGCGAAGCGGCAAAAGGGAATTGCTTACTATAAGCCGTCACCGCCATCTGTGCGGCTTGCCCCACAGGAAGCTGAACCACTTCCGCTTCGGAGACCGCTAGAGTTTCTTTTACTTTCTCCAGAGCCTGCGTGCGCCACTGTGCTGCTGTGATCTCATAATCAACATCACAATCAAGACGTTCAAGCATTGGCGTCGCACCAAGCTTCGTTAGGTAAGCATCAAAATCTTTGGCGGTCTGGCAGTAAAACTCATAACTCGAATCGCCTAAACCAATCACGGCATAGTGCAGATTGGGGAGTGTCGGCGCTTTTTTCGATTGCAAGAATTCATGCAATTCAATGGCACCATCCGGCGCTTCACCTTCGCCATGGGTCGATGCCACAATAATGACATGAGTTTCCTTTGCCAGATTTTTCCCTTTGTAGTCACCGGCAGCAAAAAGTTCAGCGGCAATGCCTGCGGCATCGGCTTCTTCTTTCAATGCCTGAGCGACTCCTTTTGCATTTCCCGTCTGAGAGGCGTAGATAATGACAAGTTTCCCTGCAGGTTGACTGGCCAGTGCCGCGACTGGTTGCTGAGAGGGCAAAGCCTGTCCTGCAACTTGAGTTTGACTTAACCCCCAAAAATAACCACTGATCCACGCCAGCTGCTGTGGCGAAAGCTCTGTGGCAGCTTGTTGAAGTTGATCCATTTTTTGATCATTCAACGGACTGGCCAGAGCTGAAAGTTCCTTTAGTATCATGACACGACGATCCCTATACATTGCGTATGGGTTAGATTAGCCACTCAGGGAAATAACAAGAAAGAATAGATAAGAATGTTTTATAACTTTTGGTTAGGGTATGAAGCGGACACGGGAGACACAAGCCCCCCGTGGCGACACCGGAAGGGGATCAGAAAGTATCAGCGATGCGCACTTGGTGGAAACCAACTTCAAAAGCGCGTTCAGTCGCAGTATCTATATCTCGATAGCACTTTTCACTACCAGAACCATCTGTCAATGGGACGAACCCACCTCTACGATGGCGAAACTCGACGATCCAACCATTGGCTTGAATAGAAGGCTCAATCACTGCCTCCACAATATCACTGGAACTATAGAGCTGCTGCAATTCAGTTAATGTCATACGTACAATCCCCTACCGTCTTGCCTTCTATAAAAATGGTACAAAATGAGGGAAACAGGCAATAAAAAAGCCACGAATTAATCGTGGCTTTACGAATACACTAACTTTTCAAATAATTAGAAGTCGATTTCAACGCCCGCAAACCAACCATCCGCTTTAAATTGGCCACCCGCATTGATAAAATTAAAATCGTAATCCATCACTCGATAACCCGCACGCAAATTTAAGTCAGCAGCAATCAGCGGGATCCCCCACATCACACCAAGCTGGCCATCAACGGTGCTAGTACCGTCATACTCTCCCACATTAAGATCACTGAAAATAGATAGCGGTGTCATTGGAATGCCCAGCTCAACATTACCATAAAGGTTAGGCTGCCATTCACTGAATGATTGGTTGTAGAACTTACCAGAATTAAACTGGCTCAACGTCAAACCCAAATCAAACGCAATAAGATCGTTATCTAAAATTTCATAGTATGCGGTGAAATCAGTCTGACCAAATGATACGCTGCCGTTATCTACATCGGTATAACGAATGCGTGCATTAGGGATAAGAGGGATAAAGTGCTCTAACGCCACGTAGTAAGAACCAGAAGTATTACTATCACCATTCGCATGGCTTTCATTCACTTTTGCATCAGAAAACCATGCATCAGCCCCTGCTTTTACGCCCAAAAGCATTGCCGCCTGAGCTGGCACTGCCACTGATAGTGCGACAGCTGCAGCTATCGCAGAAAACGCCAATTTTTTCATCTTGAGTCTCCGCTCTTTATTAGTATGTTAAAACGGCCAAGACTATACCAGATGCTGCTCAAGAAAACCGCATTTCCATTAGGTATTCAAGTGTTTCTCAAGCAATAATCTACTCTGCTGCGATTTGCTAAAGAATATAATGTTATCGCTCTTCTAGCGATAATCGCGATTACGATGGCGGCGTTCTGCCTGACGTTCACGATAGAACCAGACCCCGATAGCAATAACAATCAACCAAGGTAGTAGCTTAAACATTACCCCGATCATCCCCGCAATAGCCATTACGATAAATCCTGCCGCCACCGCAAACACCATGCCCAACACGCTGATCCCGGTAAAAAGCAGAGCGAAAGCAAAAGCGATTAAAAACAGTAGTTCAAACATTGTAATCTCCATTTTGTTGCATCATCAATTAACTCATTTATATAAAGCACAAACTGGACCAGAATTGCAAAAACAATAAAGTACTTATAAATTAAAGATATAAAAAAGCACGCCATGCATCAGACGTGCTTTACAATTGTTTTACTGGTATTTTTCGCCAACTTAGTTAGTCAAAATAACCACGATATAAATTAAACATCAAGATGGGCAGGAATTTTGGCCAACGCCTGCTGCAGTACTTCAATGCCAGAACCTGGCTTGTGAGCATTCTCACTAATATGACGTCGCCACTGACGCGCTCCTGGCATATTCTGGAATAACCCTAGCATATGACGGGTCACATGATTCAGGTACGAGCCTTCTGCCAGCTGACGTTCAATATACGGATACATCGCCTCAACAACCTCACGACGTTTCATCACCGCGTGAGTACTGCCAAACAGACGCTGATCGATCTCTGCCAGCAAGTATGGATTCTGGTATGCCTCTCGACCAACCATCACACCATCCATATGGATCAAATGGGCTTCAATCTCTTCCATCGTCTTCACCCCACCATTAAGTGCCATGGTCAGATGTGGGAAATCACGCTTTAATTGATAAACCCGTGGGTAATCCAACGGTGGGATCTCACGATTTTCTTTTGGACTCAAACCACTTAGCCACGCTTTACGGGCATGAATGGTAAAATCCTGACATCCGCCTTTTTCACTCACCGTGCCAATAAAGTCGCTCAGGAACTGATATGAATCTTGATCATCAATACCGATACGCGTTTTTACTGAGATAGGAATATCAACCACCTCACGCATGGCTGCCACACCTTGAGCGACAAGATCGGCTTCGCCCATTAAGCAGGCACCAAAACGACCGTTTTGCACCCGATCTGACGGGCAACCTACATTAATATTGACTTCATCATATCCGCGTTCTTGCGCCAGTTTTGCACAATGCGCAAGTTCAGCAGGATTCGACCCCCCAAGCTGCAGTACTAGTGGGTGCTCTTCTTCGTTATAGGCAAGGTAATCCCCCTTGCCATGGATAATCGCCCCCGTTGTCACCATCTCCGTGTATAACTGAGTATGACCACTCAATAAGCGGTGAAAGTAACGGCAATGACGGTCGGTCCAATCGAGCATCGGGGCAATGGAAAAGCGGCATGATGGGTATTCAACCTTCTCTGCGTGCTCGGTAGTTGTATGTTCATTAAGTACAACAGCGCTATCTGTCATCGGAAACCTCATTATTGACCCGCTTAACCTATTATCTCCGGTAATCTCTCATACCGCCCCTGTGCCGCTCTGATACCGTAAACCATCGGCGATCCAGACAACAAAGAAAGCGGATTCTACCGCAATCCCGACCCTATCCCAAATATCATGTTTTTAGTCAGCCCATACCACAACAACACGATATGTTTCACCGACCTACAGCTACCATCAAAAAGAACACCGCGAACCAACATATAATAACAAAAACACTTTAAAATCAATAGAATAAAAATAGCATCAAAAAAATGTACAGCAAATTAAGCTTTTGAACACCAACAACCCAAAAAGCCTGTACAGCAGATATTTAAGCCTTAATATCAATAAATTACATCAGCTAAAGAATGTCAATGTCACATATAGACATATTGGACGTGTATTTTAATCAAAAAGCTGTACGAACACCATTGAGCATCATGTAATCATAAGAGACATAACAAGCCAAATACTTACCAAACAAAAACGCACATAACTAACTGATTATCAAAAACAATTATCCCTCACCTGTCCGTGTACAGCTTTTTGGCTTTTTTACCTATGATGCGACAAAAACAAATTTAGCAAATAAACCCATTATATCAGTCAATTAAACAACAAAGCGTTAACGTAATTGTTCTGTTTTTTGTAAATCGCCCAGTTCAACCCAAAAGCTTCCATTCTGTTCGTATTAAGCGTGATCAACCACACGCTTTATTTGGCATATCCTGACGGAATCTCTATCTCCGAGATACGTTTAGAGATGAATATGATAGGATGATATACTTATCGCTTGTATTTTGAGGTTGTATGTCAAATAAGGGGCAGTTGCTGGAAACTGCACAGCAACTCTGTGAGCAACGAGGTGTAAGACTTACTCCTCAACGGCTTAAAGTTCTGGCGCTCATTATCGAGCACCATAGCTCTATCAGCGCCTACGAGCTTTTAGATCTACTGCGGGTGAGTGAGCCTCAAGCTAAACCACCTACGGTATACCGAGCCCTCGACTTCCTTCTCACTCAAGGTTTTGTGCACAAGGTAGAATCCACCAACAGCTATATAGCCTGTTGTTTGTTAGGCCATGCCGATCACTGCTCGCAGCTGCTGATCTGTGATGAGTGTGGTACGGTAGAAGAGTGCCACGATGAAGAACTGGCAAAGTTACTTCGCCATCGAGCAGAACAAAAAGGCTTTGATGTTTCTAACCATGTTGTTGAAAGCCATGGTATTTGCAGGCAGTGTAAAAACAAGTAAGCACATTATTTTTCTTTAGATAAAGACAGTCGTTATCAGATTATGCGCGCAGAATTCGTAAACCCTTTCTTGGCGTCACTTTTGAATGTTCTCAAAACAATGGCGTCCATGGACTTAGCCCCGCAAAAGCCTCGCCTTAAACGAGATGAAGTCGCCCGAGGTGATGTCTCGGGTCTAATCGGTATGATTGGCCCTCAAACGAGAGGCTCAATGTCGATTACCTTCGATGAAGGCCTCGCGCTGGAAATTATGCAGCGAATGCTCGGTGAGCGCCCGAACGGGATCAACGAGGAAGTCACCGATATGGTTGGCGAAATCACCAATATGGTTACAGGTGGCGCCAAACGTATTCTTTCTGACAAAGGCTATGATTTTGAAATGGCAACACCTGCTGTCGTTTCTGGTCGAGGACATACCATTACTCATAAGTGTGATGGCATGATCATCATCATGCCGTTCGACTCTGAGTACGGAAAAGCCTTTATTGAAATCTGTTTTGACGGTTAATATCCCATCGCAGCAATTCCTTTTTAACAGCCGGTTCATTCCGGCTGCCGTCACACTCCTCTATCATCAAACTTATCACTTTGATTTTTATGTGAAGTTGCCACGGTTCTCGGATAAAAAACTACCAACCGCCATATATTCGATCTAGACTGAGTATGCTGGATAAGCATCAAGGCTCGTATCCTTAGCTGCTATCTAGCGTATCATTTTGCCTGTCTACAGAGGCAAGCAAGGAAATACCCTCATTCAAAGGAAAGATCGTAACATGAGCAAACTGACTGGAACCGTAAAATGGTTCAACGATGAAAAAGGCTTTGGCTTCATTTCTGGTGCGGATGGCAAAGATGTATTCGTTCACTTCAGTGCTATTCAGGCTCAAGGCCGTCGCACACTGCAGGAAGGACAAAACGTCGAGTTTCTCGTCACAGATGGTCAGAAAGGTCCACAAGCAACTGATGTGATTGCCTTGTCATAATGGACTAGTATACCGTTCCCCCGAAAAAAAACGCCGCTAAGCGGCGTTTTTAATAGTTATTTTTTATGCATTAAAATCATTGACGCCACTGTTTGAACGCATTGATTAAACCATTCGTCGAGCTATCATGACTCGCCACTGCATCAGTACCGGCCAATTCTGGCAAAATATTATTGGCCAACTGCTTACCCAGTTCAACGCCCCACTGATCGAAACTGAAGATGTTCCAGATCACGCCCTGAGTAAAGATTTTATGCTCATAAAGCGCAATCAGCGAACCCAACACTGTTGGTGTGATTTGCTTAACCAAGATTGAGTTCGTTGGGCGATTACCTTCGAATACTTTGAATGGTACCTGTTCAGCAACCTCAGCCAATGTTTTACCCGCAGCGAGGAACTCAGCTTCAACCTGTTGCTTGGTTTTGCCAAAGGCCAGAGCTTCAGTCTGTGCAAAAAAGTTCGCCATTAACTTAGGATGATGATCGCTCAGTGGATTATGGCTGATCGCAGGCGCAATGAAATCACATGGGATCAATTTCGTGCCTTGGTGGATCAACTGATAGAACGCATGCTGACCATTGGTACCCGGCTCACCCCAGATAATTGGACCAGTCTGATAATCAATTGGGTTACCGCCACGATCAACACACTTACCGTTTGACTCCATGTTGCCCTGCTGGAAATAAGCCGCAAAGCGATGCATATATTGGTCGTAAGGCAGGATAGCCTCAGTTTCTGCACCATGGAAGTTGTTGTACCAAATACCAATTAAAGCTAACAATACCGGTAGGTTTTGCTCAAGCGGGGTTTCAGCAAAGTGCTTATCCATCGCATGGGCACCATCAAGCAACGCTACGAAATTATCAAAACCAATCGACAAGCTGATTGATAGACCGATAGCAGAGCACAGAGAATAACGTCCACCAACCCAATCCCAGAACTCAAACATATTGTCAGTATCAATACCAAACTCCGCAACCGAGGTCGCATTGGTAGACAGTGCGGCAAAGTGCTTAGCGACATGAGCCTGATCAGCGGCTTCAGCCAAGAACCAGTCACGCGCTGAATGCGCATTGGTCATGGTTTCTTGAGTGGTGAATGTTTTTGAGGCAATCAAGAACAACGTCGTTTCAGGGTTTAGTGTTTTCAGCGTCTCAGCAATATGCGTACCATCGACATTGGATACAAAATGCATGTTCAGGCGCGTCTTATAGGCAGCGAGGGCTTCTGTCACCATGTAAGGGCCCAGATCTGAACCACCGATACCGATATTCACCACATCCGTAATTTCTTTACCGGTATAGCCTTTCCACTCACCATCAACGATACGGGCAGTGAACGCCTTCATTTTTTCCAATACCGCATTAACGCCAGGCATCACGTCTTCGCCATCAACCACGATAGGCGTATTACTACGGTTCCGTAGCGCGGAATGCAGTACAGATCGATTTTCTGTTTGGTTAATTTTCTCACCACTGAACAAATCAGCAATTGCCGCTTTGACTTCTGTTTGCTCTGCCAGTGCAAGCAACTTAGTCATGGTCTCTTCTGTGATAAGGTTTTTCGAGTAGTCCAATAGAATATCGTCGCCGAAGTGGGCTGAGAACTTGTTGAAACGCTCGCTGTCGCTCGCAAATAACTCGCTCAGCTGAAGATCTTGCGCATCTTCAAAATGGGCAGTCAGCGTTTTCCACGCCTCGGTATGGGTCGGATTAATGTTCTTCAACATGGTGATGTTCCTGATTTTGAATTGTTAATCCATTCGCGTTGTTAGGTAAACTCAGCGATGGATCCCCGATCTGAGTGAATGTAATTCTGCCGTGTTGCCTAGTGTAGCTCAACCTACAAGGTCATCACTATTTTGGTAATTTTACAACTTATGAATAATTATGACGTGAAGTGACACCTACCTTCATTGCGTCAGGTCACAAAATACAGAGTAAATGATCCACCAATAAAAGTGCAATATATTCAGCCGATGTCACACTTTAAACACGACAATAACAAAGGATGGGAAAGATGTGGTTCCAAAAAATAATTTCACTGCGAGCTCGCGCTCGTGGATTTCACCTGATCAACGATGAAATTGAACAACATATACCCGAGTTAAAACAGTTTCACATAGGCTTAGCACACTTATTTATCCAGCATACCTCCGCGAGCCTTACTGTGAATGAAAATGCCGATCCGACAGTAAGAAGTGACATGGAACGGTTTTTCAATCGTATTGTGCCGGAACGAGCTCCCTATTATCAGCATACCGATGAGGGCGATGATGATATGCCAGCTCATATCAAAGCCGCATTACTGGGTAATAGCCTGACTTTACCTATTTCACAAGGCCGTCTGGCACTGGGGACATGGCAAGGGATATATTTGGGTGAGCATCGGGATCACGGTGGGTGCCGCAATATTGTCATCACACTGCAGGGCGAAGAACCCAACGATTGGAGATAAGAACGGTCGATTCAAACAAAGAAAAGCCGCACTGGAAACGAAAACGGTACGTTAACGGGATCCATAGCGGCTATAACATTGCGCATTGCAATGGGAGAACGATGAGAAACTTATACGTAGGCCATCGCAACCCGAGACGTCAATTTTGTCACGAGTTCATAAGCAATAGTCCCGATGTGCTCTGCGACAATCTCTGCTGGCAGTCCTTGCCCCCACAGAACCACTTCATCGCCAACCTTGTCGGTCGTATCCGGACCTAAATCAACCGTCAGCATATCCATCGATACCCGTCCAGCCATCGGCACAATCCGGCCATTAACCAACACGGGCGTCCCATTCGGTGCGGTACGAGGATACCCATCACCATAGCCAATAGCGATCACCCCAATTTTTGTATCACGCTGACTGGTCCATATACCGCCGTAACCGACCGATTCACCCTGCTTAACGTCCCGCACAGCGATCAAACTTGAAGTCAGGGTCATGACAGGTTGTAGGGCAAAAGCCGCAGCAGAATGCTCTTCCTCAACAAACGGTGAGACGCCATACATGATGATACCAGGACGAATCCACTCCATGTGGCTATCCGGCCAGGCTAAAATTCCAGCGGATGCTGCGAGCGAGCGCTCACCACTACACCCCTGGGTAAGACTAAGGAATGTACTAACTTGATGATTGGTCACTTCGCTGCTCAATTCATCGGCACAACCAAAGTGACTCATATAACGCAATGGCTTCGCGACATTTTTACAATGATGAAGACGCGAGACAAATTCAGCATATTGTTCAGGGCGAACCCCTAAACGGTGCATTCCCGTGTCAATTTTTAGCCAAACGACAACTGGGCCATCCAGTTCAGCCTGCTCAAGCGCTTCAAGTTGTTCAATAGAGTGAACAACTGTATGAATATTATTCGTCACCAGAACAGGAAGGTCAGCAGCACCATAGAAGCCTTCCAGCAACAAAATAGGCTTAACAAGACCTCCGGCACGTAATGTCAATGCCTCCTCGATACGAGCAACACCAAAGCCATCTACGTCAGGCAAACTACTGGCGACCCATGACAGACCATGACCATAGCCATTGGCTTTCACCACCGCTAAGATTTTGCTATCCGGTGCCTGAGCTCGGATCTGGTTGAGGTTATGGGTTAACGCCTGTGTATTGATATAAGCTGTTGCCGCTTTCATCGAAAATCCTACTTCTACTGCTCCGGTATTCCGGGACTACTTCTATTTGTTATTCGTCATCAAAGGCCGGGCCGGCATAATTGTCGAACCGTGAAAACTGCCCTTGGAAGGTCAGGCGTACAGTACCAATCGGACCATTACGCTGTTTACCCAGAATAATTTCAGCAATCCCTTTCAGGGCACTGTCTTCGTGATAAACCTCATCACGGTAAATAAACATAATTAAATCGGCATCCTGCTCGATCGCACCAGATTCACGTAAGTCTGAGTTAACCGGACGCTTATCCGCACGCTGCTCCAATGATCGGTTAAGCTGCGACAGGGCAACGACTGGTACATTGAGCTCTTTGGCCAATGCTTTCAATGATCGCGAGATCTCTGCGATTTCCAGAGTACGGTTATCTTGGTAGCCTGGTACACGCATCAATTGCAGGTAGTCAATCATGATCATGCTCAGACCACCATTATCGCGAGCGATACGACGGGCACGGGAACGCACTTCCGTCGGGGTCAGGCCAGAACTGTCATCGATGTACATATTCTTCTTTTCCATCAGAATACCCATCGTTGACGAAATACGTGCCCAATCTTCATCATCTAATTGACCCGTACGGATCTTAGTCTGATCAACCCGAGACAACGACGCGAGCATACGCATCATGATCTGCTCAGCGGGCATCTCTAACGAGAAAATCAGTACCGGTTTTTCCTGCTCCATGGCTGCATTTTCACACAGGTTCATGGCAAAGGTCGTTTTACCCATTGATGGACGGGCAGCCACAATGATCAAATCAGAACCCTGTAGCCCCGCAGTTTTCTTATTAAGATCGGTAAATCCCGTTGATACCCCAGTCACACCATCTTGTGGTGACTGATACAAAAGCTCAATACGCTCTAACGTTTTCTCAAGGATCGTATCAACACTCTGCGGCCCCTCGTTTTCCGAGGTACGCTGTTCGGCAATGGCAAACACTTTACTTTCTGCCATGTCCAACAGCTCTTCGCTGTCTCGCCCCTGAGGATCATAACCGGCATCGGCAATGTCATTGGCCACACTGATCATTTCACGGATCAGAGCCCGCTCACGAACAATTTCTGCATACGCTAAGATATTGGCAGCTGACGGGGTATTCTTAGCCAGTTCAGCCAAGTAGGCAAAACCACCTACATCCTCTAGCTGAGCAGAACGCTCAAGATGCTCAGACAGGGTGATCAAATCAAGCGGTTGCCCCCCTTCCAGCAAACTTGCCACACCCTCAAAGATAATGCGGTGAGGACGGCTGTAAAAATCCTTGGCAACGACCTTTTCTGCGACAACATCCCATTTTTCGTTGTCGAGCATGAGGCCACCAAGCACCGATTGCTCGGCCTCTAGCGAATGCGGCGCCATCTTGATCGCGTCCATTTTGGGATCTTTCGAATAATTCGGTTTGCTTTTCTCTGCCATAGGAATTGAAATGATTGCCGGAAACTAAGCCGTGCATTATACCCTAATTCAGGATGAGTCCCTCTATCAATATAGTGTCGAACTTGAATTTCCCTGTGAGATTTTTCATATTACGCCCATCAACCGTAGATGGTAAGCCTGTGACCAAATCTTAACCCAACGCTGACAGAAATAAGGTAAACTTCAGCATTCCGTTCACACTTGCTGTTTTCAATCTTTCAGGAGGCCGATTGGCAAGATACTTACTGGCATTGTTGCTACTTGTCCAAGGACATGCCAACGCTGCCGATGATGACCAACCCACCCGTATTCCACCACCATGGAGCAGCGAGATCGAGCTGGGTTACCAATCTCTGGGAGGCAATTCCGATTCTCAAACGCTCAACACTCGAGTTGGTGTCACCTATGTTAAAAATCAGTATCGTCAAACGGCTGAAGCGAAGCTCTTATTGGCTGAAAAAGATGGGGAAGAAGACAAGCGTAAAGGGCAGATAGAGCTACAAAGCGATAAGAAAATCAACGAACGAACCTATGTGCTTGGCAACATCAATTACTTCGATGATCGCTATGGCCCCTATTTCATTGATTTCACCTTGGCCACGGGTCTGGGTTATCAGTTAATCCGCCTTGAGACCTTCCAGATGGAAGTGGAAGCAGGTCCTGGCTATCGCCACCAAGAGCCCAATATCGATGAGATTGATGATGATGATATCATCTTGCCCGATATGGTCGATGAGCTGATCATTAGAGGCAGTGCCAAGATGGCTTGGAAGCCATCGAAAGATATTGAAATTAATTTACGAATGACGGGCATTGCAGGTAACAGTAACAGCACGATGGAAACCGAGATCAACCTGACAACAGCGGTCAATGAACATGTTGCCATCAAGTTGAGTAACACCCAAAAAGTGAACAGCTGGGTACCCGAAGGGCTAAAAAAACGCGACTCCGCCACGACCATCAATCTTCTGTTTAAGATGTAGGATGTATACCGATATGCGAAATGGGAGAAGATCCCTGCACCTATTTCCCTTGAATTGAGCGTACTAAGCTCACGTTGCCCCTACATCTTGAGATAACAGGATATAGCAGACATAAAAAAACCAGCCCGAAGGCTGGCTTTTCATATCAACACTAGACGTTATTAAGCTTCAGCTACAACGTTTAGAGTGATAGTTGCGAATACTTCAGAGTGTAGCTGGATGCTAACTTCGAATTCGCCAGTAGTACGTAGTGCGCCTTCTGGAAGACGAACTTCGCTTTTAACTACTTTAACGCCAGCTGCAGTGATTGCATCAGCGATATCACGCGTACCGATAGAACCGAATAGTTTACCTTCGTCACCTGCTTTAGATGCGATAACTACTGCTTCTAGCGCGTTAAGAGCGTCAGCACGTGTTTGAGAAGCAGCTAGTTGCTCAGCAACTTTAGCTTCTAGCTCTGCACGACGTACTTCGAACATCTCAACGTTCGCTTTAGTAGCCATAACTGCCTTGCCCTGTGGGATAAGGAAGTTACGAGCGTAACCAGCTTTAACGTTAACCTGATCGCCTAGGCTACCTAGGTTACCGATTTTATCAAGTAGAATAACTTGCATTATCTTGTCCTCTTAAACTTAATTAAACCGCTACCGATTACAGATGCTTATCTGTGTACGGTAGAAGTGCTAGGTAACGAGAACGCTTGATAGCGCGAGCTAGCTGACGCTGGTATTTAGCGCGAGTACCAGTGATACGGCTAGGTACAATCTTACCCGCTTCAGTGATGTAGTTTTTTAGAGTTGCTACGTCTTTGTAGTCAATCTCTTGAACGCCTTCTGCAGTGAAACGGCAGAATTTACGACGACGGAAGAAACGTGCCATGGGCTTATCTCCTGAACTAAATTTTTTCAATGTGGTCGGCATGTAACACTAATTTACCGATACCATTTCGACCGGTTTGGTAAGAGACAAAGCCGCTTACCTCAATGTGACTGCCGACAGCTAAATCTTGAGTGAGAACTTGTTGACCTTGACCACTAACCACCACGTTGATGTAACAATACACTTGGCGTGGCAGGTTAGCTTCTTGCTGATAGGAACGATGCTCAAGCACAAAGTGACAATGAGGGATCCCTGCCAGCGACTGGCTTCGTTTGGGCGGTTTAGCGATAACGCCAGACAGCACCAGACGATTGGTCATTTAACAATTACTCAGCTGCTGCTTCGTCTTCAGACGGTGCAGCGTCTGCACGCTCTTCACGCTTAGTGAAACGCTCTTCTTTAGCCTTCATCATTGGAGATGGCTCAGTGATAGCGCCCTTGGTGCGCATGATCATGTTACGGATCACAGCATCGTTGAAGCGGAAGTTAGACTCAAGCTCGTCAACTACAGACTGCTCAGCTTCAACGTTCATTAGAACGTAGTGTGCTTTGTGCAGTTTGTTGATTGGGTAAGCCATTTGACGACGGCCCCAATCTTCTAGACGGTGAATCTGACCACCAGAATCTTTGATAGCAGCAGTGTAACGCTCGATCATGCCCGCAACCTGTTCGCTTTGATCAGGGTGCACCATGAATACGATTTCGTAATGACGCATTGGTTGCTCCTTACGGATTAATCAGCTTCTCGATTTGGCTCGGTCGTCCAAGAGAAGCAAGGAACTAAAGATAAATAACCGAGAATTTGGATGCAGAATAGTATAGAGAACGGGCAATTTAAGCAAGCGAATTTTACGCTTCAGCGGAAGATATCTATGCGCCGAACTTAGCCCGGATATTCAGACAGATAGACGTCTGCGTAACCATGAGCAGCGCGGCATTACACCGAAAAAAAGGAGCAACGCGTTGCGAGGCTCCTGTTAATTTATGCAATTGTTATTACTAAACGCGGCGGCTATTGACGCTGACGTACAGCCTCAAACAAGCAAATGCCGGTAGCTACCGATACATTCAGACTGGATACCGAGCCTGCCATCGGAATTTTGATCAGGTCATCACAGGTTTCACGCGTCAGGCGACGCATGCCTTCCCCTTCCGCACCCATTACAATTGCAAGTGGCCCGGTCAGCTTACTCTGGTAGATATCATGTGTAGCTTCACCAGCCGTACCCACCACCCACACGCCTTTATCTTGTAAGGCACGCATTGTTCGCGCTAAGTTGGTAACACGCACCAAGGGCATGATCTCAGCAGCACCACAGGCCACCTTGCTCGCCGTGGCGTTAAGCTGGGCAGAGCGATCTTTAGGCACAATCACGGCTACCGCACCAGCAGCATCGGCATTACGCAGACAAGCACCCAAGTTATGCGGATCAGTCACGCCATCCAGCACCAACAGCAATGGGTTCTCCTGGCCCGCCAGCAAGTCATCAAGATCATTCTCGTTGTACTGCTTGCCAGGGCGAACACGAGCAATAATGCCCTGATGAGAAGCGCCGTCCACTTTATCATCCAGTGCCTTACGGCCGGCCTGCTGGATGGTAATACCCAACATCTGTAGCTCGTTGATCACCGGTAGCAAGCGATCATCTTGACGATCTTTTAAGACAAAGACCTCAATAAAACGTGCAGGATCGGATGCCAGTACCGCGTTAACGGCATGAATGCCGAAAATCATGTCATTACTCATTGATTAACTCTTCTTTGCTTCTCGTTCTTTCTTACCCGCACGTTGCTTTTTACGCGCTTTCGTCGACTTTTTCTTACGTTTCGGCTTATCCGTTCCCTCAGCCTCTGGCTTATGGAACGGCTTTTTATCGCCTTCTGCTTTTGGTATCGCGCCCGCCTTCAGTTTATTACGGACAGAACTGCGATCCTTTTTCGACTTAGCACGCTGCTCTGGTTTAGCCTCGCCCTCGTCGACACGATATGTTTTCAGGCTCTGACGCTGTAAGCCTTCGGCTTTGCGCATCCGTTGTTTTTTCTCGCGACCTTTACTATCACGAGCATCTCGCGCTTTGGCCGTTTTACCGGCGCCACGAGGCTTGCGGGTACTATCAACAATATCAAAGTCAATCTGACGGTCATTCAAATTGATTGACGCCACCTTCACCTTAACCGTATCACCTAGACGGTAAATCTGGCCGGAGCTATCACCAATCAAACGCTGACCGATTGGATCATACTGGTAGTAATCATTGGCCAAGTTTGAAATATGTACCAGGCCATCAATGTTTAGCTCGTTCAAGCGGACAAAGAAACCAAAACCGGTAACATTGGCAATCACACCATCAAACTCGTCGCCAACGTGATCCTGCATGTACTCACACTTGAGCCAATCTGCCACATCACGCGTTGCATCATCAGCCCGACGTTCCGTCATTGAGCACTGTTCGCCGAGGGCATCCATCTCATCAAATGAGTAATGGTAGCCACCTGTCGGCGTCCAACGATCTTTATTCAACCCTTCTTTCTTCGCGATCAAATACTTGAGCGCACGGTGCAGGGTCAAATCTGGGTAACGACGGATCGGCGAGGTAAAGTGTGCATACTGACTAAGAGCCAAACCAAAGTGACCAATGTTATCAGCCTGATAAACAGCCTGCTTCATTGAGCGCAATAGCATGGTTTGGATTAATTCTTTGTCCGGACGATCTTGAATCAAATGTGCCAACGCCGCATAGTCTTTCGGTGACGGCTCTAGACCGCCGGAAAGCTGCAGGCTTAACTCACCCAAGAAATCACGGAAACCAACCAGGCGCTCTTCCCCTGGCATATCATGCACACGATACAGCGCAGGCTCTTTTGATTTCTCAACAAAACGAGCCGAAGCGATGTTTGCTAAAATCATACATTCTTCGATGATTTTATGGGCGTCATTACGCACAGCCGGCACGATACGATCAATCTTACGATCCGCATTGAAGATAAACTGAGTTTCTACCGTTTCAAACTCAATCGCACCACGCTCTTCACGAGCATCCTTGAGCACCTTATACATGCTGTACAGCTCTTCAATGTGCGGTACCAGCGGCGCATAACGCTCACGCAGTTCCTCATCACCTTCGAGCATCTTACTGACCTTGGTATAAGTCAGGCGAGCATGGGAGTTCATTACCGCTTCATAGTGCTTGTAACCTGACAGGTTACCCGCCTCTGAAATGGTCATTTCGCAGACCATGCACAGGCGATCCACCTGAGGATTCAGCGAGCACAAGCCGTTAGACAGTACTTCCGGTAGCATAGGGATCACCTGAGACGGGAAATACACTGAGTTACCGCGTTTAACCGCTTCATTGTCTAATGCCGTTCCCGGACGCACATAATAACTCACATCCGCGATAGCAACCCACAAGCGCCAGCCTCCGGACTTTTTACGCTCACAGTACACGGCATCATCAAAGTCACGGGCATCTTCGCCATCGATAGTCACCAATGGCAGGCTGCGTAAATCAACACGTCCTTGCTTGGCTTCTTCTGGCACTTCTTCGCCTAGGCCTTGAATTTGCTTATCAACTTCAGATGGCCATTCATGCGGAATATCGTGAGTACGCAAGGCAATTTCAATTTCCATACCCGGCGCCATATTTTCGCCCAGTACTTCGACAATTTTGCCCATCGCGTTATGTTGACGTGTCGCACGCTGATTGATCTCAACCACGACCACATTACCCATGCGGGCTCCCTGGCGATGTTCATTCGAGATCACAATATCCTGTGCAATACGGGAATCATCCGGCACCACATAGCCCATGCCGTCTTCAACGAAGAAGCGACCGACGATCTGCCCTTCATAGTGCTTAAGTACACGGACTACCCGCCCTTCACGACGGCCACGCTTATCCGTACCAGCAACCTGAGCCAAAATATAATCGCCGTGGATCACACCGCGCATCTGGTGGTGAGGCAGCATTAAATCATCGTCTTTACCTTTCGCGCCATCAGGACGCAAGAAGCCAAACCCATCACGGTGGCCAATGACATGGCCTTTGATCAGGTCAAGACGTTCCGGCAGCGCATAACACTGACGGCGGGTAAAAATCAGTTGACCATCACGCTCCATCGCGCGCAGGCGGCGACGTAGGCCTTCATACTGATCATCACCCTCTAGTTTCAGTTCTTCGAACAGCTGATCGCGACTGATCGGTGTAGAAAACCCACGGATCACCTCCAGCAACATTTCTCGGCTGGGAATCGGGTTTTCGTAATTTGAAGCTTCGCGATCGCGAAAAGGGTCGACCGGTAAATCGGTAGTACCTTTTGACATAGTTAGATCCAAGTTGGCGAAGATATAACTGTAGTATATCCAAGCCATAGGTGAACAGACGGGAACAAAGTCTAAATTCTCTGCTCCACTCAATTGATTGAGAAGTTATTGATTGACGTTTGACTAGTCAATCGGTCGATCCAGCAATACCCGCAGCGGCGGATTATCGTCAATCAGACTCGCAAGGGAGTGCCGATCAAGCTCGTCCAAAAATGCCTGACGTGCTGAAAACAACATTCCTTTTAAGCGGCATGCCGGCGTAATGTGACAAAACTCTTCACTACAGTTAACAATCTGCAGTGGCTCTATTGCCCTGACAACATCACCAATAATGACCTTCTCGGCAGGCATTCCTAAACGGATCCCACCATTCTTACCTCGCACGGTCTCGATGTAGCCTAATTGGCCGAGCCGGTTAATGATTTTCACCATATGATTTCGAGAGACACCATATACGTCTGTCACTTTAGTAATGCTCGCCAACTCACCTTGCGGCAAAGTGGCCAGGTATATGAGGGCTCTAAGGCCATAATCGGTAAAACTTGTCAATTGCACAATAACTCCTCCTGCTGCCATTTTAATCTTCTTATTGACTAAAAGATACAGATCAGATAAAAACCCAGTAAAACATGCATAATGAATGCAACATTATAAATAGGTAAAGTCATGCTCAATTCAAATACGATTGCAATCATCAAAGCGACAGCGCCAGTGATTGCCCAAACTGGCCCGGCCTTAACCGCGCATTTTTATACTCGTATGTTCCAGCATAACCCGGAACTACAAGATATTTTCAATATGAGTAATCAACGCAATGGCGATCAGCGTGAAGCATTGTTCAACGCGATTTGTGCCTATGCCAACAACATTGATAACCTTGCTGTATTATTGCCAGCCGTAGAAAAAATTGCTCAGAAACACACCAGTTTTATGATCACTGCGGAACAATACGCGATTGTGGGTAGCCATCTGTTAAGCACCATTGATGAGCTGCTGTCTCCAGGCCAAGAGGTTCTGGATGCATGGGCTGATGCTTATGGTGTATTAGCAAATGTATTTATCCAGCGCGAAGAAGCCATCTATCAGGACAATGAAACCAAGGCTGGAGGCTGGCGAGGCACTCGCCAATTCACACTCGCAGAGAAAAAAATGGAAAGCGATGTGATCACTAGCTTTACGTTTAAACCAGTTGACGGCGGTGACGTTGCAGCGTTCAAACCTGGCCAATATCTGGGGATCTATCTACAACCGGGGTCATTTGAATTCCAAGAAATTCGCCAGTACAGCCTGTCATGTGCGCCACAAAATGACCATTACCGTATTTCTGTTAAGCGAGAGACGGGTGGCAAAGTCTCTAACTTCTTGCATGATCACTTGAACGTCGGCGATAACGTTAGTCTAGCGCCTCCTGCGGGAGACTTCTTTTTAGACGTAGAACCAACCACACCAGTGACATTGATTTCAGCGGGAGTCGGACTCACTCCGATGTTATCGATGCTAGAAACGCTGACCCAACATCAAGCCAATGTTCATTGGTTACACGCGGCTGAAAATGGTCGTCACCATGCATTCAACGCTCATGTTGCAGCCTTGGCCGAGCAACATACTCATATATCAAACCATGTCTGGTATCGAGAACCGCTGGCATCTGATCATCCGGCAGAAGACTTCCACACGGCTGGCATCATGGATCTTACGCCGCTGAGTGAACCATTGTCTGAGCCTAATATGCATTTTTATTGCTGTGGACCTGTTGGCTTTATGCAGAATATTGCCAAGCAATTACTGGCGATGGGTATAGCGGAAGATCACTTACATTATGAGTGTTTCGGCCCACACAAAGTGCTATAACGGCCACGGTTAACCGTTGGATAGATAACAGAGAGGCGTATCTGCCTCTCTGTTTATTTTTATTCAGCAGCCTCGATGACGCGGCATTATTACCAGAAGCTATCACGCCTTTTAGCCCGCGCAATAACATTGGCTGGCATGCGGTTTTCTAGCCCTTGACGCAGGTGGGAGATTTTACTGTGAACTCGATGGCTAGCAGCCACGGTGTTATACAGCCAGCGGTAAGCATCTTCAAAATCTAACGGGCTACCGTAATTACTTAATAGCAGTTCCGCCAATTGGATCCGTGCATTCACATTGCCCATTGCAGCGGCTTCACGCAAATACGGAATCGCACGTTCTTTATCCTGTTGGACCAATTTCCCTTGAGAATAGTATCGACCAAGCTGTTCTAATGCAGCGGGGGAACCCTGCTGAGCGGCCAACTGCATATAATACACACCAAGCTCAACGTCACGCTTAACACAAACCCCCCATGCCAGCATGTCCCCATAAAGGAATTGATAGGACGGTGACTCAACTCGGATAGCTCGAGCTTCAATATCTTGTACTAACTGACAATCATCGGCTTTGACCCGCTGTAACTGAGTATTGCTTTCAAACATTCGAGCCAGTTCATTATCACTATACACAGGTACAGCATCACCCACTGCTTCCAATGCCGACGCAGGTGTCGCAGCCAGCAATGTCAAACTCAGAAGTAAGGGACGCAATTTCATCAGCAAATCTCTATCCAAACGTGGTTTATTTATCGGCAATGGCCGGTAATACTTTAGACAAAATTTGAGGAGGAATCACATTTACCAGCCTTCAAATAAATAGCGGCAATGATATTTTCAAGCAATCGTCGTTACCAATATTTGGAACCAAGATCCACGCTCAGCCAATCTCTGGCGATAAAAAAAAGCCAACCTCTCGGTTGGCTTTCAATCTCATCAAGATGACTCATAATCGCGTTAGCAATTACTCAGCGTATGGGTGAACCTTGATGATAGTTTCGTTACGGTCAGGACCAGTCGAAATAATATCGATTGGCACACCCGTTAGCTCTTCAATACGTGCGATGTAATTCAACGCTGCTTGTGGGAGCTCATCTAATGATTTCACGCCAACAGTATTCTCAGACCAACCAGGCATTGTTTCGTAGATCAGCTCAAGGTTCTCATAAGCATCAGCGGCCATTGGAGATACTTCTAGAAGTTCACCAGATTGGGTTTTGTAGCCAGTGCAAATTTTCAGCTCTTTCAGACCGTCAAGTACGTCAAGCTTAGTCAGACAGAAACCTGAGATAGAGTTGATTTGTACAGCACGACGCATAGCCACCGCATCAAACCAACCAGTACGACGTAGACGACCCGTTGTAGCGCCGAACTCATGACCAACAGTACCTAGGTGCTTACCTACAGGATCCTGCTTATCTAGGCCATCGTAAAGTTCAGTCGGGAATGGACCTGCACCTACGCGAGTACAGTAAGCTTTAGCGATACCCAGGATGTAACCTAGGTGACGAGGACCAAAACCAGAACCTGCAGCAACACCACCAGCGGTAGTATTCGAAGATGTTACATACGGGTAAGTACCGTGATCGATATCAAGCAGTGTACCCTGAGCGCCTTCGAACATGATCTTGTCGCCACGTAGACGCGCATCATCAAGTTCTTTAGTCACATCAATAACCATTGCAGTCAGGATATCCGCCTGAGCCATAACGTTTTCAAGAACTTCTTCGTAGCTCACAGGCTCAGCATTGTAGTAGTGCTCAAGCTGGAAGTTATGGTAAGCCATCACTTCTTTTAGCTTGTCAGCAAATGCAGCCTTATCGAATAGATCACCCACACGCAGACCGCGACGAGCAACTTTGTCTTCGTAAGCAGGACCGATACCACGACCAGTTGTACCGATCGCTTTTTTACCGCGAGCAATTTCACGAGCCTGATCGAGCGCAACATGGTATGGAAGAATTAGCGGACACGCTTCTGACAGGAACAGACGCTCACGAACAGGAATACCACGTTCTTCTAGTGGACCCATTTCTTTCATCAGTGCGTCTGGAGAAAGTACAACACCGTTACCGATGATGCATTTAACGTTGTCACGTAAGATACCTGATGGGATCAGGTGAAGGACTGTCTTCTCACCGTCAATAACAAGAGTGTGTCCAGCATTATGGCCACCTTGGTAGCGTACTACATACTTTGCATCTTCAGTTAAAAGATCAACGATCTTTCCTTTACCTTCGTCACCCCATTGGGTGCCAAGAACGACTACATTATTTGCCATCTTTCTTCGTCTATCAGTAGTTAAAAAAGGATTCTAGCACCTTAAAGGTTACCTTGCAGTCATTTTTGACCATGATCTCTTTTTCCACCAGGCCAGTATCACGAGCAAACATATTCGGTATTTACAGACGAAGATACATCATATAAGCCATCACTCCACCCGCAACCACCAGACAACCACCGATACGACGCAAGCTATTATCATCTTGCTGGCTCAACTGACTCACCATATTGCGCCAGCCTCGCGGAGCCAGTAACGGTCCAAGCCCTTCAAAGACCAAGACTAAGCCGAGCGCTACCCATATTGTATTATCCATTTTCGTCCCCTAATCATATTTGGGTTGCAGTATATACCCAAGTAACCTGAGTACGGACTCAAGGAGAGTTCAACACACTCAATTCAAGGGAAATAACAGGCAAAAAAAAGGCAAGACCGAAGTCTTGCCTTTCATCCGCTACCGGGAATCTTAGTTCACGGTGCCGCTTGCATCTTTCATATACTTGAAGAATTCCGTATTCGGGTCAATTACCAGAATATCACTCTTCGAATTAAAGCTGTTCTCATAGGCCTTCAACGAACGCAGGAAGTCATAGAATTCCGGGTTCTTGTTAAAGGATGCGGCATAAATCTCAGCCGTTTCTGCATCTGCATTACCACGAACCACCAAGGCTTCACGATTCGCATCTGCCAGAATGGTGGCAACTTTTAACTCAGACTCAGCACGAATAACTTCAGCCTTCTCACGACCTTGAGAACGATGCTTACGGGCAACCGACTCACGTTCTGCGCGCATACGACGATAGATAGATTCACTGATCTCATCAGGCAGATTGATTTTCTTCATACGGAAGTCAACCACATCAACACCCAAGTCTTTCATTGCACTAATCTTAATATCCGCTAGCACGTTTTCCATGATCTGATCACGCTGGCCTTCCACTTCTTTACGAGGGGCAACTTCAGCGACAATATCAGATGCAGGTGCAACGTCATCCGCCGTAGGTTCAGGGCTAGAACGATCAGGGCCCGAGACAATTTGCTTGATCTCACGCGAACCAATTTCAGAACGCAGGCTATCAACCACTTTACGCTTAAGCAGCGCTTCAGCCGTTGACTCGTTACCACCACCCGTTGTTAGGTAATACTTACCAAAATCTTCAATACGCCACTTCACGTAGGTATCGATGATCACGTCTTTCTTCTCAGACGTAACAAAACGATCGGCCTGATCATCCATGGTCTGGATACGAGCATCTAATCGGCGAACACTATCAAACACTGGCACTTTAAAGTGCAGACCAGGCTCATAGATACGCGCCACATCCGAATTGGCATCTTTTAAGATACGACCGAATCGCACCACGATTCCGCGCTCGCCTTCCTGTACCACAAACATCGACATCAACAACGTCGCGATAAATACCACAATCACTGGGATCATTAACTTACGCATAATTAATATCTCCCTTGACGGCTGGTATCAGCTCGTGGCGCAGGGGCCGTGGCTGGGGCAGTTTTCACTTTCTCCAGCTCAATCCCATAATTACCACTAGTGCTCTGTTTTGGCTTAGTGCTTTGCTGACTAGGATTAACCAGTTTATCCAGCGGCAAATAAAGTAAGTTACCGCTTGAATCGGAGTCAACCATCACCTTACTGGTATTGGCATAAACTCGCTCCATCGTTTCAAGATACAAACGATTGCGGGTCACTTCTTCAGCAGCCAGGTATTGCGGTAACAGTTTATTAAACTGTGCCACTTCACCCAACGCACCATTGATCACACGCTCAGAGTAACCTTCGGCTTCTTTCTTAATACGTTCTGCTCGACCGGTAGCTTTTGGCAAAATATCGTTGCTGTAGGCTTCGGCTTCACGGACAAAACGCTCTTCATCTTCTCGTGCAGCAATCGCATCATCAAAGGCATCTTTCACCTCTTCTGGCGGACGTGCAGACTGGAAGTTCACATCAACAACAAGCAGACCCATGTCATATTTCTTGATGATGTTATCAATAGCTTCTTGCGTATTCGCGCGGATCACCTGACGACCAGTAGTCAACGCCTGGTTCATGGTGGAGTCACCAATAACCGCACGCAATGCTGAATCAGTCGCCTGACGCAGGCTGTCATCCGCATTGGTTACACTGAACAGGTATTTCTCAGGTTCCGCGACACGGTACTGAACATCCATTTCAACTTTCAGTACGTTCTCGTCTTTGGTTAGCATCAAACCTGAGCTGCGCAAAGAACGGATTGCCTGAACGTTAACGGGTATCACTTCATCGATAAATCGAGGTCGCCAGTTCAAACCCGGATCAACCATTTCAGGTACGACCTTACCGAAGCGCAGTACAACACCACGCTCAGCTTCGCCAATGGTATAGAAGCCCGATACGCCCCATACTATTGCCGCCAACACCGCAATTGCCCCTAAACCGACTGCACTACCGCCAGTTGAAGGTCCCTTTTTATTCCCAAAAATACCACCGAATTTACGACTTAGTTTTGAAAAAACCTCATCCAAATCCGGTGGACCTTGATCTCGACCACCGCGATTATTGTTCCCCCAAGGGTCTTTATCACGGCCGCCGTTGTTACCAGGCTCATTCCACGCCATTATAGAACTCCATCAATATGATATGACGACAGTTTTTCTTATTACTCTAGCAGTCCATTAAGCAACGATAAAGTCATCTAACGAAGTACTTTCTCTTTTTTGCAATCGAGACCAGTCTGCCAATGGTAAACGTATATCAATTCTGAGACTGCCATCAGTCTCATATTCTTCACTGACAATACAGCCTAACTGATAAAACTTGCTTCGCATACGCCCAATGTACTGAGGCGGTAAACAAAGCGTATGTTTTACCATGGTGCCAGATAAACACTCAGTCAAGGCTTCGAATAGCAGATCGATACCCTGCCCTTCCATCGCCGAAACCCACACCCTGCAAGGTCGGCCTTCGTCATCTCTTTCGATGCGAGGTGTAGCGCCTTCCAGATTGTCTATCTTGTTCATCACCAGCAACATGGGAACATCGCCAGCGTCAATCTCTTCCAGTACCGTATCTACCGCTTCGATATTTTCACGAAAACGATCATCACTGGCATCTACCACATGCAGCAACAGGGTCGCATCCTGAGTTTCTTTCAATGTCGCCTTAAATGCAGCCACTAAGTCATGCGGCAAATGACGAATAAAGCCAACAGTATCTGCCAGAATCGAAGTGCCAACATCGACCACATCAATTTTTCGCAAGGTTGGATCTAACGTCGCAAACAGCTGATCAGCCGCATACACGCCAGCATTAGTAACACGGTTAAACAAGGTCGATTTGCCCGCATTGGTGTACCCCACTAGCGAAATCGTCGGGATTTCCGCCCGATTACGGGCTCGACGCCCTTGATCACGCTGTTTCGCTACCTTATCAAGACGCCGTAAAATCGTCTTGATCCGCTCACGAAGTAAACGGCGGTCGGTTTCCAACTGGGTTTCACCTGGCCCTCGCAAACCAATCCCGCCTTTTTGGCGTTCAAGGTGAGTCCAACCACGGATCAGTCGAGTAGAGATATGACGCAGCTGAGCCAGCTCGACTTGTAGCTTACCCTCATGGGTACGCGCACGTTGAGCAAAAATATCCAAGATCAGGCCCGTACGGTCCACAACCCTGCATTTACAAATTTGCTCCAGATTTCGCTCTTGCGCTGGAGAGAGTGAATGGTTAAATATAACAATATCGGCGTCTTCAGCCCGAACTGCTTCGGCAATTTCCTGTGCCTTACCTTCGCCCACGTAATACTTAGGGTGGGGAGTTTTACGACTACCTGTAACAACACGTAGCGTATTGACTCCCGCAGAGGAGACCAGCATTTCACATTCGCTTAAGTCTTCCCATTCCCCTTCTTGCGTGAAGTTGATATGTACAAGAATTGCCTGCTCACCGGATTCATAACGGTCAAACAAGCAACCAACTCCTTAATGAAGAACTTTTACTCTTCAGGTTTGTCCTGAGAACGCTCACCCGTCGCAGGACGATCACCAGCATGGTGGTGATTCACTGGACGAGCAGGAACTACTGTTGAGATAGCATGCTTATACACCATCTGGTTAACAGTATTTTTCAATAGGATCACGAACTGATCAAAAGATTCGATCTGGCCTTGTAACTTGATACCGTTGACCAGATAGATCGATACAGGGATTCTTTCACGACGCAAAGCGTTCAAAAACGGGTCTTGCAGAGATTGCCCCTTAGCCATTTTTTCTTTTCCTTTATTAGTTTGTAGTTGTAGTTAGCAACGAACACAATTAAAAACACGCAAAACAGTAGTGAGTATACACGCTATTCAAACGTCACATCTAACAGAGTTTGTGACCGTTTGTACGGCTAATTCTACATTACTGCTATCCAACCACGTCAGTTCATTCCAGCTTCTTAGCCAGGTGATCTGACGCTTCGCCAATTGACGAGTTGCGCAGATACCACGGAAAACCGCTTCATCTAAATCACAAGTCCCGTCCAAATATTCCCACATCTGGCGATAACCGACACAACGTATTGACGGCAGATCAGGGTGCAGATCACCGCGATCATACAAAGCACGAACTTCCTGTTCAAAACCAGCTTTGATCATTTTGTCAAAACGCTGCTCGATCCGCTGATGCAGTACAGCCCTGTCCTTGGGCATTATTGCAAATTGGTGAACCTTGTAAGGTAAGGCATCACCTTGGGTTTTCGTCAGCTCAGTTAAAGTGTTACCCGAAATACGAAAAACTTCCAATGCTCGTGATAATCGCTGAGGGTCATTAGGATGAATACGAGCCCCGGCTACCGGATCAATCCTGACCAGTTCCTCATGCATGGCCAACCACCCCCGCGCCTCTGCCTCTTGCTCAATTTGAGCCCGAATAACCGGATCTGCAGCGGGCAAAGGTGATAAACCTTCCAATAATGCTTTGTAGTACAACATGGTACCACCAACCAGTAAAGGAATTCGGCCTGCTGCCACTATATCAGCCATTTCCTTTAGTGCATCTGCACGAAAGTCTGCAGCTGAATAACTTTGCGCTGGATCACGAATATCTAGCAATCGATGCGGGGCTAAAGCCAGCTCATCAGCATCTGGCTTGGCCGTGCCTATGTCCATTCCTTTATAGATAAGGGCAGAATCGACACTTATCAACTCCACCGGGAGTTGTTGGCGTAAACGAATGGCCAAATCGGTTTTACCCGATGCTGTTGGCCCCATCAAAAAAATGGCTTGTGGTAGTGGCTTAGTCATAATCAAATGCTTCTATTGCTGCCGCGAGATCAACCCGTCGTAGCAATGTTGGATAATAATGTTCAAGTTCGGCCCCCCAAAGTTGCTCCAGCTCTGTCACCAACTGGATGGCCTGTGACAAGCTAAAGGCCTCAGAAGGACTCACCAATTGCCCGGCTAGCCAGTCCAATAACGGTTCCCACCCCTGAGCATCAGGATCGTCGGCCACAGCGGCCAAGTAACCCAGCAATAACGGGATAAGCTTTTGCAAATTCTGCTGTCGCAGCGGCTGACAGACAGACAGAATGATCAAACTTTGTTTGTTCTTGGCTTTAAGCTGGATCCCTAGCTGTTTGAGCAATAAGGCATGTTGTTCGATACAGTCTACCATACTCGGCTCAACAGGCACGGCGTGTGGGATCAACAAGGGCTGTGGCTTAAGCCCTTCATATTGCGCCTGACGCAATTGCCCTTTGGTTCGTAAGTGTTGGGCCCGCTCCAACCCCAGTAACGAGACCCCATCATCACGGCTGACCAACAAAAATTTCTGCTCAACCAAACATAAGGCTTTCCCCAGACCAATCCCATTGCTGCCCCCCAAGGCATCTTGACGCATGGGGGGGACGGAAGATATGGAAGCCTGTTGCGCAGGCAACGTCACTGGGCGAGCATCGAGAGGAGGATAAGACGTGACCGAGGCTGTCGGCGCAACCGTCTGTAGCAGTTGTTGATAAGCATCAATCTCTTCAGGTGTAGGCCCGTCATCATGATGATGGGGCGACCCGCCAGATCGGGACGAATTCGCGGTGTGTGCTGATGAATGTTCCCGTTCACTACGAAATGAACGCTCATGGCCCGTACGTTGTGCTGAAGATGCTCCTATCGATTCAGTATTCCGAGATGGTGCCGCTGACAGCCACTCTTGTGATGGCGCTTTATTGGGGTAATCCGGCGTATTAGCAATAGCGGCTAATGCCGCATCCGGCTCCTCAACACCATGTAACGAGGGCTCAGAGACGCGATATGCATACTCTGATGCCATCTCATCACGCTCCCCACCACCTTGAGCACTGGCTCTTGGTCGAGGCACGGTCAGTACCGTAGCATCATCGGCGGCTCCTTCAATTAATGCACTCTGGAGCCCCTGACAAATAAAGTCATGCACCAACCGAGCCTGATGAAAGCGCACTTCATGCTTAGCCGGATGGACATTGACGTCCACTTGATGCGGATCAACATCAATGAATAACACATAAGCGGCATACTGATCCGGGGCCAAACTCGCTTCATAAGCTTGGCGAATGGCATGATTGATCAGTTTATCTTTCATCATCCGGCCATTGACGTAACAGTATTGAATATCGTTTTGGCTACGCGCGCCCTGCGGGCTGCAAATCCACCCCGTCAGGGTTAAATCTCCGTGCGCTAATTCAACCGCCAAAGCATGCTCAAGGAAAGCACTGCCACACACCGAAGCCAAACGGCGTTCTTTCTGGATCTGTGTGGTAGCTGCTCGGTATTGCCGGATCATTTTACCGTTATGCCGCAGGTTAATCGTCACATCCATTCGGCTGAGGGCAATACGTTTTAACAGCTCATCAATATGGCCAAACTCGGTTTTTTCCGTTCGAAGAAATTTACGCCGGGCAGGGGTATTGAAAAACAGATCCAGCACTTCTAATGTCGTACCGATAGGATGGGCTGAGGGTTTAAGCTGGACCTCCATGTCTCGTCCTTCAGCATACGCCGCCCACGCCTGCTCTTGCTCCTCTGTCCGAGACGTCAAAGTCAGGCGCGATACAGAACTGATACTGGCCAATGCCTCGCCGCGAAACCCAAGGCTAACAATGGCTTCAAGATCATCGAGCGTGGTAATTTTGGATGTTGCATGACGGCTCAATGCCAAGCCCAGTTCCTCTTTCGGGATCCCTTTGCCATTATCCCGAATTCGGATGGTACGGCTCCCCCCTTTATCAATATCAATATCAATACGGGTTGCACCTGCATCAAGACTGTTCTCAACCAGTTCTTTGACCACCGAGGCTGGCCGCTCAACAACTTCACCAGCGGCAATTTGGTTTGCCAACCTAGCAGGCAAGATCTGAATGGGCATAATTTTACCGATATCTATAAATATTTGATTTTACGCTTTTATTTAGCTACTTGGTATGGTCAATTGTTGACCTACAGCCAATTTATCTGAGCGCAATTTATTGGCATCACGTAAACGCGTGATACTGACCCCATAATGAGCAGCGATTTTACCGAGAAATTCACCCCGCTTGACCGTATGCTTAACCGTTTTACGGTTCGTAATATCGATCTTAAGTTTTTGCCCAATCGCAAGTTCATCGGAGCGCAATGCATTCAATTTACGGATACTTGCTACCGACACCCCATACTGACTGGCCACCTTGCCAAGAAACTCACCGCGCTTAACCGTATGTGTTAAGGTTTTAGCCATTGGCTGAGATTTAGCTTTCGGTACTGCCGTCGCTACGGGTGCCGCAAGGGCTTTGCCTGGGATCACCAAAACCTGACCAATACGTAAGGTATTCGATTTCAAGTTATTCGCGTTTTTTATCGCCTCGACGGTCATACCATACTTGCTGGCAATGACACTCAACGATTGACCACTGCTCACCTTATGCTTTATGCCTTGCTGCCGTGAAGCAAACAAGGTGCCTTCTGGTGGCTTGTCATTAAAATAGGATAGCACGCCACGGTAGACCGCATCTGCCAACTGCCTCTGATGCGAGGTTGAGTTAAGCAAGCGTTCTTCTTTCGGATTAGTAATAAACCCCGTTTCCACCAACAACGATGGAATATCCGGTGATTTCAATACCGCCAAACTGGCATGCTCAGGCTTCGTTTTATGGAGTGATGCCACCTTGCTCAACTGTTTCAGCACCCGTGAGGCAACGTCATAGCCTTCTTTTTGAGAATGGCTAAACTGCAGATCTAACACCGCCATGCTGAGGTATTGATCATCTGTATCGCCAGACAATACATCACCACCACCCAACAATTCAGACTGCTTCTCATGCTGCTCCAGCCAACGGCCGATTTCACTATTAGCACGGCGGGTATTTAATACCCACACCGATGCTCCGTGGGGTTTAGGCGTATGAAAACCATCAGCATGAATCGAGACCAGCAGATGGGCTTTATTCTTACGAGCAATTTCAGAGCGCTTATTCAGATTAACAAAATAATCCCCACGCCGAGTAAGTACGGCCTTCATACCAGGCGTCGCATTGATACGATCTGCCACCATTTGGGCAATCCGCAGCGTGACATTTTTTTCATATTTGCTACTAGGTCCAATTGAACCCGGATCTTCTCCCCCGTGACCAGGATCAACCGCGACAATGATGTCATCGGTACCATAAGGTAATATTGCTTTCTGGTTCGTCACAGGTTTTGTCGCAGCAGATAACTCGGCGCTATCCACCTGACTTTTCGCATGAGGCAAATCCAAGACCAAGCGATGACTTGCATGCCCATCCGGAGTGGGAGCCAAGGTGAACAATGACGGTTTAGTACCGGTTTTAGTTTCAAACACCAACCGATATGTGCCCTTCTCGGGCGCGCCACTACTGCGAATAGTTTTGAGTACCGCACTGCCTTTCACCACGATAGGCAACTTTGTTTTTAGTGAAGTCTGCTTTAAATCAACCACCAGACGATCAGGTTTCGTCAAAGTAAAATAGCTATACTCCGCCTTATCCTGCATGTCGAGTACCACTCGGGTCTCATCAGGCGCAGGCCAGACACGGACTCCCTTTAACTCGTTGGCCATAACCATTGAGCTAAGTAGCCCCGCACTTATAATGACTGCATTAAAAAAAGCCCGTAACGACATCCTATCTGTACAACTCCAAACGTTTTATCAGCGCACAACCGTAGTCATTATTTGCGGTGATGGTGACTTTTCGCTGTTCACCCTCATAACGCATATCTAACTCCAGATCCGGTTCTGGTAATAAGCCCGCACCTTTTTCTGGCCACTCAACCAAACAAATGGCATCGTCAGAAAAATAGTCACGGATCCCCATAAACTCCAGTTCTTCAGGATCAGCCAAGCGGTACAAATCAAAATGATAAACCTGCCAAGGTGGCAATTCATACGGCTCAACGAGCGTATAGGTCGGGCTTTTCACATTGCCAATATGACCCAGTGAACGAATAAAACCACGACTAAAAGTGGTTTTACCTGCCCCCAGATCACCATGGAGGTAGATAGTAGTTTGACGCTCGCAAGCGTGGGCCAATTGATGGCCAAGATCTACAGTGGCCTGCTCATCAGCAAGTAGGGTTTCAAATGTTTGCATTGTATTCTTTATCTTGGATTTACTAATTGTCGAATATAAGGGAACAAGTCGCTGGCAAGCATACCACGCTCCCCATCTATCGCGCAGCGATCAGCTGCCGTACTATGGATCCATACACCACATTTTGCCGCATCAAGTAATGACAGCCCTTGTCCAAGTAAGGCACCAATAATGCCCGACAGTACATCACCCATACCACCAGTCGCCATACCGGGGTTTCCCGCCGCACACAACCAGCACTGATTGCCATCATCAATGAGAGTGCCAGCACCTTTTAATACTGCCACCCCGCCATATTTTTGCTGTAGCGCCCTGACAGCAACAAAACGATCCGCTTCGACCTCTGCAACAGAGCAGCACAGCAGACGAGCCGCTTCGCCGGGATGAGGCGTGATTATACGATTATTTTTATAGTCTGGAGAGATCGCTAATAAGTTCAATCCATCGGCATCAATAACCAACTTTTTTGCTGTTGTTGCCACAGCGTGATACAGCAATCGACTCCAGTCAGACAGGCCGAGTCCCGGACCTAGCACGACGACATCGGCCCAGCGACAACGCGATTCAATATCACCAGCACTACCATCCCAACCTTTTGCCATTATTTCAGGGATCGCAGTGATAATTGACAATACATTGTCAGGTTGCGTGATGACGGCGGTGAGTCCAGCGCCAGTGCGGGCAGCAGCCTGAGCGGCAAGTCGGATCGCGCCGCCCATACCATGATCGCCACCGACACACAGGATCCGACCATGATCGCCTTTGTGAGCCGTACGACTACGAGGGGGTAAACAGCGGTCAACATCCGTCGCTGTCACCCGCCTGACAGCCGGTAAACATAAATGATCAAATACAGCCGAAACCCCAAGCCCAGCAAATACCAACTGGCCAATGTAACGGGCGGCCTGACCCGTCATCAACCCTTGCTTACAGCCAATGAAGGTCACGGTCACGGCTGCCAATATCACCTCACCCAGTACTCGCCCGGTATTGGCGCAAAGTCCAGAGGGGATATCGACGGCAACCACGGGCACCGATCGCCGATTGATCATTGTGATCAACTTTCCCACATCGGATCGTACAGATCCTGCCAACCCTGTTCCCAATAAAGCATCGACAATAACGTCAACCGTCTCAGGTATCGCCTCTGCCGGAGCGTTTATCGTTCCACCATCCGCCAACCAAGCATCTCTGGCCTTCGCCGCATCACCCACCAATTGCTCTGAATTTCCCAGCTGCCAAAGGGTCACAGAATACCCGGCTTGCCGGGCTAACCGAGCCACAACATAACCATCACCGCCATTATTTCCCCCTCCGCAACAGATCAATATCTGTCGGAATTGAGGATAATAATGGCCTAGTTGAGCAAAGACTGCCGCACCTGCGCGCTCCATCAATTGGTACATTTCAAGCTGTGATTGCCGAGCCGCTTCTTTTTCTCCCTGTCGAACCTGCTCTGCCAAATAAAGCCGTTCTGACCCATGTCCCGTCATTGTCACTTTCCTCCTGCCAGCCACAGAGCATACTATTGCTGATTGTTTTTCCAACAGATACCGCAATCACATCAGTATAGATCCGACTCAGGCTATGATTCTAACCATTCATTGATCGACCACTTCATGATTAGCGGGTGCAATTTCCCTCAACAACTAGAATGAGTGTGGTACACTTCCGCCCCCAATAAAGCCAGGTACCACAAAGCATGACTATCGACTACCGCGATCTTACCGACAAAATTAAGCTATGGGGCCAAGATCTCGGCTTTCAGCATGTCGGGATCAGCGATGTCGATCTAACTCAGCACGAAGCACAGCTCCAACGCTGGCTAGATGCTGGCTACCATGGTGAAATGGATTGGATGGCCAGACATGGCATGATGCGGGCCCGCCCAGATGAGCTACACCCTGGTACGGTCAGAGTGATCAGCGTCAGAATGGATTACCTCCCCCCTGAGGCGGGGTTCGCTCAAAGCTTAAATCACCCAGAAACCGCTTATATCAGCCGTTATGCGCTAGGGCGAGATTACCACAAATTGATCCGCAACCGACTTAAACGTCTCGGCCAACAAATTGAACAGGAGGTTGGGCAATTTGGTTATCGCCCATTTGTTGATTCAGCGCCAATTCTAGAGCGGCCACTGGCAGATAAAGCAGGGGTAGGCTGGACGGGAAAACACTCACTGATTCTCAGTAAAGAGGCGGGATCATGGTTTTTCTTGGGCGAATTGCTTATCGACTTGCCGCTACCGATCGATCAACCAGTCGAAAATCAATGCGGTAAATGTGTTGCCTGCATGACAAGTTGTCCCACCGGTGCCATTGTGGAAGACGGGGTTGTGGATGCTCGCCGTTGTATTTCTTATCTAACCATTGAATATGATGGGGTGATCCCAGAAGAATTTCGTGCACCTATCGGTAACCGTATCTATGGTTGTGATGATTGCCAGCTCGTTTGCCCGTTTAATCGATTCTCTAAGATAACCACCGAGCAGGACTACTACTGCCGTGAGGCTTTATATCAGCAATCACTTATCACGCTTTATCAATGGAGTGAGACTGAGTTTCTCAAACATACCGAAGGGTCAGCAATCCGTCGCATTGGGCACATCCAATGGTTGCGTAACCTGACAATTGCTATGGGCAATGCCCCTTATGACGTCAATATCATTGCGGCACTTAAACAGCGCCTCGGCGAAAATGAACTTGTTGATATTCATATCCACTGGGCGTTAGAACAGCAACAGGCTCACCACGAAACAGTTGCAATCACGGTGCTACCCGCCCGCACTAAACGCTTGATCAGAATTGTCGAAAAAGGTCTGCCGCGTGATGCCTAAATCGCGCTATTTAGCCACCTGCAACACAACAAAACTGCCCCCAAAAATGATGTGAGCCGAAGCCGACTCTAACGCAAATGTGGAAAACATTTTCATTCTTGCGTTTTTTTGCTCAAATAAAAATATTAAACACAGGTCAAAATCCTGCACCTAATAAAAGTTATTCAAATCGACGCGTTGTGGAAATTGGTGTATATAACCATTGAAGATAAATAATATAACCAATGATAATCAATGGCTTAGCCTGTTGATAATATATCAACGGCTTTTATTTAAGATGAGGATAAAAAGATAAATACAGACTTGTTCACACGGCATCGGCACACGTAATTAACCGACTTACCCACAGTTTAATTTTGTGGATAACTCTGTGCACGATCTCATTATTTTCAACCCAAAGACAACTCTAGCCCACGAATCACAAGGGATTCCAGCTAAACAAGGCAGGGATAAGTAAAGCAGATACGATTCACAGCCCTCTGTCGGTAACATCACTGTGTTACCCGTATCAACAAAACAAAAGAGCATGTGTCGTCATATAGACAGCAGTACGCATGTACTGACTACAGAGCATCGTGATTTTCTGAGATAACAACAAACAGCCAATTAAGGCCGTTAAGCAAATCACTGATGATGTCATTGAAGCTGCTGCTTCTAAAGGTCCTATAACCACTTGTTACAGAACATTGAAGCAATACACACAGTTACCGATTGTCGAATAACGAAGGAATATTGCAATTGAACTAATACTTCACAGTAGTAGCTTTGCCGTTCCCATGCAGTCTGCAGTGGCGGCATAATTGGAGCGACACACGAGGTTCCCGATCTTCGAGGAGCTAGGCGTGACCTCAACCTTGACAAGGTTGTGTTTGACCTACTTTACCTGTGTTCACTGTCTCACCACTTTCGTCATGAGATTTAAATTGGAGCGACACACGAGGTTCGAACTCGTGACCTCAACCTTGGCAAGGTTGCGCTCTACCAACTGAGCTAGTGTCGCATATTCTCTAACGAGAATTGGTTGCGGGGGCCGGATTTGAACCAACGACCTTCGGGTTATGAGCCCGACGAGCTACCAAGCTGCTCCACCCCGCGTCCGTATTGTGTCACCGTTAAGTACCGTGAGAACTATTTCCTTTACCACCTAAGCAGTAAAAGGCAATTTGGAGCGACACACGAGGTTCGAACTCGTGACCTCAACCTTGGCAAGGTTGCGCTCTACCAACTGAGCTAGTGTCGCATATTTACCGATAAGTCCGATAACAACTGGCTTCCACATCAAAAAAGAAGTGGAGCGACACACGAGGTTCGAACTCGTGACCTCAACCTTGGCAAGGTTGCGCTCTACCAACTGAGCTAGTGTCGCATATTTACCGATAAGTCCGATAACAACTGGCTTCCACATCAAAAAGAAGTGGAGCGACACACGAGGTTCGAACTCGTGACCTCAACCTTGGCAAGGTTGCGCTCTACCAACTGAGCTAGTGTCGCATATTCTCTAACGAGAATTGGTTGCGGGGGCCGGATTTGAACCAACGACCTTCGGGTTATGAGCCCGACGAGCTACCAAGCTGCTCCACCCCGCGTCCGTATTGTGTCACCGTTAAGTACCGTGAGAACTATTTCCTTTACCACCTAGCAGTAAAAGGCAATTTGGAGCGACACACGAGGTTCGAACTCGTGACCTCAACCTTGGCAAGGTTGCGCTCTACCAACTGAGCTAGTGTCGCATATTCTCTAACGAGAATTGGTTGCGGGGGCCGGATTTGAACCAACGACCTTCGGGTTATGAGCCCGACGAGCTACCAARCTGCTCCACCCCGCGTCCGTATTATTTGAAAAACAAAACATTTTAAGAATTGCCTTTCGAGGCTGCGCATTATACGAGGAAAATCGCCGGATGCAATACTTCTCAAGAAAAATCTGACTTTTCCCTCGCGACTGCCTAATTCACCATCAAATATTAAAAATCTGCTCACGATAGTAGCGCAGTTCATTAATGGAATCACGGATATCATCCAATGCTAAATGGCTACCTTTTTTATTTAACCCATCAAGCACTTCAGGTTTCCAACGACGAGCCAGTTCTTTAAGTGTGCTTACATCCAAATAGCGGTAGTGAAAATATTGCTCCAACTCTGGCATGTGTTTATACAAAAAGCGACGATCTTGACCTATGCTGTTACCACAAATGGGCGATACCCCTTTCGGTACCCATTGCTCAAGAAATGCAATCGTCTGGCGAACCGCCGCCGCTTCATCAAGTTGACTTTGGCGCACTCGCTCGACCAAGCCACTATTAGTATGGGTAGTGGTACACCACTCATCCATTTTCGCCAATTCAGCGTCAGGCTGATGAATGGCCAACACGGGGCCTTCTGCAAGAATGTTTAGCTGAGCATCGGTAACGATAGTCGCCATTTCAATAATTTGATGGGTTTCTGGATCCAACCCCGTCATCTCTAAATCAATCCAAATAAGGTTCTGATCGCTGATCGTCATCGGATATTGCCTATTCTATGAGTAAACCATGTATGATAATACCAAACGCAGCTAATGTCTGATGCTGATAGCCAGCAATTTAACAGACAGGGGCTACCGCAGGTATTTTACCGTAAGCCAACTTAACTGAACGATATTCTTGTGGCCAAACAGAAAAAGCTTACCAAAGGTCAGAGCCGTCGCGTACGCTCCAACCAAAATAAACGTCTACAGCGTGAAAAAAATGAAGTCCAGTGGGATGAATCCTTATTGGAGTCTGCCCGTGAAGGCCTAGTGATCACTCGCTTCGGTCAGCACGCGGATGTTGAAGACCCTGAAACCGGGATCATTCACCGCTGTAATCTCCGCCGTAGCATCCAGAGCTTAGTCTCTGGTGACCGTGTAGTCTGGCGACCCGGTGTAGAGACCTTGCATGGGATCTCCGGGGTTGTCGAAGCTGTTCACGACCGGGAATCGATGCTGACGCGTCCTGACTATTATGATGGTGTTAAAGCTGTCGCAGCGAACGTCAATCAGATCGTCATTGTTTCTGCCATCTTACCGGAGCTGTCGCTGAACATTATCGACCGCTATCTAATTGCAGCAGAAACGGTAGGTATTAAACCACTCATCGTCCTGAATAAAATCGATCTTCTTGATGCGCCCACACGAGCGAGCGTAGAAGACACGCTTTCCCTTTACGGCAAAATTGGCTATCAGGTTCGCCTTGTCAGTAGCGATACCGGGGAAGGTATGGATGTGCTGAAAAGTGATCTCAAAGATCATGTGAACATTTTTGCCGGGCAATCAGGGGTCGGTAAATCCAGCATGGTCAACAGCCTGATGCCGGAAGTCGATGCTGAAATCGGGGATGTGTCTGAAAACTCTGGTTTAGGTCAGCACACCACAACGGCAGCACGACTGTACCACTTCCCGGAAGGCGGGGATTTAATTGACTCGCCGGGTGTACGTGAGTTTGGCTTATGGCACCTTGAACCCGAACAAGTCACTGAGGCTTTCGTGGAATTTAGCGACTACCTCGGGGGATGTAAATTCCGTGACTGTAAACACGGGGACGATCCAGGCTGTATCATCCGCGAAGCCGTGGAAGAGGGCAAAATCAGTCGAGAACGTTACAATAGCTACCACCGGATCATTGAAAGCATGTCCGAGAATGTCGCCAACCGCCAGTTCTCTCGGAACAAACCTGACTAATCCCTCCTCATCGCTCCCCCGAAAAAGGGGAGCTTGTTCAGCTATCGCTATTAACTGACTTTAGTTATTAACTTAGGTATGATGGCAAGTTAACGTTATGAATAAATCTTGTTGATCGCTGATAGTTTCTGGAAACGATACCGTGCACGATAATTTCAAAATCGGCCTGCAGTACTGCGCGCCCAAACAAACCCTGACCCAAGTTGCTGGCAAACTGGCCTCGCTGAAAGCCGGGAAATTGACGACGGCGGTGATCCGCTGGTTTATCCGTCAGTACGGCATTGATATGAATGAGGCGCGTAATCCGGATCCAGCCGCTTACGCTACCTTCAATGATTTCTTTGTACGAGAACTAAAAGACGGTGCTCGTCCTATCAATCAAGATAGTCAAATCATCTGCCATCCTGCAGATGCCTGTGTTAGCCAGCTGGGTCCGATTACCGATGGTGAACTGATCCAAGCCAAAGGGCACACTTACGAAGCTGTCGAACTACTCGGTGGCGACACTGAACTGGCTGCTGAATTTAAAGATGGCCATTTCGCCACGCTGTACCTGTCACCGAAAGATTATCATCGCGTACACATGCCATGTGACGGTACCCTGCGCCAAATGATCTACATCCCTGGCGATTTGTTCTCGGTCAATCCACTGACAGCACAGAATGTACCCAACCTATTTGCGCGTAATGAACGTGTCGTTTGTATTTTCGAGACTGCATTTGGACCAATGGCACAAGTTCTGGTTGGTGCCACTATTGTCGGTAGCATTGAAACTGTCTGGGCCGGCACTATCACGCCACCCCGCAGCCCACAAATCCATCGCTGGGACTACCTGGTGGACGGCGAACAAGCCATTACGTTGAAGAAAGGCGAAGAGATGGGTCGCTTCAAGCTCGGCTCAACCGTGATCAACCTGTTCCCGCACGGTGCCATCAACTTTGTTGAAGACCTTACCCCAGGCACACCAACACAAATGGGCAGCGCCTACGCACAACGTGTCGCAGACGATTCCACAGAAGTATAACTGGTTAACATTTTCAAACAAAAGGGGGCGGTCTGGCCCCTTTTTTTATGTAGAAAATTGACCACACCGAGGAATTTTTAACCACCCAAATAGTATGCTGATACGAGTCCAATAATCGAAGCAAACCAACATACTATGAAAAATATAACCTTTTCCCAGCTCGTTAAACTGCTGGTCGCGTTCGGGATCCCGCTAGGGATACTGGCGCTACCTATTGATGCAATTCCAATCGATAACCTAACCCTGATCCAGCACCGATTGCTGGCAATCTTTGCCCTCGCGGCACTACTCTGGGTGCTCGAACCCGTCCCTGTTTTTGCTACCTCCATATTGATCATTGCCCTTGAACTGATCATGATTTCCGATAAAGGCCTGAATCTATTTCGCGTCCCCCCTGCCGGACACGATATGGGCGAAATGCTAAAATACACCGATATCTTCGGCGCTTTTTCATCACCGATCATTATTCTGTTCATGGGGGGCTTTGCACTCGCCATCGCCGCCTCGAAATATGAACTGGATAATAATCTAGCTCGAGTGTTACTGAAGCCTTTTGGCACCCAACCGAAGTTCATCATGCTTGGGTTGATGCTGATCACGGCTATATTCTCAATGTTCATGTCCAACACGGCCACAACCGTGATGATGCTCGCTCTGCTGGCACCAATTGTCGCTTCCGTCCCCAAAGGGGATATCGGGATCAAGGCACTGGTACTGTGTATTCCAATTGCGGCCAACACTGGCGGGATCGCTACACCAATCGGTACCCCACCCAATGCTATCGCCCTGCAATACCTGACTGGTGATAATGCGATCAGCTTTCTGGGATGGATGATGCTTGGTCTGCCCTTTGTTATCGTCCAGCTCACCTTTGCCTGGTGGTTACTGCAAAAGCTATTTCCCTCATCCCAAAGTCATATGCAACTTAAGCTAGAAGGAGCATTCCAAAAAAGCTGGCAAGCGATTGTGGTCTATATCACTTTTGCCTTAACGATCTTGTTGTGGATGACCACCAGCCTGCATGGCATGAACACCTATGTGGTCTCCATTATTCCTCTGGCCGTGTTTACCCTGACAGGGATCATGGGTAAAGAAGAACTCAAACTGATTAACTGGGATGTTCTGTGGTTAGTCGCAGGGGGAATCGCGATTGGAATCGGTCTCGATAAAACCGGGCTGGCCGAAGCCCTTGCCCATGCCGTTGACTATAGCTCTCTGTCACCCATTGCGGTCGTCCTAACCTTGTCGCTCATTTGCTGGATCATGGCAAACTTCATGTCTAACACCGCCACCGCCAACTTATTAATGCCAATTGCCGCAGCCGTTGCCGCCTCAATGGAAAGCCTTGTCACCATGGGTGGCCTGCAGGGCGTACTGGTTGTGGTCGCCTTCTCGGCCTCTCTCGGTATGATCCTACCCGTATCGACCCCACCCAACTCGCTGGCCTACTCCACCGGGCTCATTGAAAGTAAAGACATGGCCAAAACCGGTATCATTATCGGCGTGGTTGGTCTCGCCATCGTTTACCTTGCGGCATTAATCATTACCTAGCCGATCCACCAAAAGGCCGCACCCGCGGCCTTTATTGCGAATAAATACCCATCATGATTATTCATCACCCAAAAAAGACAAAATGTAACTAATGATTAATCAATCATTGCCGATAACATCTAATCCGGCACTGACTCGCCGACAGAAACCCCCAATAAGCATGTTGCCTAATTATCGAGCTACTCATCAAGCAGAAAGGCCGCAAAGAGAAACGATATGAAATTAACGATCAAGCTAAAAATACAGATCGCCATTGCGGTGATCATCGCAGCCGTCAGCACCGTACAGGCCTGGATTTCCATCTCTCAACTCACACAGGAAACGACCACCGAAGTCAGTGATCAGATGCGCGGAATCGGCCAAGCCACCAGCCGTAACATCAGTGACTGGATCGCCATTCGCAGTGAAATGATGCTGGCAAATGAAAGTCTCATCGCCAATCAAGATAATATTGACCGTGAACTACTATTAACCAAACGAGCAGGGCAATTTCTGTCAGTCTATGCCGGGTTTGATAATGGTAAAATTGCCTATGGCGATAAATCTGAAAGCTGGCCTGCCGACTACGATCCCCGCACTCGTCAGTGGTATCAAGATGCCATGCGCAAAAATGGCCTGATCCTCACCGAACCTTATAAGGATTTTGATGGCAGTATGGTGGTGAGCTTTGCTAAAGCATTCCACGGCCAGCACAAGGGTGTGCTTGCCGCTGATCTGACTATCACCGATATCATTGAGCGCGTACTCGATCTGCATTTAGACAACGACGGCTTTGCGTTCTTGGTCGACGGCAACAACAACATTGTCGCGTATCGTGATGAGTCACTGAGCCAAAAACCGCTCTCCCAGTTAGATACCGATCTAACACCAGCATTACTGAAACAAATTGAATCGCAGCAATCAATCCATACCTTTATGCTCGATAGTAACGGGCGCAACCAGTTAATCTATGCGACCCCTATTGCGGGCACAGACTGGACGCTCGCACTAGTAGAAGATAAAGCATTAGCTTACGCGTCTATTGATAAGCAGATGACCTTCGTTATTTTGGCTTCATTGGCGCTTTATGTTGTCATTGCCATCATTGCCACTATGATCATTAATAATCTTTTGCGTCCACTGTCCCGTTTAAATCAGTCAGTCGAACAACTCGCTCAAGGTAGTGGAGATCTTACCCAGCGTATTGAAATCGAGCGGATGGATGAAATTGGTGAATTAGCCAGTAATATGAACCGCTTCCTCGGCCAGCTACAAACCATGATTAAGAGTATTGTTGACCAGTCCAACTCACTTGGTGAGCATGCACAACGATCAGCACAACAAACGGAGCTCGCCACGGTGAGAGTGGCGGATCAACAAAACGACATCAACCAAATAGCCACTGCCATCCATGAGATGTCCGCCACCTCCGCTGAAGTCGCTAGTCATGCCGAAATGACAGCGGCGGCTGCACAGGCATCCACGGCATCGTGCGAAGAAGGCCAAGGTGTCATAGGTAAAAACCGCGAAGCAATTACATCACTGGCCAATCAGGTGCAAGATGCCGCTCAGGTGATCCATAAACTGGAAAACAATGCACAAGACATTAACCAGATTTTATCAACCATCCAGAGCATTGCCGAACAAACCAATTTACTGGCCCTGAATGCCGCCATCGAGGCAGCACGGGCCGGTGAGCAAGGTCGAGGATTTGCCGTCGTCGCTGATGAAGTCCGGGTACTGAGCCAACGTACCCATGACTCAACCGAAGAAATTCGCGGCATGATTGATACCTTACAACACAATACTCGCCAAGCCGTAGACAGTATGCAAGCCAGTACCGAACTAGCAGGAGAGAGCGTCGGTTTTGCCGAGGATGCCAGTGAGAGCCTCAACCAAATCACCCTCGCCATCACTGAGATCTCTGACATGGCGACACAAATCGCCAGTGCTGCCGAAGAGCAGCGAGCGGTCAGCGAAGATATCAGTCGCAATACCCAAGCGATAAAGGATGTGTCCGACCACTTGGCTATACAAACCGATGAGGTCACTCAAGGTAGCAAAGAAATGCACCGTGCCGCGACGTCGATGCGCACCGATGTACTGCGCTTCAAGATCTAATTTGCACGATCACTGCGGCTGTCTAATGACAGCCGCAGATATCTCACCTCAAACAAAAATCATTAACTGCCTCCCAACCTGAATTTCGACCTTTCATATTTCATGCAATATATTGAGATATAGGTACAAAATAAAAAATCCTCACACAAATTACACACACCCTAGCCAATATCCACTTACACTAAAAACGGTGCATCAACAGAAGCGATCATAAACACATAGCCTGATCCGCATTCCGAATGGTGCTCGCTCACGAGAAAACAAAGAACACGAGGAGAATGTAGTGAAAAAGCATACCCTAGCCGTCTTGGTTTTAACCGCCGCAATCTGTGGCGTAAACACGGCCAGTGCCGCAGAATGGAGTTATCAAGGCGAGCATGGCGCAGCACATTGGGGAGAAGAATTTGCGACCTGTAGTCAGGGCATGAACCAAACCCCGGTTGACATCAAAACCCCCACCGAGGCGGAGCTGGCCCCACTGCATATTGACTATCAAGGTACGGTGACCAATATCATCAACAATGGCCATACTGTTCAGGCCAATGTCAGCGGCAACAATACCCTTCAGGTTGATGGCGATACCTTTGAGCTGAAGCAATTTCACTTCCACACCCCGTCTGAAAACTTCATTGACGGCAAACAGTTCCCACTAGAAGTGCATTTTGTTCATGCTAATAGTAAAGGCCAGCTTGCCGTTATTAGTGCAATGTTCGAAACGGGACCTCGGGGGAATGAAGCCTTTAATGATCTTCTGACGACCATTCCAGCTAACGGTGAACAAATCGCCATCAGCAATCCCCTCAGCCCAGCAGCACTATTGCCTCGCGAGCGTGAATATTTTCGTTTTAACGGCTCATTGACCACCCCACCATGCAGCGAAGGGGTACGTTGGTTTGTTATGCAAGAGCATCAAACCAGCAGTAAATCGCAAACAGACGCCTTACACAACGTGATGGGAAATAATGCTCGGCCATTACAACCATTGAATGCTCGGCTGATATTGAAATAAGCCTTGTAGTATTTCAATAAACGGCATAACAGCCATCAAACAAAGGTGATATTGATAGTCATTTGCATTTAGGTGGGGTTTTGAGTATGATTTAGCCATTACGGTAAGATGCCTTGGAATCCTAACCTACTGCTTATTCGTAAATACACTGTAAATGCTCGCTGTTCCCCCAGCACTGGCCGCTATGCACACATGAAAAAGCGCGGTGATTTGCCGCGCTTTTTCATCAACTTAGATCTTATATTGCTAAGCAGGATCCTACTCTAGCAACATTATGCAATCTCGATCGGGAATGCAGTCACTTGATCAATGTGATCCAGCTGCTGCGCGAGCATGATCAACCTATCCACGCCCAAAGCCACACCAGCACAATCTGGAAAACCCGCACGCAACGCGTTCACAAGATGCATATCTATCGGCTGGGCTGCGAGCCCCATCGCGATACGCTTATGGTTATCTGCTTCAAAGCGAACCAACTGCTCATCACCGTCAGACAATTCATGAAATCCATTCGCCAGCTCAATCCCTTTGAAATACACCTCGAATCGCTCGGCCACCCGGCTATCCTCTGAACTGATCTGAGCAAGTGCGGCCTGAGATGCTGGAAAATCATAAACAAAAACCGGCACTTGCTGGCCAATTTCAGGCTCAATACCAATACTGAAAAGCAGCTGGAGCAAAGTATCACGATCCTCTTCTGGATCCGCAATATCGGCTAACCCCAGCTTGGCGGCAGCCTGTTTTAACTCAACCATCCCCCCCGCTAGTGGACATACCCCCAACACCTCAATAAACGCCTGTTGGTATGTCATGCGTTGTGCCGAACCACAACCTAATACCAGCTGCAGTAACTCATCCATCTCATCCATCAGATCTTGATGATCAAATCCCGGGCGGTACCACTCCAGCATGGTGAATTCCGGATTGTGATAACGGCCTGATTCTTCATTTCGGAACGATTTACAGATCTGGTAAATCGGACCACTGCCCATCGCCAGTAAACGTTTCATATGGAATTCAGGGCTCGTCATCAGATAAAGAATCTGACCTTGCGCAAAACCGGGGCCTACAAACTCAGTCTGAAAAGTGTGGAGATGCACATCGGTCACTGTCGCCTGACTCATTGCAGGGGTATCAACTTCCATCACCTCACGACGAGCAAAGAAATCACGAATAGCAGCCAGAGTCGCTGCACGCTGTTTAAGCTGGGCAAGGGTTGCCGTAGATTGCCAATGGGTTGTCATAGCCGATATTCATCTTCATCGTGGTATCAATATTAGCCATGATTTTAGCAAATCTGTGCCTATCGCACAGCCATCTCCCCACGTTGTCACTCTCAAAACAAAATATGAAAATTTGTGAAAGAACATGATCATTTCACCACCACAAAGAAAGCAAAACAACCACCAAAAACACACCAAAGATTAACAATTGCACCACAGATAGCGCACAACTGTAATATTCACTCGTATGGTGATTCCAAAGGGGAATGGAAAACTTTTTTTTATTATGACCTTAGGACAAATACCAGCTACACGTGATTAATGAGCCATAAACAAACGAAACAAATAAACTCAATCATTTAACAATCACAAAACATGACAATTTGTGACAATAATCACATTTTCTGTAATCACTTTATACTTTATGGTTATTTCATTAAAAAAGCCGCGTCTAAATCATATTTTCTCTCGCTTTTGTTTCATAAAATAGCAGCAGGATTTCAAGGATAAGTACGCTCAGGCGTACTTTTTTAAATTTTATCGTCTTACCTTCGGAGGATAGCTGTGAAGACTATTACCACAGATATCGCTGTTATCGGCGCTGGCGGTGCCGGCCTGCGTGCAGCCATTGCTGCTGCAGAAGCAAACCCAGACTTGGAAATTGCACTGATTTCTAAAGTATACCCAATGCGTTCGCACACCGTTGCGGCAGAGGGTGGTTCCGCAGCTGTCATCAAGGATGAAGATAGCTTAGATAATCACTTCAACGATACTGTTGGCGGTGGTGACTGGCTATGTGAACAGGACGTTGTTGAATATTTTGTAGAAAATGCAACACGCGAAATGACTCAGCTGGAGCAGTGGGGCTGTCCATGGAGCCGTAAAGAAAACGGTGAAGTGAATGTGCGTCGCTTCGGCGGGATGAAAGTTGAGCGTACTTGGTTTGCCGCGGATAAAACCGGCTTCCATATGCTACACACCCTGTTCCAGACCTCTATTAAATATTCACAAATTAACCGCTTCGACGAATACTTTGTGGTTGATCTGATCGTCGATGACGGTGAAGTTCAAGGTCTTGTGGCTATCCACATGTCTGAAGGCGAACTCGTTTGTATCAAAGCTAAATCGGTTGTGCTTGCAACCGGTGGTGCTGGTCGTGTGTACAACTGCAACACCAATGGTGGCATCGTGACCGGTGATGGTATGGCAATGGCATTCCGCCATGGTATCCCACTGCGTGACATGGAATTCGTTCAATACCACCCAACCGGCCTACCTGGTACCGGCATTCTGATGACAGAAGGTTGTCGTGGTGAAGGCGGTATCATGCTGAACAAGAATGGCTACCGCTACTTGCAAGATTACGGTATGGGCCCAGAAACACCAATCGGCCATCCTAAAAATAAATACATGGAACTGGGTCCTCGTGACAAAGTTTCACAAGCCTTCTGGCATGAAATGCAGAAAGGCAACACCATCAAGCACCCGCTTGGCGATGTTGTGCACCTGGATTTACGTCACCTAGGTAAAGAATACCTACACGAGCGTCTACCGTTTATCTGTGAGCTATCAAAAGCCTACGTTAACGTTGACCCGGCAGAAGAGCCAATTCCAATTCGCCCAACCGTACACTACACCATGGGCGGTATCGAGACAGACAACCACAATGAAACTCGCATTAAAGGCTTGTTCGCGGTGGGTGAGTGTTCTTCTGTTGGTCTGCACGGTGCAAACCGTCTAGGTTCTAACTCGCTGGCTGAGCTAGTTGTCTTTGGTCGCCTAGCCGGTGAAGGTGCCGCTAAGCGCGCTGAAGAATTCAAAGGCTGGAATGACGCAGCAGTTACCGCACAAACAGAAGCCGTTCAAGCGCGTATTGATGCCCTATTGGCACAAGAAGGCGATGAGAACTGGGCCGATATCCGTACTGAAATGGGTCACTCCATGGAAGCGGGTTGTGGTATCTACCGTCAACAAGATTTGATGGAAGCGACCATTGAGAAGCTGGCTGAATTGCGTAAGCGTTTCAAGAACATCAGCATCAAAGACAAAGGCAAGGTTTTCAATACCGATCTGCTTTACGCTATCGAAATCGGTTATGGCCTAGAAGTTGCGCAAGCAATGGCTCACTCAGCACTAGAGCGTCGCGAGTCACGTGGTGCGCACCAGCGTCTAGACGACGGTTGCACAGAGCGTGATGACGTGAACTTCCTGAAGCACACGTTAGCATTCTACAACGGTGACGACGCACCTCGCATTGAGTATAGCGACGTGACAATCACGAAATCTCAGCCTAAAGCCCGTCTATACGGTGCTGCTGCTGAAGAAGCTGCTGCACAAGAAGCCGCTGAGCAAAAGCAACAAGAGGAGCAGGCATAATGTCAGATAATCGCATCCAGAAAGTAGAAATCATGCGTTATGACCCGGCCAAAGACGCAGAACCGTACTTCGAAATGTTCGAAGTTCCGTTCAATGAAACCATGTCAGTACTTGATGCGCTGGGTTACATCAAAGATAACCTAGACAAAGATCTGGCTTACCGTTGGTCTTGCCGTATGGCGATCTGTGGTTCTTGCGGCATGATGGTTAATAAGGTGCCAAAACTGGCCTGTAAGACTTTCCTTCGCGACTACCCGAATGGCCTAAAAATCGAAGCATTGGCTAACTTTGCAATCGAGAAAGATCTGATTGTCGATATGACGCCATTCATCGAGCGTTTAGAAGCGATCAAACCATACATCATCGGTAATGAGCGCACGCCGGAAGACGGTCCAAACAACCAGACGCCAGCGCAAATGGCGAAATACAAGCAATTTGCAAGCTGCATCAACTGTGGCCTATGCTACGCAGCTTGTCCGCAGTTTGGCCTGAACCCTGAGTTCATTGGCCCTGCCGCGCTAACACTGGCTCACCGTTACAACCTAGACAGCCGTGACAACGGTGCTGATGAGCGTATGAAGCTGATCAACGGTGAAAACGGTGCATGGGGCTGTACATTTGTGGGTTACTGTTCTGAAGTTTGTCCGAAGAGCGTTGATCCAGCAGCAGCGGTTAACCAAGGCAAAGTGGAATCATCTAAAGATTTCGTTATTGCCATGCTGAAACCTCAGGAGGCATAAGGATGAGCAACCGTAAACCTTACGTTCGCGAAATGACCCGTACTTGGTGGAAAGATCTTCCTTTCTACCGCTTCTACATGGTCCGTGAAGCAACAGTACTACCATTGATTTTCTTCACTATCTGTTTGACCTTTGGTCTTGGCAGCCTAGTGAAAGGCCCTGAAGCTTGGCAAGGCTGGTTAGAGTTCATGGCCAACCCTGTTGTCATCATTCTGAACATCGTGGCATTGGCGGGTAGCCTGTTCCATGCTCAGACATTCTTCAGCATGATGCCGCAAGTTGTGCCAATCAAACTGAAAGGCAAAACTGTCGACAAGAAAATCATCGTTCTTGCTCAGTGGGCAGCGGTCGCCGCTATTTCACTGTTCGTTCTAGTACTCGTTTAAGGAGAGCACTGTGGTTAATCTAAATCCTAAGCGTTCTGACGAACCAGTATGGTGGGGCCTATTCGGTGCTGGCGGTACATGGTTTGCAATGCTAACCCCTGTTACTGTCTTGGTGCTGGGTATTATGGTTCCGCTTGGCATGCTTGATGCTGACGCGATGAGCTACGAACGTGTATCTGGCTTTGTCACCAGCATTATTGGTGCGCTGTTTACGATTGCAACGCTTTCGCTACCAATGTGGCATGCTATGCACCGTCTACATCACGGCATGCACGACCTGAAGTTCCATACAGGTACTGTTGGCAAAATTGCTTGCTACGCAACAGCATTCCTTGTGTCAGCCCTTGCTGTGATCTTTGTGTTCATGATCTAAGATCGGCTTGCTGAAAAACAAAAAAGCACCGCACATCGCGGTGCTTTTTTATGTATGGAACTTAACGATCATAGTCGTACATTACCCCCAATAAAAAAGGCCGCCATGGGCGACCTTCTTCAATCAGCAGGTAAAATTTATTTTACACGGCCAACATATTCACCTGAACGGGTATCAACTTTGATCACTTCGCCGATAGCGATGAACAAAGGAACACGTACTACCGCACCGGTAGACAGAGTTGCTGGCTTACCGCCTGTACCCTGAGTATCACCTTTCAAGCCTGGATCGGTTTCAACCACTTCTAGTTCGACAAAGTTCTGTGGTGTAATAGCAATCGGGTTACCGTTCCACAGTGTTAGTGTGCACGTGTTATTTTCAACCAACCACTTCGCATTATCACCCGCCGCTTTAACATCAGCCGCGATCTGCTCGAAGGTTTCATTGTTCATGAAATGGAAAAATTCACCATCGCTGTACAGGTAATCCAGCTCAGTATCAATTACATCAGCAGCTTCAACTGATTCACCAGATTTGAAAGTCTTCTCAAGAACCTTGCCAGAAAGCAGCTTACGGATCCGAACTCGGTTAAACGCCTGACCTTTACCTGGTTTTACAAATTCGTTTTCGATAATGACACACGGTTCATTATCTAGCATAATTTTCATTCCGCTGCGGAATTCATTGGTGCTGAAAGACGCCATGTTTTTCCTCTTAACATCTTCGAGTTGTCTACAATGCCGCATATAATAACCCGAAACGCATCATCTGTTGAGCAAAACTGGCTTAATGATCTTGCTAATGCGATTTCTGATCCGATCCAGCTACTTAAAACCCTAAAAATAGATCCCACCCCATGGGAACAGGGTCTTGCTGCTCGGCAATTATTTGCGCTGCGTGTCCCTATGAGCTTTGTCGAAAGAATGGAGATTGGCAACCCTTATGATCCATTGTTGCGACAAGTACTGCCCCTTGCTGAAGAATTCGACATCCATGACGGCTACTCTGTTGATCCGCTCGACGAGCAAGATAATGCCATTCCCGGCTTGCTGCATAAGTACCATAATCGGGTATTGATGATCGTCAAAGGGGGCTGTGCGGTAAACTGCCGCTACTGTTTCCGTCGCCATTTTCCCTATCAGGATAATCCAGGCAGTAAACGTAACTGGCAAGTTGCGCTCGACTATATTGCGGCGCACACGGAAATCAACGAAGTGATCTTATCTGGCGGTGACCCACTGATGGCCAAAGACAACGAGCTGGCCTGGTTGATTCAGGGGATTTCAGCCATCCCCCACATTACGCGACTGCGTATTCACTCTCGCCTGCCAGTGGTGCTTCCGACTCGTATTACCGACACGCTATGTCAGCAGCTCGCCGACACCCGCTTACAAGTGGTTTTCGTCACTCATATTAACCATGCCAATGAGATCAATGCCGAGCTGATAGCCGCCATGACCAAGCTCAAACAGGCCAACGTCACGTTACTGAATCAAGGGGTCTTACTGCGTGGTGTCAATGACTCGGTCATAGCCCTGAGCCAGCTAAGCGAAACACTGTTTACCGCCGGTATATTACCCTATTACTTACACGTTCTTGATCGTGTTCAAGGGGCGGCGCATTTCATGGTTGATGACACCGAGGCTCGACGCTTAATGGCCGGCCTAATGGAGAGTGTCTCTGGGTATCTGGTGCCTCGACTGACGCGCGAAATCGGTGGCAGAAACAGCAAAACGCCGCTTGATCTCCATCTTGAATAACACCTTCAATATTTTGGATTAATAGCTACTCATCAAGGCAGCGAAGCTGCCTTTTTTTGTAATCGTCATCTTTCACTCATACTTTCCTTAATAAATTCAAAATAGTGCCGCTTATTAAAAGCTTACGCTGCAAATTGGAACGCAGCTCACAAAATAAGCTAGGTACAATGATGCCCCTTAAACACAAACTCACCGCCTGCTTTGTCGCTTTGTCGTTAATCATTATTTTACTTCTGTCAACGCTGTCTTATCAGGCTCTGCGTGACGCCACCCTGCAGCGACTTAATGGGGAACTGGTCACTGCAGCCAATGCGGTGCAAAAAATCATTGGCCCACACACTCATGATCAACTTCACAACACCACGCCAGAAAACTATGCCGAGATTTCTGCCTATCTGGCCGAGTTTACCAGTGCCTCAAAGCTGGACTGGGTTTACTCCACAGTGATGGTCAACGGCCAGATCAATTATACCTATATCAACCAGACGCCCGAGGAAATGCATTCTGGCCGCTATGAAAGCTGGTATATGGAAGAGTACAAAATTGTCCCGAAGATGCTACATGTCGCCTTCAGTACCGGACAAGTGCAGTATGAAGACTATCAAGGCGAATATGGCCGTTACCGCTCCATTTTCCTCCCGTTCTATAACCAACAAGGTAAGCAGTATGTCATTGGCGTTGATATTTCACTGACTGACATTGATGCGATACTCAACCTAGCTCTTACACACACAGTGTTAGCGGGATTGTTTGTCATGATCCTCGTACTCGTCATTGAACGCCTGATCGCCTCCTCCTATCGTTTACCGGTCAATAGACCAAGCAAAGAATATCGGCAGCAGCGCTGACGATAACTGCTGTTGAACAACCTACGCAATGTTATTCAACAGCATTCATTTTAATCACAATATATTGTTTACTAGGAATGCCCCGTACCATGAAAAAATCACTCAGTTTGATCACTCTTGCCCTAATGGGTATGCATAATGCCCATGCCGCACCTTTGCTTAGTGATTTGAATGATACCCAGGCAGTTGAAACGCGCATTGCCGCTAGCAATGCTTGGCTAGAGATTGACACTCAAGCGTTTTCTAACAACCTTCAGTTGCTCAAGAAACAACTGAATGGCCAATCGAAAATCTGCGCCATAATGAAAGCCGATGCTTATGGAAATGGTATTGCCGGATTAATGCCAACCGTTATTGCCAACCAAATCCCATGCATTGGGATCACCAGCAATGAAGAAGCCCGAGCGGTACGTATGCACGGCTTTAAAGGCCAGCTGATGCGTGTTCGCTCGGCCAGCCGCAACGAGATTGAAGCGGGTCTGGCTTATCAGATCGAAGAGCTGATTGGCACTCGTGCACAAGCCCTGCAAATCATTGATATCGCGAAAACCCATGATACCCAAGTGCCAATTCATCTAGCGCTGAATACCTCGGGTATGGGGCGTAACGGTCTTGATCTCAGCACGGAAGAGGGCAAAGAAGAAGGCTTGGCCATTGCCCAGTCTCCCGACCTGAAAATTGTCGGTATGATGACTCACTTCCCTAACGAAGATATCGCCGTTATTAAACAGAAAATCGGCCAGTTCAAAACCGAAACCCAATGGCTGATCGACAACTCACCACTACAACGTGAAGATATTACCCTGCATGCGGCTAACTCATTCCTTACCATGAACGTACCTGAGGCGCACTTGGACATGGTGCGTCCCGGAGGCATCATTTACGGTGACTACCCAGGAAAGAGCCCATATAAACGTATTGTGTCATTCAAAACCCGCATTGCATCACTGCATCACTTCCCTGCCGGCAGCACCGTTGGTTATGGCAGTACTGCGGTACTCGATCGCGACGCCACACTTGCCAATTTACCGATTGGCTACTCTGATGGTTTTGCCCGCTCACTGGGAAATAAAGGAGAAGTATTGATCAACGGTCAGCGCGCTAAGGTTATCGGCGTGGCATCAATGAATACCGTGATGGTCGATGTCACCGACATTCCAACCTGTAAAGAAAATGATGAAGTGGTCATTTTTGGCCCACAGCGCAATGATAAAATCAGCAGCAGTGAAACGGAATCAAACAGTGGCCGGATCTTGCCTGAGCATTACACCATCTGGGGTTTAGCTAACCCACGAATTTATCTATAAATAGCCACATATAACCTTTAATAATGGCAGGCTGGCGCATCGTCAGCCTGTATTTATTAATGAAATATTTTTATCACCAACATTAAAAAAGATCATCCGCAATTTACTCGCTATTTAGTCCAACAAAGCGCATAGTCGCGCTCCAATCTGCTATTTGATAACAGCTAACTGCAAAGCTAGCCAAACTTTGCCACGCCTATCCAAAATCATTACCACGAGAACGAGTAACGCAATGAAAATTGGCATTCTCTCCCAGAACGAAAACCTGTATTCCACCCGTCGTCTCCGCGAAGCTATTGAGCAACGTGGCCATGAAGCGGTTATTATCAACGCCTTACGTTGTTATATGAATATTAACTCGGTCAAACCATCGATTCATTTCGAAGGTCAGGATTTGACAGGCTTTGATGCCATCATTCCTCGTATCGGTGCCGATATTACTTTCTTCGGCTGCTCGGTACTGCGCCAGTTTGAGATGATGGATGTGTTTTCGGTCAACCAGTCGATTGCCATCACTCGCTCACGAGATAAACTTCGTTCGCTGCAACTCCTGAGCCGTAAAGGTGTGGGGATGCCGATCACGGGGTTTGCCAGCAAGCCGGATGATGTGCCTGATCTGATCAAAATGGTTGGTGGCGCACCGATTGTTATCAAGTTGCTTGAAGGTACACAAGGCATTGGCGTGGTACTAGCGGAAACACAAAAAGCAGCTGAAAGTGTCATTGAAGCGTTCATGGGGCTAAAAGCCAATATCATGATCCAAGAGTTTATCGAAGAAGCGGGCGGTGCGGATATTCGCTGCTTTGTGATCGGCGATAAAGTGATTGCCGCAATGAAACGTCAGGGCGCAGAAGGAGAGTTCCGTTCTAACCTTCACCGTGGTGGTAGTGCATCATTAGTACGCATCACACCAGAAGAGCGTAAAACCGCTGTAGCCGCCGCCAAAGCAATGGGGTTAAGCGTGGCTGGCGTTGACTTACTGCGTTCAAACCGTGGCCCGCTGGTGATGGAGGTGAACTCATCACCAGGCCTAGAAGGTATCGAGGGCGCAACGGGCAAAGATATTGCAGGTATGATTGTCGAGTACATTGAGAAAAACGCAGGCAAAGCGGCTAATCGCCGTCGTAACTCACAGCAATAATACACAGAGCAAAACCGAATATTAAAAAGCAGCCTTCGGGCTGCTTTTTCAGCATTACACCACGGCGTTAAGCTTGATACTGCCTGAGATCACCCCTTTTACTTGATCTGCCATCTTACAGTGTGCCATTTGCGGCACAGTCATCGGCATGGAACGCCAATTACGCGGCAAACCCGTTGGGATCAGAACCTCAACGTTAATCATTCTTGGTACCTATTTTTTTTATTACTCTAGGTCAAACCTTATCGATTAATAATGCCGATATCTCACGGGTTATGGCGCAGGTGATCACCGGTATTGGCTTCCTCGGAGCCGGCGTCATGATGACCCGTGACGGCCAGATTCATGGCGTCACTTCGGCGGCTGTGGTTTGGATGCTAGCGGCACTGGGCATCACCATTGGTCTTGGCTATGGTAAAACCGCGATGATTATGACCAGTTTAGTGGTCGCTATCCTGTTTGGCGTCGATAAACTGGAAAATAGCCTGCGCTTCCTGCGTAACGGCGTACATTCCCACCTCAGTGATCGTCGTCAACGTAAACGCTGCACACCACAGACCTCCCAAGACAATTCATAGCAATCAACATCCCCCCAATTGGCATAATCCATACCGCCCCACCATGCTGGTGGGGCTTCTCTGTCCACTTTAAATGTACAGCTTTACCGCGGAAAAGCATCTTTTTTATGATCGCATCGTCGACCAGCACTGGGTTACCACAATATCAATGTAACCTATTGTTTCTTAAGGAAATAAAATAGTGTACAGCTTTTCGAGCTTTTATCTCAATGAACCACATAGGTAAAATACTGCCGGATTAAGCGGCACCCATCGCGTAAAAATGCATTTTAGCCCCAAAAACAGCTTTTATTGCCAATAACAGCAAAAAGCTGAACGCCCTTAAGATCATGGAGACACAATCGATTTTAATGCTGTAAGTTATTGTTTTTAAAAAGATTTACTTAACGTACAGCTCTTTTGGCTTTTTTCTCAGTGAACCAAATCGCGACATTGAGTAATATGATAGGCGTAATAGTTATAGTTTTTTGCCTACAGTAGGATTTTTACTAATATGGAATCGAAAGGATATGCAGGTATGCCAGCCAGCGTACGCTCTTCTCTTGTAAGTAATCTTCTTTACCTACGAGTCTTCCTGATACCTCCGCTAACATTTTCCCTAGCACTTGCAACTTCGCTTTTTTCATAGAGCCTAACGATCACAAATCACTTAGCTTTCTCGCACCTCACACCTCACACCTCACACCTCACACCTCAAAAAAGCGTACACCTTTTCAACAAAAGTACACCAATAAGATGTGCAAACTACACACCATAAGCCAGACCGGATTAACCGGTATGTAAGTTACTGTTTTTACTGAATATAATTCTTGTGCAGCTTTTCGAGGATTTTACCCGACGAACCCTGTACAACAATTCACACAAACAGAGCGGGTAAACCAGAAGAGGAATGACGGTAAATACAGGCATAAAAAAACGGAGACCGAAGTCTCCGTTTTTATAGTTTATCTGTAGGTTGGGGGTTACATCATGCCGCCCATGCCACCCATACCGCCCATGCCGCCCATATCAGGCATTGCAGGAGCGTCTTTTGCAGGAAGGTCAGTGATCATCGCTTCAGTCGTGATCATCAAACCAGCAACCGATGCGGCGAACTGCAGTGCAGAACGCGTCACTTTCGTTGGATCCAGGATACCCATTTCGATCATGTCGCCGTACTCACCGGTAGCCGCGTTATAACCGTAGTTCCCTTCACCAGCACGAACGTTGTTAGCAACAACTGACTCTTCGTCACCTGCGTTCTTCGTGATTTGACGAATAGGTGCTTCCATCGCACGTAGTGCAACACGGATACCCACGTTCTGCTCTTCGTTGTCGCCTTCAAGGCCAGCAACTTTAGCAGCAGCACGAATCAGTGCAACACCACCACCGGCTACCACGCCTTCTTCAACAGCTGCACGAGTTGCGTGCAGTGCATCTTCAACGCGGTCTTTCTTCTCTTTCATTTCAACTTCAGTAGCTGCGCCCACTTTGATCACCGCAACACCACCAGCAAGTTTCGCTACGCGCTCTTGCAGTTTCTCTTTGTCGTAGTCTGAAGTTGCATCTTCAATTTGCTGACGGATCTGAGCAACACGGCCCTGAATCATCTCTTCTTCACCAGAACCATCAATGATAGTGGTGGTTTCTTTAGTGATTGTAATGCGCTTCGCCTGACCTAGGTCTTCTAGCTGAACTTTTTCAAGCTCAAGACCGATTTCTTCAGAAATCACCGTACCCGCAGTCAGCACAGCGATATCTTGTAGCATCGCTTTACGACGGTCACCGAAACCAGGTGCTTTAACAGCAGCCACTTTCACGATACCGCGCATGTTGTTCACAACCAGTGTTGCTAGCGCTTCACCTTCTACGTCTTCTGCAATGATAAGCAGTGGACGAGAGGCTTTCGCTACGCCTTCAAGGGCTGGCAGTAGTTCACGAATGTTTGATACTTTCTTATCAACAAGCAGAATGAATGGGCTGTCTAGATCAACGCTGCCCGCTTCTTGGTTGTTAATGAAGTAAGGAGACAGGTAACCGCGATCAAACTGCATACCTTCCACAACATCAAGCTCATCTTGCAGTGCTTGGCCTTCTTCAACCGTGATAACACCATCACGACCTACTTTTTCCATTGCTTCTGCAATTAGATTACCCACAGTGGAATCTGCGTTAGCAGAAATCGTACCCACCTGTGCAATCGCTTTTGAATCGGCACAAGGAACAGACAGTGCTTTTAGTTCTTCAACCGCCGCCACGACGGCTTTGTCGATACCGCGCTTAAGATCCATTGGGTTCATACCAGCAGCGACAGCTTTCAGGCCTTCAGCGATAATCGCTTGTGCCAGAACGGTCGCAGTTGTTGTACCGTCACCCGCTGCATCGTTCGCTTGAGAAGCGACTTCCTTAACCATTTGCGCGCCCATGTTCTGGAATTTGTCTTCCAGTTCAATTTCACGTGCAACAGATACGCCATCTTTGGTGATAACAGGCGCACCGAATGATTTATCCAATACCACATTACGGCCCTTAGGCCCCAAGGTTACTTTTACCGCGTCAGCCAGAACATTTACACCTTCCAGCATACGAATACGTGCGTCGTTACCAAATTTTACGTCTTTAGCAGCCATGTCAGTCTTCCTTTCTTAATTTTTAATTTGAGATGATCGGATTATTCAACGATTGCCATGATGTCATTTTCAGACATGATCAGGACTTCTTTACCATCAATCTTTTCAGTTTTGGTGCCGTAGCCTTCTGCAAAGATAACAGTATCACCAACTTTCACGTCCAACGGTTGTACCGTGCCGTTTTCTAGAATGCGGCCTTTACCTACAGCCAGTACAACACCACGGGTAGATTTTTCAGCCGCTGAACCTGTCAGCACGATGCCGCCTGCAGATTTTGATTCAACTTCTTGGCGCTCAACGATAACGCGGTCGTGTAAAGGACGAATGTTCATTGGTCGTCTCTCCTGATTAGGTAATATCCATACGATAATAAGGTAAACGGTCACTGCCGATTACTTTTTCTGATACCTAGACATGTTGGGTCGTTTTTTAAGATCCCAAGCCCTGATGGCCATTTTTTTACTAAATATCTATCAGAACTTTTGCCCGATCACACTCTTTGGATTAGGGTAAGCAGGCATTTCTTTCCTGAGACCACTATGGCAGTCGATCACGCTTCCGACAAACACGGACTCCTGTCCGATCCCATTCCAGATGTTCTGCGGCGTCTGACCATCCCGATGATATTCGGTATGGTCTCGATCCTGATGTTCAATTTGGTTGATACCTTTTTTATTTCCCTGCTTGGTACCGATGCGCTGGCGGCGGTCAGTTTTACCTTCCCGATTACTTTTGCTCTGAACTGTATCACCATGGGGATCAGCGTGGGTATCTCAACCAGTATCGGCCACCGTCTGGGCAGCGGCGATACCCAGAGTGCAGCCCGCCTGACCACTCACGGCTTATTGCTGGCAATGATGATGATGGTCCTGGCGGCAGGCCTTGGCTTGCTCACCATCAAGCCGCTGTTCACCTTGATGGGAGCGTCAGCTGATTTGTTACCGATTATTCATGACTATATGGAAGTATGGTATCTGGCAATTCCGTTATTGGTGATCCCTATGGCGGGTAACAGCGCGATTCGGGCAACCGGTGATGCAACCACCCCCGCCAAGATCATGATCCTTGCGGGCGCCATTAACGGTGTACTGGATCCTTTACTGATCTTCGGTCCTGGCCCCCTGCCCGCTCTCGGGGTAAAAGGGGCTGCCATTGCCAGTGGGATCAGCTGGGCCTGTGCCCTTGCGTGCTCTCTCTATATTCTGATCAAGCGTGAAAAACTGGTTGCCCGGCCTCAACTGACGACGCTAGGCCAAGATTGGGGGCAAATTCTCCGGATAGGGACACCTGCCGGGATGTCAAACGCGCTTACGCCCTTGTCGGGTGCATTACTGATGACACTATTGGCAGCCCAAGGCACTGCATCCGTTGCTGCCTATGGGGCAGCAATGCGAATAGAATCAATCCTGATCACCGTAATGATGGCCCTAGGATCGGCGTTGATGCCTGTGATGGCACAAAATCTTGGGGCTGATAAACCAGAACGGGCATTCTCTGCTCTCTTTACCGCGATGCGCTTTGCGATTGTGTTCCAGTTACTGATTTTTATCATGATGGTGCCACTGAGCTGGCCTTTGTCATCACTATTTAGCCAAGATCCTGCCGTACAATCGCAACTGTGGCACTATTTATTAGTGGTACCTGCCAGCTATGGCCTACAAGCGGTTTGTTCGCTGCTGATCAGTGCTCTCAATGCGATGCGCCGTTCCTTTCACGCGCTCATTGGCAACTTACTGCGACTGTTTGCCCTGCTGCTTCCCGCCGCTTGGCTCGGCAGCCAGATTGCAGGCACCGAGGGGCTATTTATCGGTATTGCTGGAGCCAATATTTTCAGCGGCCTAGTCGCTTATCTGTTTGCTATCAAACTACGTAAAAATTGGCCTGATGATGTCCGTATTTCTCATCAATAGCCGCCCTGTTAAATATGAACAGCATGAACAAAAAAGACAGCCTTGGCTGTCTTTTTTGTTTTCATCATAATCACACAATAGTGCATTGCGCTATTGTTCATTAATCAACGTAAACGCGGTGAGTCATCATCGTCCGACTTCTTATCTTTACGTTCATATTCACCATCAAACACATCGCCATTTGATGCGTCATCCCGTGAATGGTGATTAAACGGACCTTGCTGACCAAAATCTGGTCCCTGACCGAATCCCCCGCTAAAACCTGATCCTGATGCCATCCCTTGCACCTTAACCCGACGCATCAACTGCTTCGCCAACATCGCGCGTGGGGCGGGCAATAAAATCAGCATCCCCATTGCATCAGTCATAAAACCTGGGGTTAATAGCAGTACCCCGGCGACGGCAAGCATGACACCTTCAACAATCTGTTGAGCGGGCAACTCCCCTTGTTGCAAGCGGTTTTGCACCGACATCAACGTGGCTATACCCTGGCTGCGGACTAACGAGGCCCCCACGACCGCGGTCACCAATACCAAGCCTACTGTCGGCCACAAGCCGAGGAAGCCGCCAACCTGAATAAACAGGGCAATTTCGACAATTGGCACGACAATAAACAAAAACAGTAAAATAGGAAACACGGCTTACCCCTTGCTGGTTCGCGGTCTAGGCGGGCCATATCTGTAACACATTGTTGACACACTACATGATGGCCTATGGTTAATTACACATATTGGGTGATAGTCGATAATTTTCAACTCACCGCAATCGATATTGAATGTAACGATTGATTACAATACCCCAATCCATTGCTCAAACATCATTGTCACATTTTGTCATAGTTATTCATTTTTAAGCGCTAACAAGGGGGCAATTGTTAACAGCGAATGTGATTTAGATCTCATTATCGTGCAAATGTTTTCAGTCACCACCAAAAAGTGATCTGGGTTATGTTTTTACCCCTAAAGGGGAGTATTATCGGCTTCAGACAAATAGGTGTCAGGTATGATCATCTAGCCAAAAACTCTGCAGAATGGACTCTAACTTTCAGAATTGGCTCAATATTTGAATTTAATTAGCAGATTCCACTAAGGCCACCTCATGTCTCAGATGATTGATCTAGAAAAAAATGAAGCAATGCTAAACAACGTAGCAACCCGTATTGAAGAAGATCTACTTGGTGAACGTCACATCCCTGCTGACGCTTACTGGGGTGTTCACACTCTGCGTGCAGTTGAAAACTTCAACATTTCTAATACCACCATTTCTGATGTACCAGAATTTGTTCGCGGCATGGTTTTCACTAAGAAAGCAGCAGCAATGGCTAACAAAGAATTGGGCGCTATCCCTTCAGAAGTCGGCGAATACATCATTAAAGCTTGTGATCTGATCCTTGAAACAGGTAAATGCATGGATCAATTCCCATCTGATGTTTATCAAGGTGGTGCTGGTACGTCTGTAAACATGAATGCCAATGAAGTTATCGCTAACCTTGCACTTGAACTAATGGGCAAGGAAAAAGGCGAGTACGACATCATTAACCCGAACGACCACGTCAACAAGTCTCAGTCAACTAACTGTGCTTACCCTACTGGTTTCCGCGTTGCGGTTTATAACAGCCTAATGCAGATGCTAGAAGCACTGGCTTACCTACAAACGGCTTTCGATGCGAAAACAGAAGAATTTGCCGGCATTCTGAAAATGGGTCGTACCCAGCTTCAGGACGCAGTACCAATGACTGTAGGCCAGGAATTCCGTGCGTTTGCTGTTCTAATTAAAGAAGAAATCAAGAACCTACAGTACACTGCTCAACTTCTACTGGAAGTGAACTTGGGCGCAACGGCTATCGGTACTGGCTTGAACGCAGCAACAGGTTACCAAGAGTTGGCTGTTCAGCGTCTTGCTGAAGTCACCGGCCTACCATGTGTACCAGCTGAAGATCTTATCGAAGCAACCTCTGACTGTGGCGCTTACGTTATGGTTCACGGTGCGCTTAAGCGTACAGCCGTTAAACTGTCTAAGATCTGTAACGATCTACGTCTACTGTCTTCAGGTCCACGTGCTGGTCTCAATGAGCTAAACCTACCTGAAATGCAGGCAGGCTCTTCAATCATGCCAGCTAAAGTTAACCCTGTAATCCCAGAAGTGGTTAACCAAGTTTGCTTTAAAGTTATTGGTAACGACACCACTATCACTTTCGCTGCCGAAGCAGGCCAGCTTCAGCTAAACGTGATGGAGCCAGTGATCGGTCAGGCACTATTCGAATCTATCAGCCTACTGAAGAATGCGTGTATCAACCTACGCGACAAGTGTATTGATGGCATCACTGTGAACAAAGAAGTGTGTGAATACTTCGTGTTCAACTCAATCGGTATCGTCACTTACCTAAACCCATTCATCGGTCACCATGAAGGCGACATCGTTGGTAAGATCTGTGCTGAAACAGGAAAGAGCGTTCGTGAAGTCGTTCTTGAGCGCGGACTACTGACGGCAGAGCAACTTGATGATATCTTCTCTGTGCAGAATCTAATGCACCCGGAATACAAAGCTAAGCGTTACAATTAATCAGTAACCGAACAGCTAGGCGGATTTTCAGGATGAAGGTCCGCCTTTTTTTTTGCTACAGATTCCCCCTTTATTATATTCCTTATAATTTTTAAATTTTTTCCACTTTTAGACAGGACAAACACATGGTTGGTATAGAACTTTTAGTCGTTCTTGCATTCATTTACTTGGGTGCCCGAATTGGCGGCATTGGTATCGGTCTGGCAGGTGGTGCCGGCGTTATCGTACTCTCTCTCGTGCTTGGCATGCCAACAAGTCAAAGCTACATTCCAATTGACGTTATCTTGATCATTATGTCAGTGATCACCGCGATTGCTGCAATGCAGGTTGCAGGTGGCATGGACTGGTTGGTTGAACTCGCTGAGAACTTCCTGCGTAAAAACCCTAAACGTATTACCTTCTACGCCCCGATTGTGACCTACCTGATGACATTGATGGCAGGCACTGGGCACACAGCATTCTCAACACTACCCGTAATTGCAGAAGTTGCCAAAGAACAAGGTATTCGCCCATCGCGTCCACTTTCTATTGCGGTTATTGCCTCGCAGATTGCCATTACAGCCTCTCCGATTTCGGCGGCAGTTGTGTTCTTCTCAGGCCTGCTTGAGCCACTGGGTGTTGGTTACCTAACCCTATTGGCTATCTGTATTCCAACGACCTTTATTGCCTGTATGATCGGTGCTTTTGTGGCTAACTTCCTTGGCTGTGAACTAAAAGATGATCCGATTTATCAAGAGCGTCTAGCCAAAGGCCTGATCAAACTACAAGGCTCAACTAAACGCGAAATCTCACCAAATGCGAAAAAAGCGACATTTATCTTCCTTGCCGCTATCGTGATTGTTGTGGCTTACGCTGCCGCGATCTCAAGCTCAATTGGCCTGATTGATAACCCAGCACTCGGTCGTAACGAAGCAATCATGACCTTCATGCTAGCAGCGGCAGCAGCCATCGTTTACACCACAGGTATTGACGCGTCTAAAATCCCTTCAGCCCCAACATTCCGTTCTGGTATGACAGCATGTGTCTGTGTACTGGGTGTGGCATGGCTAGGTTCAACCTTCGTTAACGGCCACGTTGATGGCATTAAAGAAGTGGCCAGCCAACTACTGAGTGACTACCCATGGATGCTGGCTCTGATCCTATTTCTGGCTTCTATGCTGCTGTACTCACAAGGGGCAACAACAACCGCACTAATGCCTGCTGCATTGGCTATCGGTGTCGCGCCGCTAACGGCCATCGCCTCTTTCGCAGCGGTCAGCGCACTGTTCGTACTACCAACTTACCCAACGCTACTGGCGGCGGTTGAGATGGATGACACCGGCTCTACCCGTATCGGTAACTTGGTATTCAACCATCCGTTCTTTATCCCAGGCCTTGTTACCATCACAACGTCTGTGGCATTAGGCTTTGTATTTGGCGGACTGTTCTTGTAATTCTCGATAATAACAGACGCATAAAGGCTGCCTGCGGGCAGCCTTTTTATTAGCTGGAGCAAGAGCAGAGACGAGTCACGAGGGACTAGAGGCGAGAAGAAGCCAAGAACAAAGAGATACAGTGCAGGAACGAGGAACAGCTAACAAGCAAAGGGAAAAAGTCAGAGGCGAGTCACGAGAGACTAGGGACGAGAAACGAGGAAAAACCAAGAGCAATAGGCAAGGAAAAGCGAAGAGCAACAGAGCCAAGAACCAACAGCATCGTAAGCGGTGATAAATAGAATGCCTTCGCCCCATCCTAGGGCGAAGACCACGAACAACTGCGGATTCCCATCGCCGTTGTTCAATCCAATGAAACGTTAATCCCAACGCATCACTGGCATCGTGTCTTTTATGCTACAGAGCAGGCTAAGACAGGAAAGCCTGCCAGATAATAGTAGCCATTGGGGCACCCCAACGATAGAGATAAATGTGTTATGCAGCGATGCAAAAATGGTATGAAATTAGACGACCTACGCACCCTTGTTGCCATTGCTCAACAAGGCAGTTTTCGGGCAGCGGCCTGTGCTCTCGATATTCCCCCCGCCACCCTCAGTCGTCGATTACAACGACTGGAAGACACCCTTGGCAGCCAATTGGTGATCCGTGACAGCCGTAATGTTGCGCTGACCCCCCTTGGTCAGCGCTATTGCGAACGCTGCCAGCCGCTGTTGGAAGGGTTGGAGGCGGCAACCTCTGAGCTCCACGACAGCAGTCACAGCAATCCTCGTGGTGTGTTGCGCGTATCAGCACCAGTCGGTTTGCTGACTCATCAATTGATGCCACTGTTTAACCAGTTTCTGGCCCAACAGCCTGATATCAGTTTGACCCTGACCCATTTATCCAATCAGCATCACGACTACAGCCCAGAACAATATGACGTGGTATTTAGGGTTGGTCAGCAACCTGATTCCAGCTTTGCCGCCGCCAAAATCGGCCACTCACAACGGATCCTCGTCGCCAGCCCTCATTACCTTGAAGACTTCGGTATGCCAGAGCATCCCGATGATCTCAACCTCCATGCCCGTCTGGCCAGTGTTCCTGAATTTGAGTGGGCACTCACTAACAAAGAAAATACCGCAGAGCCGGAGACTATCTGGATAAACTCGCCAGTTAAAATGGCTATCGCCGATCTCAACAGCATAAAGCAAGCGACAATCAACGGCCTAGGGATCGCCTGTTTACCCAATTATGTGGTCGCGGATGCAATCCACGATGGTCGTCTGGTAACCATGATGAACAACTGGTACTCGCCATCACGGCCAATCTACATGCTGTACCAACGGCTCGGTTATATTCCGACTCATATCCGACTGTTTACCGACTTCATGCGACATAGCCTGACAGAATCAATGCCCTTTACACCACACAAATGAAACAGGGCAGTGCTCAATCCGGTCTTAGGGAGATATAGTTATATAATGATATATACACTTTATTTCCTATCTATTACTACCAAGAGACGAGCCCTGCCAGATGACATTACTCCAACGGTATCGCCACGGTTTTCGCGACTTACTCACCTTACTGATTATCGCTGGCGCACTCAGTACTGGCTTACCTGCCAGTGCCTTGACATTGCCCGATACACCCGCAGTACAAACTCAATTTGTTGCGGTTGATGACGCCTTCCCGTTTAATTTCATCCAACAGGGGGATCGCGTCTATCTCGACTGGCAGGTAAAACCCGGCTACTACCTGTACCAGCAACAGCTGAGTATCTCTGCAGATAATGCTGAGCTTGGGCACATTGAAATACCTGACGGGCACCCTTATCAGGATGAGTTTTTTGGCCAGACCAATATCTATACCCAACCATTGACGCTCAGTGTGCCGCTCATTCAAGCAACCAGCCACGGTAGCCTCACGGTACGGTATCAAGGGTGTGCTGAAGCGGGATTTTGCTACCCACCGGAAATCCGTCAGATCCCACTGAATGCGGTAATGGGCCAGCAGCCATCAGAAAATAAACGCCATACAGTCTCGTCACCTGCCGAGATAAAGAATGGTAATATTAAAGTAAGTACTAACTTCGATAAGGCAACATTCGCTGCACTCGAGGCGGCTAGTGAGATCAGGCCAACCCCAGCCACTCAACAAGATCAGCTCGCAGCCGCGCTGGCCGGCCAATGGTGGACCCCGCTGCTCTTTCTTGCCCTCGGCATAGGTTTGGCCTTTACTCCCTGTGTCTTACCCATGTACCCCATTTTAAGTGGTATCGTACTCGGTAATGGCCAACTCACTCAGCGTCAGGCCTTCCAGCTGGCTTTTATCTATGTACAAGGCATGGCACTCACCTATACCTTGCTAGGGTTAGTGGTTGCTTCTGCGGGGATGCAATTTCAAGCGGCATTGCAACACCCTGCCATCCTCATCGGGTTAAGCGTCCTGTTCGTGTTGCTGGCGCTGTCGATGTTTGGGGTCTATACCCTACAGCTGCCCAGCACATTGCAAACCGGGTTAACTAACCTGAGCAATAAACAACAAGGCGGCCACGCCAGAGGCGTGTTTCTGATGGGGATGATCTCTGGACTGGTATGTTCACCATGCACCACTGCACCACTGTCTGGTGCTTTGATCTATGTTGCCCAGAGCGGGAACTTACTCACGGGCGCCGTCGCGTTGTACGCGCTGGCGATCGGGATGGGGATCCCATTGATACTGGCGACCATGTTCGGCAATAAGCTACTGCCAAAAGCGGGTAACTGGATGAGCCACGTCAAAACCGTCTTCGGTTTTATTTTACTGGCGGTACCATTGTTCTTACTTGAACGTATCCTGCCCCACTCCGTCATGCCCATCTTGTGGGCGCTGCTGGGTATTAGCGCCTTTGGCTGGCTTTACCATGTCAAAAATACCCTCAATGTGTCATGGCGTAGCCGTGTATTGACCGTCATTGCCATGGTCGGACTATTTCTCTCAGTACAACCGCTTTATCCGCTATTCACCGGCACCGCAGATCAACCGTCAAGCCAGCCCCAAATGACCATTGAATTTGAGAAAGTCAGTGACATTGATGATTTAACACTGGCATTGGAAGAGGCGAAAGCCAGAGGCTTGCCTGTCATGCTCGACTTCTATGCCGACTGGTGCGTGGCCTGTAAAGAATTTGAACTGTACACCTTCCACGATCCGGAAGTCGCCAGTCAACTCGGTTACTTTATCTTGCTTCAAGCCGATGTGACCCAAAGCTCCCCCGAGGATATCGAGTTAATGCAAGCAATGAATGTACTTGGGCTGCCCACGGTGGATTTCTGGGACAGTGAGGGAAAGCGTATGGAAGGCTCCAGATTAACGGGCTTTATGAAGGCAAAACCTTTTTTAAAGCACCTCTCCGATCACCGGATCACACGCTCGCATGAAGACTCTAAATAAATTGCCATCATAAGATTTAAAAAACAACTCACATCGAGTAGGGTGAGGCGTCGCCGCCTCATCCCTCTCACAGAACCGTACGTACGGACCTCGTATACGGCTCATGTACATTTCCATTCAGCGTAAGTGCTGAACACATGCCCTGTCACAACATGTTCAATATTGACTAAACCAAGTTCATTGAACCATTGATTTGTCATAGCGTAGCTCGATAACGGACTCGCAGAGCTTCTCCAGCCTGTCATTCGTATGTGACTAAACGGCGGTTTATATCCTCGCTGTTTCAATTCTCGATGAAGC
>NZ_JAKJSL010000040.1:0-79835 GCF_050336815.1 Photobacterium nomapromontoriensis
ATAAATAATAAGCATTGTCACGGTTAACGCGATTTAAGTCCCAAAGTCTTTGCGGTGTGAACGGTTCTGGCCGCGCACCACAAAAATCGAATCCTAAAAAACCAGCATGATAGCTGGCTTCATTGTCTTTGGTGATGTTTGCGGGCTGAACGGCGCCCGCAACAAACAGGAGATCGTTAGGAGGGAGCATTGGCATCTGCTTCACCTTTCACAAAACAAAAACTATCCGGCATCATGACCAAATGAGCGCCATGGTTGTTCAATAAATCGTGCGCGTCTTCTTGGCTTATCAAGTCAAAACCATCTGCTGTTTCTATAGCCTCTTTTGAGGGAGCGACAAATACTTGTAATATTTGCCCCGGCCAAATGACTTTCCCAAACGCGGCACAAGGTGAAGTGGTAATCAGCATTAACATCCCTCTAATTCGATAAGTTCACGACGACATAAAGCCGCATCATTTAAAAACTGAATCGCCAAACGGCGCTCGCCGCTGAGTCGGTAGTTACGCGCAAGTACAATACTGGCGCGGATTTCCCTTTTCAGGAGGTGGTAAAGGTTATGATTCATGACAGGCCCCCCATAACATCAATTGCTTTCGTAAAGGCTTGATATACAGCTCGAAACTCTGCGGCTTTATTCAAATAGAATCGGGCTCTATTCTTCTCACCTTCTTCCCGGTAATACTGTGCGACCTGAATGTTTTTCTTTGCCTCATCAAGAGCATGCAATGCAAAAACATCAGCAACCATAGCGGTTTCAAGTGGTACATCTGCAACATGCAATGGCATGGAAGAAACCGCCGCCCCCGAAGGGGCTTTGGTGACTTGCTTAGGGATTCGGTTAGTTGTCATGACATCACCACCAAACGGCGGTTTGAGTCCACCGGAATTATTGCGATTGGATAATGTACGTGCGTCGGCTCATTACCTGCGAAATCAACACACTGAGCAACAGCACGGTAAAAGTTAGTTTGAGGTGTGAATGGTAAAGGCTTGTTTACCACTGCGCCGGAATTTGAGTACCACTGAATGGAGGCGCTCATGATTGCACCTCCAATATCACGGTGAGTAACTGAGGTTTCTTACCTTTGGCCTTCAATGCATCCATGACTGATTCAGCAACGCGAGAATCACAAAATATCTGACTTCCAGCCAATGACCATGCAGTAAGCACTTGGCCTGACTTACCAAAACGGCAAAAATATCGGTGCCCAATTTTGATAACTTTCGCTTGAGCTCTCATAGTGCACCTCCTCCTATCCAATCAAAGGAGAAAACGATATAGCCGTCTTGTTGTGCAAAATCAGTAATGTATTTAATTCGAACGATGATGTATTGGGTACCATCACTTAGGCAGATACGATCACCCACTTTGAAATCACGGTCATTCTTACGAATTTCAAAGGTCTTATCACCATCAATAATGGCCTTTAGATATTCGGTTTTGATTTTCAAGTCATGGATGTTCATAGCTCACCCCCAAACGCTCTGCGGTTGAAGACATCCTGTAATTTCTGTGACTGCTGAAAATTTGGCTTACGGCGATTGACCATCACACTAGTTGCAGCGGCTTGAGCTTTAAACAAATAAACAATATCAATGCCATCAAGGCAATACATGTAAGCCATTCGTATTGCATCCTGCGAAAGACTAAAGGGGCATTTATAATATCGTTTTAAAAGGTCTGCTCTACTAGCGCGCTCAGCCTGATAGAACAATTTATATAGTTCTTTATGAACATTCACAGCACACCCCCTTTCGCCATCATGGCGCGGCGGGCTTGAACCTGAAAAGGTCGGCTGAAACGGAAATCTTTACCGCCTTGGGTGCGGCATCCGGTATTGAGGCCGAAGCGTTTGCGGAGTGATTGAACGATGGTGAGTGATTTTTCAGTAAGTGCTTTATCAAAATTAGCCGTGCCCGCCATATCTGGGCAAGGTTTGTGTATTGGACTGATTACATTTTGTTTGACTGTTTCCATGTCTGTATCCCCATACAAGCAAGTGTGTGTTTGTATGAGTAATTATTAGCAACTTAAAAATTACTAGCAACCCTAGGGTTAGTATAGGAATGATCATTTTGATCGCCTATGATTTAACAAACTATGCATATTTGGCGGCATATTGATGAGCTACACAATTGATTTACTTCTTCAGGTTAAGACTAGGTTTAATCTGTCCTCTGACTATCAACTAGCGAAGAAGCTAGGGGTTAGTTCTGCACGTGTAAGCAATTGGATGAAAGGTAAGAATAACCTAGATTGGGACACTGCCTTTCAAGTGGCTGATTTACTTGAAATTAATGATCAAAATGTCGTCTACGGCTTATTGAAAGATAAATACGAAAACCCTAGATTTATCAGTGCATTAAGTGACAGAAGCCCCGCCTGATTGGGGCTTTTTTAGTTTACCCATACTATACATAATGCGCACCAAAGGTGTTAGAACCATTTAGAAGTGTCAGGTTTGAGCCAGTTAGAAATGTCATGTTGAACTACCTTCAGAGCTTGGTATTTACTGTGCTCTGGAGCCAATGAGATGTTGGTAACCATGAACAACAAAGACATTTTACGCCTGAACGCTATCCGCGATGCGCTGATGCTGCACGTATCCTTTCAATCAGTGTTCGCCAAGTTCAACGACTGGTCACACGGTTTCGTCAATTTAGCGCAGCTGGCCTTCGAGGTAATCCATCTTCAAATAAAATCAGTGCCGATATTCGATACCGCAGCCTGAAGTTGCTCAATGAAAAATATCCTGACTTCGGTCCAACTCTCACTCATGAAAAACTCTCTGAAGTTCACGGCATTCACATCTCATTGGAAACACTGTGCCAATGGATGATCGCAGACGGCCTCTGGATACCTCATGCCAAACACAGACCTAAGATCTACCAACCCCGCAACCGGCATGATTGCTTGGGTGAACCGATCCAGATCGACGGCTCTCATCATGACTGGTTCGAAGGTCGAAGCCCTCATAGGCCAATCGTAAACAAGCTCCCTAACCTTTATTCGTAAAAAAGCCCGCGTTTTCGGGCTTTTATCATTCACAGATACTGAACAGTTCTGAGTTATCTTTATCAATCAATTCAGTCATGATAAATATTTCCTTTGATAAGGCTTCATATTCATCAGTGCTTAGCATTGGCCAAATATCTCTCGCCATTTTTTCAGTATTGAATCGCCTTAATGTGGCATCTTGAAGAGCTAAGCAATTTGCTCTTGTGACGTATTTTGATTTCCCTTGATACGCCCAAACTATCGCTTCGCTCAACAACCCGCATCCTTTTAACCTCAAATTTTGCACCGTTACCTTTAATCCATTCACCTGCAACTTTTTGAGATATCAATTTCCTGTGTCATATAACGTTGCTGGCGTTATTTTCAATTGGTCAAATGCACTCACCTGATTATTCTCATCAGGGTTATTACTGAAACAATTAAAACTCAGTGTAAGCAGCGATAAAATAATAAATGGTTTCATGTTCGTCCTTGGTGTTTTTAGTTCATCCAAGTAGGACACAATAAAATTGAGTTGGTGTTCAAGTCATTTTGGTCAATATGCGAGCCAGTCAACTATCACTCATTTCGCTACTCATTTTCCATTCGAGTTTTATGAGCTGCTTCTCATGTTGAGCCAGCATTTTCTTAAGTTGACTCATGGGCTTTAACCAAACGAAATAGCAAGTAAGAGATAATTAGAGTCGGAGATGTAGAAAACAGCGTAATGATTTCCCCCATCCAAATCCCCTAGTCTTTTTCCTTGCGAACCGTATAGAAGAAACCAATGGCGACGGCAGCGATCGTCGGAAGCAAGCTCTTTAGGGCATGGCGCGAATTTGCTTTGAAGTAGTGCCATGTCCTACTCCTTAACCAATCACGTCTTCGACGCCATCAACGTTGTTTGATGCCCATACTACAGAACCCGCAACCAGTAATGCAATCACACCTGTGATCACATGGCCTTTGGTTTTTGCACTCATGTTGTTTGCTCTCTGTTGGTTTACGTAAAAGTCCCCAACAGAAAAGCAAATGATTCGGTTTTAAGACAAACACAAAAAACCGCTAAAGCTATAGCCTTGCGGGCTTTTGGAAATTTGACTTGAAGTAAAAAATAACGACTTGTTAGTTTATTTTTCAATATAATACCAACCGCATACGCACGGTGTTCCACTAGTGCGTTGTTTGTCAGTCTATATAAATATGTAACGTGCACCCTCATCATTAAGTGAATTTAATTTGTTACATCGTCACTTTTTGAGGTTTTACTTAATTATTCGTGTGAAGCACGCCCTATTTGCTTAACATTTAACCATGCCACTACGATGTTAGCTTTATAAAAACTCAAATACCGAGCATTAAGACTTATCTGAGCCATTCCATTTCTCAACCTTATGCTTTTTCAGCAATAAAAAGGATATCATTAAATAGAAGAGCTCGATTGGAATAAGCAACATATAACCAGTCAATGTTAATAGTTCATCATTAACAATATTTATGAATACTGTTTGAGTAAAAATCAACGTTAGAAAATATAAGACTAATAATTTACGATTTAAGAAAAAAGTAATTAATCCAATAAACCAAAAAAGCATCATATATGATTCAATATCATTCGACCAAAACCCAAAGTTTACGTATTCACCGGCTATAAATGATGGTCCAAAAGGCATTAATGAACCATAGATAGTGGTATTCCCTGCATTCGCCGCAAGATTAAAACTTAATAGAATCCATATACACAGCAATACTACTCTTTTCAAAAACAACTTCATTCTTTATATTCACAGCAAAAACTTATTATCATGTGGAATGATGAACCACATGGAATTTTTCTAAAACAAGCACCATGCTTTCGTTTGGCTCAATACCTAATTCATAACATTCCGTAGCGAAAAAATCCCAATGAGTCTTGCGCCACCATTTAAGTGAACGATCACCTTCTCCTTCTGCATAAGCAAATTCAGCGGTAACTTCATTATATTTACATGTTTCAACTGAATCAGTTTCAATAATACAAATTGGCTTTCCATCCCAATCAACGACGACTTGTAAATGCCCAACCGTTGGCATTGGTTCTTTACCTGACTCATACCAAATGATCTGGCTACACGTTGCTGCCTTTTTGCCAACGCGAATTAATTCAGCACATAAATTGGCATTATATTCATCGGCACAGAAATAGTCAGAGCTGAATGATTGATACTTTTCACGTTCATGCTCACTTAACGCGTTGAGGTAATTGTCTAAAAATATTTGAGATTGTTCTTCCATGAAACCTCTTAACTGCGTTTACTCATTGAGTTTGATGATAACAACGATAAGAAATGTTAGATGATTTTTTGCTTTAGCTCAATGACTAGCTTTTTGAATAGTTTGCTGTCCGCTTTAGAGTAAGATTTTGCTACATTGACCCACTGCAACCCTGTCTCATCGATGTGCTTAAACTCTACTTGAAGTGCATAACGAGAGCACCGAAACAATGCAAATATAACTGCTACAAGAGTAAGACTCGCGACAAGAATGACTAACCATTGAGGGACGCTATCAACCGCTGCAATTCCGAACCAAAGACCGGCAGTAAAGACAACGAGCCAAAATACAAGCTGCCCAATATTATCAAGAAGACTTAACTCTTTAACTCTCACATCATTGATTTTCGATAACGGATAAGTATCTCTCTTATAGCTAAACGCATTATCTTGAATTCTGAAGTCGCTTTCTTGATACATATTCCCCACCATTCATTTTATTGATATTTCAGCCAATGCAAGTACATGAGAATAAGAGCATATAATTACGCGTCATTTGTTGATGCAGTCTACATTTTTTGAGTACATACAATCATTTTTGCATCATAAACTTAAGACCTAGCCAGATTTTCTATGGATGTTGCAAAGTGATGGTGATTACAGAAAAGAGTATTCTTGGCCAACTATGGTAATGGGTTCGTCCTATACTCTACAATGCATAAGGCACTTAGTTTCGTACAGCCACTATTGAGATAAGAAACATCTCACGCGTTTACTCAATGGCCGCTCCCACTATTTCCAGCGAATGGGACCGATGACGCGACTCCATCTTCTTTTAATCATTTCCAAATTAAAATTTTCAGCCTCACACTTGGCTTCTTGATATGAAGCAAACCATGATGCAATCAATGCCAACATAAATAGCGAACAAAAGCCGAATACCACGACGGGAATATAAAATAGTTCTGTCATAAAAGTACTTTGCCAACCGATGAAGCTTCCAGCCCAATCACGGATTCTTAGGCTAAGTAAAAACAGAATTGTGCTGCTGGCGAAATACATGAGCAAACGGTTGAGATGTGAAAGCGCTAGCCGATTAAAATCACTGAATACCATAACTCTTACTAATGAGTTGGAGACTAAATTATGGATAGATTACAGTCATTTACTTCAATACTTAAGAATTACTTGAATTTATGTTCTTAAATTATGCTAGGCAGCACATTATGTATTTATTTGTCTTCAGTGTGAGGTGGGTTATTCATGAATATATGATTTTAATTAAACGTTACCACGTCACCAATTTGTATTGTATGTGCAATTATAAATCAATCCGGTTGTTATTTGATGCTTTCATTGGCACCTTACATAAGGATGCCATTCTATATTGACTGTTGCGCTTAAATATCATACAAGCATGATGAGTTAACTCCTTTCTGAGTTAGATTTTCAGCTTACTGGGTTCCCATATGGCGATTATCAAGCATATCCACCTTAACTACCATTAATCTTACCCATAAAAAAACTGCAGAAACCAGACATATAAACCTCTCATGCCCAGATATGCAGACGGCAATGCTGGTTGTATGTGTAAAATCAATACTTCATGCATTTCACACTGATAATATACCTATCCGCTAAGTGTTATCGAAAATGGATGGAGCAACAAATGAAAAAAATCTTGATTGGAACAACTTTCTTATTGGCCTGTGGTCAAGTCCAAGCGGAAGGTGAGTTTTCAGGTGTGATTACCAATCAGGCTAAGGAATGGGGTGTGAACCAGTGTATCCAAGAGATTCAGACCATGGATAAGTTTCTTAATGAAAATGCAGGTGCCAATGGTGCTTGGTCATCATCAGCAAAAGATCAAGCGTCAGACCGACTGTTCTCTTCACTGAATATCAAGAAGTATAATGATGGCACTTGGGGTTATGCCACTCTATCAGTCACGCCTGGTATTAATGGGAAGTGTGACGGTACGCTAATGCAGATGATCACTTTCCCTAATAAATCCTGTAATGCTGTTCGTGAGACCACATACAAGGATTACAAATATATCGGTGAGTTAGCGGGTAAAGCCGTATATGAAAGTGGTTCAACCAAAGCGGTACTAGAAGATCTTACTGGGAGTTGTATCGCAATTCGCTATGAGACGCTATACCCTGTTCCTCGATAAACACCAGCCATAAAACTGTTATCACGGTCACTTATCCCAAGTGACCGTCCCTCGCCTCCCTTACAAATCAAGACGTAATACTCATATAACAAAATGATCGTCACTGCTAAGATCTAATCTGTTTAATCTAGAATTCAATCACCTCTCTTGCATTACCGACCAGAATGAACACAATTTACGTTACACTTATTTCAGAATAACGATGACGTTCTTTGATGTGATAGGTAGCTTGGGTTCAACCATTGTTGGTTTGCCCAATAAAGGATCATTATGACGTTAACTAAAGAAGTCTTTCTAGCTTCAAATAACATAGACATCCAGGCATTAGAGCGATCTCACCTTAGCTGGGATGAGTTAATCGCGATTGGCCAGCACCATAAGCAAAGAATATTGGAACTGTCTGAAACCGCGGAATTTTTTGTGAAACCTATCCAACGTTGTGAGAATGTACATTCAGTTAGGTGGCGCGTTAAAAATTATCAACATTTAATGGAAAAGTTGATCCGCAAAACAGATCCTGAATCCTCATTTTTTAGCGATAAATACAGTAATATCTCAATTGATAATTATGATGATATAGTAACGGATTTAATTGGGGTTCGTGCTATTCATCTATTCAAAGATGACTTCTTGCCTATCGATAAATTTCTCCGTTCAAATTGGCCGACTCAAAAACCAACCATTGTGTACACACGAAGTGGCGATGATACAGATATATACCGTGATTTAATTGATGACTATGAAATTAAAAATCATCATTATGGCTACCGTTCCATTCATTATGTTTTAAACACGAAACCGGCCAGCAGAACGATACATGTTGAAGTGCAAGTGAGAACCATCTTTGAAGAAGGATGGAGTGAAATAGACCATAAAGTAAAATACCCTAACTTTTCCGACAATGAACTAGTGTCATACTTTCTTAGTGTTTTCAATCGCCTAGCTGGAAGTGCTGATGAAATGGGCTCGTTTGTTAAAAACTTAGTTGCAAAACTAGATAGTTACGATGAAGAGCTCGCACAAATTAGCGCTGAAAATGAAAAATACATGAGCCGTATTGATGAGCTATTAGTCGAATTAGAACAGTCTCATGAGAAAGATAAAGATACGTCATCCACAATTACTTCCCTTAAGCATGAAATTAGTAAGCTAAAACAGAAATCACTTCATAGCCGAACATCATCAAAACATTATACAGCGAGAAGCAATGCTATCTTACCTGATGGATCATTAAAACAAAATGCTGATTTAGTTCATGACAAAGATATTGCATTAAATAATCAGTCAAGCGTGTCAATCATTAAAACGAGCAAATCAATCCATAAGCCAAATACAAAATAACCAGCTTTCTTTATTGTTTAGTGCTCATGTGGCATATAGTGATTATATTGCGGATGCAAAACAGTCAGCCTACGCTTAGTCATGTCCTATACATAATGACGAGGAATTTAAGATGGGAATGGTTAAAGCAATTTCAATGGCGGTTTTATTAACAGGCATATCGACTTATGGAGCCTATGATGCGATTGCCGCAGATTCAAAAAAAACGATGACGTTGACCAGCCCTTCAGTCACAAATGGTGAGTCATTAACGAAAGATCAGGTTTTCAATAACTGGGGCTGTACCGGTAAAAATATTTCCCCAGAGTTAACTTGGTCAAACGTACCTGATGGGGCGAAAAGTTTCGCGGTGACCATGTATGATCCTGATGCTCCGACAGGAAGTGGTTGGTGGCACTGGATGGTGATAAATATTCCAGCCAAAGTCAAAACTCTCGAAGCACATGCCGGTAATGTGAATAATGAATTCTTACCCGCAGGTGCAGTTCAGGTTATTAATGATTTTGGATTTAAAGGATTTGGTGGTGCGTGTCCACCAGCTGGAGCAAAGCCACATAATTATACAATCACGGTTTATGCATTGGATGTCGAAAAATTAGATTTACCTGAAAATGCACTTCCCGCTCACGGCGGCTATTTGATCCACCAGCATGTTATTGCTGAAGGGAAACTGATTGCCCCAACGTCACTAAGATAAATGTGACCCCGTCACTATTGATTGGCTTAATCACGTGTATTTAACGACAATATTAAGCCAATCTCCGGCATCGGTAACCGATGAAAGCGTGTTACGGCATAAGTGACACTGTCGCTTTTAAGCAAATTTGCTGCGAAAGGCGAAATACACCGCTCCGACCAAGCATATTCCCGCCCACAGATAATCAAGTTTAAGTGGCTCGCGCAAATAAAACACCGAGAATGGTACAAAAACCATTAAGGTGATCACTTCTTGCATAATTTTCAACTGCCCTACATTCAGAGAGGTGTAACCTATCCTATTTGCGGGAACTTGTAGTAAGTACTCGAATAATGCAATCCCCCAGCTGATGAGCGCAGCAATAATCCATGGCTTATTGTTTAGCTCCTTTAAGTGTGCATACCAAGCAAAAGTCATGAAGATATTACTGCAAACCAACAGCGAAATGCTGATAATGATGGGGTTCATTGTGCCCTCTGTATAAGACGTTTTATTAGCCCTATTCAGTTCCCTTTTCATTATTTAGGTACTAATTAACGGTGGGCTAGGAAAAATTTGCGCGAGTATCGCTGGTTTATCTTTTTCAAGCAATATAAATGACATTGTTTTTGTGTTGTATAGCCAGAAAATTATGTCGTATTGAGTAAAATATAACTTACCTAAACCATAAGTTATAGTGCACTAGAATAAGCAAAGTATCCACCGTTATTTTATCCGCATGACTCTCTTTATGTTTGATCACATAATTACAACTTTTTGATTACGCCTGATTTTTTTTTACTCTATGATATAACAATAACGAATGATTGCCTCGGCATGGATGTGCCAAACCGTTATCAATAGGAATAGTATGAATCGATTTCTCATCATTGAAGATAATAAAATGATGGCGAATATACTCGCACAATTATTACGCAAGAGCACAAATATTAATAAGCTTTATTATGCCCCAGGGGTCAAGCAAGCGTATGCCCTGTTACTCAGAAAAAAAATTGATTGTGTCTTTCTTGATCTCAATCTAGAAAGCCCGTTAGATGGCATGGAGATCCTCGATTTCATACAGAAACAACATCCTGACTTATCCGTCGTTGTCGTGACTGGTGATAGTGAGATCGCTACAGTCAAACGTGTTATCTCTTATAATCCGAATGGTTATATTGTAAAACCCCTTTCACTATCGAAAGTAATCAACGCCTTAATGAAAGCAAATAATGTCTCTATTGACGCCAATGTAATCCCTTAAGGTATCAACCAACGAGAACCATAATGATTGCAAAAAGGCATAACAGCCAAAATACCAGCCCGACAAGATGCAATCTAATTTATTGACAAGTTGAACATTATAGCCATAATGCTTTCTTTTTATTATTTTTCATTAGTTTATGGCCATTACAATACGAGACATCGATAAGCATTACTACATGATCGAAGATCTTAAAGTCTTAACCGAAAGTAATGTAACAACCAAGGCGCTCATTAAAGGCGGTTACCTTGCCGTTGATCTTGGTAAGCAACTTGAAGAAGAGAAACAGCGTCGGCTAGCTGCTGAACTGGCGCTGGCAGAGCTACAACATAAAGTGCAGCTTTATCTAAGTAGCCAACAAGCGTTAATACATGCCGTGGCGTCCCCTTCACCTAAGACTAAGCATTAACACGCTCTCAGCCATTTTCGTCAGTTACCCTTGAAACACACTATTTGGGGGTAACCACCAGCTCTGTAAAGCCCGTATTAGGGTCAAAATGGCGATGAAATGCCATATTCTGATAAGCGGCTAAACATATTTCTGCCGTGAAAGAGACGATACAGCCATCAACAAGGTGCCCGCCATATACTGCACCAGTTTTATCTGCAACGGCAATATGCAGATGAATGTGATCCGGTGTTAATGTTCCCATAAGGGTCAGTATTTCAAGTGGTCCATCTAATACCAACTCTTGTGTTTCATTAGCCAAACGGATCTTGGCACAAGACAAACAGCCTACTCCACTCAATAAAGAGCCCGCTTCAATACCATTTGTTTGAACATACGCCAGAATAGCGTGTTTTAAATCATCACCTTCAGTCAAGCGAAAAGCATGGGGGATCATCAGCATTGATACCTCTTAAGATGTCAAATTAAGCCACAGACTCGCAGCTTGGGTACATTATAATTGACGTAAAAACAAAAAGGCTTCCGAAGAAGCCTTAGCTGTAATGCTATCATAATCGACTAAGCACGTTTACCACGCTTTTTCGAACCACCGGTATGCGGGTAAACATTATTAATACGTTGTTTCACCTTACTCGGCACCGTCTTAGAAAATGTCAGCTTGGTCACAAAGCGATTCTTATACACTTTGACCTGACCTGAAAAAGGTTGTTTATGCGCGATGTCTTTACAGCCAATGAGAAAACCGTTTGGAATATCTCCCTTCTGCTTTGTCAGCTTACCGTCTTCAAAGGTGAGCACGATAATAGGCCTGTCTTTGAAAACAAGAATAAACACGACAATCGCCAGGACAATAACATACTCCATACCGTACTCCCTTTGTAACCTAATTTTTAGTGAATCAGTGATAGTAAACCAGTAACCTATTTCTCGCTGACAACACAGAGATCGATAGGTAGAGCAGCTATTCTAAATCTAGCAACTCATGCAAGTCATTCTTAATATCAAGCACTCTCTTACTAGCTTGTTCGGTCTTATTCGATTCACTTAGCAAGTATTCAATCGTGTCAGATAAAGTACAATCAAGATCTTTCGATTTTTCAGCCAGTTTTTCCCATACCCGATAATCTAAATCGATCGATTTCTTTCGCGTATGAACCTGTTCCGCGTTAAAATGGCGTTTTCGCTTCGCCCTGATGGCTTGCTTAAGCTTGTTATCAAGCTCTGGCGACATATGCTTATCTATCCATTTAAGCACTTTCGTTGGTTCATGTTCGATGGCAAGAAGCTCTTCTACAGCAGCCGTCGCTTCACTGGTGTCAATGTAGTGAGTAACAGACTCACTTTCTTTCCATTTTTTCACCAAATAATGCCATTTCCAACCGGCTTCCAGATTTTCAAGCTGCTGATATTTCATAGTCTTTAGAGATTCTCGATATGCCCATACTCATGGGTGACAGTGTAACTGTAGGACAGGTAAAGCTCAATTCTCTTTTTAAATTTAAGCAATTGTTTTTAAGTTGATCTCACTGCAACTGCAAATGAAGTAAATAACATCACCGTCTAGCTATTATGAAGCTATTGATTCCTTTATACTGCTGTCTTTTTCACACTAACGACATAAAAAGCACAAGCCCATGCATGAAGAAACCTGGCGTACAATGACTCCAGACTACACTGAATACCAAACCATATTGGATCAGTATGACGATCTCTCCCCAGCAGTAACCGGAACATTACAAGATCGCCTAACGGACGCTGTACGTCGGTTTACTGCTGTCGAACTTCAGCCTCGCGTATTACGTATTATCGCGCCGGATAACAAAGTGTATCGCGATTATGTGATTGAGCTAATTGCTCAGTACAATAATGAAGCGTCGCCAATCATTGTTGGGGAGAATGTCACCGAACAAAGCCTGTTTGGGGCGGTATACCCACCTATCGAAGAAAATAACATTCATAAACAGCAGATTAAGCATGGTTTAGTGCATCAGGCTAACAATGGGTATCTGGTTCTTTCTGTTGGCTCTATCTTAGCAAACCCAAGTCTTTGGCCTCGCCTTAAAAGCGTGTTGATGAACGGCTCGCTGGAATGGCAGGCCGCATCAAATAAAACACTGTACCCTCTGCCACCAGCTGAGAAACTCAACATCAAACTAGTACTGATCGGCGATCGCTACTTAATGGGTGAGCTAGACAATGCTGAGCCTGATATCGCTTCCGGCTTCACCATGTATAGTGAGTTTGAACAAGATCTACTGATCAACCAAGACAACCTGCCGCTCTATCTCGCTTATCTTAAGTCGATTATCCATACCGCTGCTTTACCTGAGCTTGCCGACGCCGAAGCACTAATCATGGTGCTCAAAACAGGCGCTCGACATGCTGAAGACCAAACCCGTATACCTCTTTGCCCCATCTGGCACCAGAGCTTACTCTGTGAAGCTGCACTGGAGTCACAGGGTAACATCATTACGGCGAAGCATATTCAAGATTCAATTGCTGCCCGAGAGTACCGTGAGTCGTACCTGCCAGAGCGTGCCATTGAAGACATCCATCACGGTCAGGTATTGATTGATTGTCAAGGCGAGCAAGTGGGTCAGGTCAACGGGCTAACCGTGGTTGAAGTGCCTGGGCACCCTCGTGCCTATGGTGAACCTGCTCGTATCTCGTGCGTTGTCCACTTTGGTGATGGTGATATTGCCGATGTAGAGCGCAAGGCGGAGCTAGGTGGCAATATCCATGCTAAGGGCATGATGATCATGCAGGCCTTCCTGAGTGCAGCGTTAGATTTAGATCAAGCCCTTCCGTTTGCCGCTTCTATCGTATTCGAACAATCTTATTCCGAAGTGGATGGCGACAGTGCCTCGCTGGCCGAATTATGCTCACTGGTTTCAGCATTGGCTATCCAACCTATTAATCAGCAAATAGCCATTACGGGTGCAGTTGATCAATTTGGCCGAGTACAGGCCGTGGGCGGGATTAACGAAAAGATCGAAGGCTTCTACAAGGTTTGTGCTTACCGTGGACTAACCGGCAGTCAGGGTGTTATCTTGCCGAAAACAAACATGACCAACCTTTGCCTAAACGATGAAGTGCTTGAGGCCATTAAAGCCGGTCAATTCCACCTATGGACAGTAGAAAGTGTCGACGAAGCCCTACCGCTACTAACCGGTAAGGTTTTCCGTAGTGAAGACGAAGATGATGATGAGACATTACTGGCGCGTATTGCACTGCGCATAGATGCTTTCCATCTTGGCTTACACGATCACGAAAGCAATTGGTTAATGCGTATACGCAACTGGTTTGTCCAGCACTGATCCGAGTTGTTTGGCGTACAGGTGTAAGCTAAATTGCTACCATAATTTTCAAGGAGCTTTACAGTCTGATGAAACGCCAGCAATCTTTTAGTTATGACGAACTCGTTGCATGTGGTAAAGGCGAACTTTACGGTCCTGCTTTTCCTTCCTTACCATCTGACAACATGTTGATGATTGATCGTATCGTTACTATCACTGATGAAGGTGGTGAGCACGGTAAAGGCTTCATCCATGCTGAACTGGATATTAACCCAGACCTTTGGTTCTTTGACTGTCACTTTAAAGGTGACCCTGTCATGCCGGGTTGCCTTGGCCTTGATGCAATGTGGCAGCTAGTGGGATTCTTCCTCGGCTGGGCTGGCGGTGAAGGTAAAGGCCGTGCTCTGGGTGTAGGTGAAGTTAAATTTACTGGCCAAATCCTACCGGATGCAAAAAAAGTAACGTATGACATTCAGCTTAAGCGAGTGATTAACCGTAAACTTATCATGGGCGTTGCTGACGGCCGTGTCCTTGTTGACGGTAAAGAAATCTATGTGGCTAAAGATCTAAAAGTCGGTCTTTTCAAAGATACATCAGCATTCTAATCCCCTGCTCATCTCAAGCGCTACAAATAAAGGTCGCCCTAGGCGGCCTTTTTGTTATCTGTCTTAATCTAATACGCGACAACGTAACGCATCAAAGCCATCAATAGGTGCCAACATTAAGAGAAAGAGCCCCTGTTCCTAATAGGGGCTCAATAAGGGTGATATGAAGGGAATGTGGTTTATTTGAACAGGCCAGAATTGAGGTCTTCTCTTGCTTCTCGCCATCCGCCTAGCCAATTAGTACGGGCGTCCGTTGATTGATGTGGACATTCTTCACTGGAACGACCATTGATACCAGCTTTATAGCCTTGAGATTGTGCGCGTTCCAAACGATCCCGCTTTTGTCTCTTCATAGTACGATCCTCATCCTTATTCAGTTATTCATGTTTCATTCATTACGATTGCATAATGATGGAGTTTTTGTGACTCCACTATTAAGAATTGGTCAAACAGGCATTTTGATCAACCCCAGAAACAAATCAGGCTCACAATTTGTGAGCCTGATTAAATAACGAACACATTTTGCAGAAATTTTACTTCCTGCGACGGAAACCCAACCAGCCCAATACCACTAAACTTAACATACCCAATGAGGCACCATTGCGTTTAATAACGGTTTCAGCTGCAGGACGCACTTCAACTGTCGGATTCTCGCTAGCAGCAATTGGGATCAACTTAACAGCAACTGTACGTTCTGAATTGGCCTCTCCATCTTTACAGAGCGATTCATTGGTTAGATTATCGTAGCCACCTTCACATTTGAACGCCGTGGCTGAAATAACACCTGCGTCATTAATGCCTGTCGCTTCAAAAATACGATACTGGTTTGCCGTTGCAGAGTCGGCACCACCATTGGTCAAATCATCGAGTAAGTAAACATCCCCTTTCTTCAATGCTGCAGAACCAGGTAGATCCCCCATTGCATAGGTAAATGCACGCTGGCGACGGAAACGGCCATCAACCTGATTAACCGTTTCAGCATCAACCTTACCCACGATTTGGTCATGGTTGTTAATCGCCGCCGCATAACCATTGGCACCGGTGAAGAAGATAGGCGATACGCTACTATCTAAAAACGTCGGAGAGGTAGGTTTGGTTTTGTTGTTGTACACAAACATACGCTCTGCATACGAACGATCGGTCGACTTACTGTTTTTCGCTACACCGATCACGATATCGTTATTGTTGATATCCGTTGCCATGCTGTAATGCAGAATCTGCTCGTTATCACTGTCACGCATTGGCATGCCAGGAATAATGGTGCGTTTCCACGCTTTCTCAGCAACATCCGTCGTATTAGGCTTTAACTCCCACACGGCGGCACGAATCGCATAATAATCTTCGTTGTTTTTGTCGATCGAGGTTTTATACACAGAGTCGGTAGTAAAACCCACGACAACTGGTTTTTTGCTATCAGCATCACCCACCAGCGACACCGCACGAGCACCGGCTTGATAACTACGATCGCCATCATCATCAGGATCAAGCGTCGCATATGCGCCATTACTGGCCACACGATCTGACAATAGCTTCGACGTGACATCGCCCGTTGTACCGTCCACCGACCAGAATACTGCATCGTTAGCAAATACAGTTAACTGGCACTCTTTGGTAGCATAAAACTTATCTAAATCTCCACCCAATTTTGCACAGTTATTAAATTCACTATCATTAAATGTCGGATCATTGGTCGCGTTATTATCCGGCACTTTATTGTCATCATTCATGTTACTCAGGCCAAAAGAGGCACTGCCAACAACAAGTAATGAACCCGCAGGATACTCAACAGCATCAAACGCTAGTGACTGACCGGCATTTTTAACTAATGGATCCGCCTGAAATGGGTCAAGTCGAACTGTCTGGCTTGGCGTTACAGGATCACCGTAGTTAACGAAACCGCGTTTGTTAAACTGACGCGCAAAACGGCCATCTTTTTCAAAATAGGCTCCGCTCGCAATACCCAGAGCAAAATTACTGCCTACGCTGTTGATCACTGTATTGGTTGATGAATGCACACCATCATTATCTACAATTGAACCAAGCATCGGAACAATCGCAGCATCATAGCCCGTTGCTTTGCTGGCAAAGGTTTCGACAGGAGAAAAACTCCCCGTACCGAGCATCGCCGTAGCATTGGCGTAATAATTCTTTGTCCACGCCTCTTGCTCTCGAACTAAGCCACCAAAACCGGTTCGGTCAATAATATCATGCGAGTTATAGCCTTTACCGTAATACTGGGTTCGAGCCCAGTTATCACAGGTATTCGGACCTATATTACGCTCGCAGTAGAAAAACAAGCGATCTTCATCATTGATTTCTTGACGGTTATCGCTGATATATGGCACTACATCGCGATAAGGAATGCCATCAGAGCCCAAACGACTCTCACCAAAAACGGTATAATTATCCGCACTGCAAGCGCCATCAAAACAGTTATCTGCACCAGATGATGCCGAAATACCCTGTCCATAGAACTCAACCGTATCAGAAGCGTTTAAATCATAATAGTTCTGGCTGGCTACAGAGGTGTCACCCGTAACTTCTACAACTTTATAAACCGCCGCATTGGCACCCGTTGCGCTGGCGATAAGCATCGCCAGCGTTGATAACTTTAATGTCTTATGTTGCATTAAGATTCCTTTTGCATTGCCTCAAGCTCTTCCCAACGCTCAAATGCCAATTCAAACTCGGCTTCTACTTCAGCCAAACGGCTAAGTGTCACGTCCGTGTCATTTTTCACGTCTTGGAAAAAGGCAGGATCATTAATTTGCTCCTGCAATTGAGCAATTTCGTTTTCCAGTTCTTCAATTTTAAGCGGTAGACCATCTAGCTCTCTTTGAAGCGAATAAGAAAGCTTCTTTTTAGGCGTAGAACGGGTCGTCTCTCGCGACTTATTATTTTCTTGCTTTTTCTTGGCCTGCTCAAATTCAACAGCCTGCTTTTTCGCAATATTTGTTAGAGAGTTAGCTCGTTGCTCTTGAGCATCATGATAACCGCCTACGTATTCTTCGATAACCCCATTACCTTCAAAAATCCAGCTTGTCATCACAGTATTATCAACAAACTGACGATCGTGACTGACCAAAAGCAATGTGCCCTGATAATTGGCAAGTATTTCTTCTAAAAGTTCCAATGTTTCGATATCAAGATCGTTGGTTGGTTCATCAAGAATTAATAAATTATTTGGTTTTAGGAACAGCTTAGCCAATAACAGTCGGTTCTTCTCACCACCAGAAAGCGCTTTGACAGGTGTACGTGCACGACGTGGGTGGAATAAGAAGTCTTGTAAATAACCCAATGCATGACGTGTCACACCATTAATGGTGACTTCTTGCTTACCATCAGCGAGGTTATCAATGACGGTTTTTTCTGGGTCTAAAATTTCACGGTACTGGTCAAAATATGCGGCATCAATCTTAGTACCACAGTGGAACTTACCCGATGTTGGAGTCAATTGTTCTAGCATCACTTTTAGTAAGGTACTCTTACCACAACCATTCGGCCCGATAAGTGCGATACGATCGCCACGCATCACCGTAAAGCTGAAATCTTTGATGATCTGTGCATCACCATAGCTGTATGAGATGTTCTCCGCTTCAAAAACAATCTTACCAGAGCGGCTACCGTCATGAAGCTTCATATCGGCTTTACCCATCACTTCACGGCGCTCACTACGCTCAGCACGTAACGCTTTTAGCGCCCGCACTCGCCCTTCATTACGGGTACGACGAGCCTTAACGCCTTGACGGATCCACGCTTCTTCTTGCGCAAGCTTCTTGTCAAATTCAGCATTTTGTTCTGCTTCTACACGCAGCATCTCTTCTTTGGTTTCGAGATATAGTTCGTAGTCACCCGGGAAAGAAACCAGTTTACCGCGATCTAAATCCAGAATACGTGTCGCCATCGAACGAATGAAGGCACGGTCGTGAGAGATAAAGATAATTGAACCACGGAAACTCTTCAGAAAACCTTCCAGCCATTCGATCGTTGCAACGTCTAGGTGGTTGGTGGGCTCATCGAGCAGCAAAATATCAGGATTACAGACCAATGCTCGAGCCAGTGCGGCTTTACGTTGCCAGCCACCAGATAAGTCGCTAAGCAATGTCTGCGGAGCAAGGTTCAAGCTTTCTAGCACCGTGGTGATTTGATTATCAAACTGCCACGCATTGGCATGGTCAATTTTTTCTTGCGCTTTCATTAATTTATTTAGATTTGATTCACTTGGATCAACCGTAATCAAATCCAATAAGTGATGATACTCTTTCAGCACCTGGCCGACTTCAGCTAACCCTTCAGCAACATAATCAAACACATTGCCTTCAGCGTTACGCGGTGGATCTTGTTCCAAACGAGAGATTTTCAGTTCTGTCTGACGCTGAATGCTACCGTCATCAAGCAGTACATCACCAGTAACCACTTTCATGAACGTGGATTTACCCGCACCATTACGGCCCACTAAACAAACACGTTCATTGGGCTGAAGAACGAACTCTGCTTTATCAAGCAAAGCGTGATCACCATACGCAAGTTGCGCGTTACTAATATTAATTAAAGCCATTCTTTTTTAACCATGCTGCAAGGTCGACACGATCAAACGGCCAACCAAGTTCTGAAATTGAGTGTGTAGACTTATCAAAACCCGCATCTGAACTCACAGAGCGCATTTCTGAAGTCGTTAATATTACAGGTTGTGTGGCAACAACCGGAATTGTGACGCCGTAACGAGAAAAGAGCACGTCATCAAAGGAAATGTCTATTACCTGAACGTGCTCTTTTACGCCGGCTTGAACGAGCAGGCTGTAAGCCTGCTCGCATAGGTGACATCCCTCTGTGCTATAAAGCGTGATTAGCACCTATTATTCCTTGTGGGTAATGATCCAGCAGTTATGGATCTGCTTATTACGCGCAAAGTCCATTGGCAAGGTTTTGTCTGAAATGTTCTTCGCATGTAAACCCAACTCTTCCAGCTTCGCGAAGTCCATTTTGAAGTGACGCTTATTATTCGAGAAGACAATCTGGCCATTAGGACGCAGCATACGCTTTAGGTTCTCTAACAACATGATGTGATCACGCTGTACGTCGAAACTTTGGTTCATACGTTTAGAGTTAGAGAACGTTGGCGGATCGATAAAGATCAGATCAAACGTATCATCCACTTCTTGCAGCCACTGCAAGCAATCAGCTTGAACAAACTGGTGCTGAGGACCCACATGGTTATTGAGCTCCATGTTTTCCTGAGCCCAGCGCAGGTAAGTATTCGACATATCAACCGTCGTGGTTGATTTTGCACCACCACAAGCAGCGTGACAGGTCGCAGAACCCGTATAAGCAAACAGGTTTAGGAAATCCTTGCCTTCCGCCATCAAGCCTAATTTACGGCGAGTGATGCGGTGATCCAAGAACAGGCCTGTATCGAGGTAATCATACAGGTTAACTTTCAAGTCAACGCCGTACTCATTCACAATCAGATGGCGCTCGGCACTAGAAAGCTTCTGATATTGACTCTTACCTTTCTGACGCTCACGCACCTTCAGGATAACTTTGTTGTTATCAACACCTGTCACCTGAATAGTAGCGCGCAAGATATCCATAATACGACGACGAGCAATCTCTTCCGGAACCGTCTTCGGCGCTGCGTACTCTTGGATAATCAAAAAGTCATTGTACTTATCGATGGCCGCATTATAGTTAGGCAAATCAGCATCATACAGACGGTAGCAATTTATACCCTCTTTCTTTGCCCACTTACTGAGCTTCGCAATGTTCTTTTTCAAACGGTTGGCAAAATCAGGCGCGACTTGTGTCTCTTCGAGCGTACCTTCTTGCTCACCTTCGGTATGCTTCACCGCACCCGCAGTAATTAAGTAAGTTTTCAGCACACAATCAAGCGCACCGTTACTTAGCTTGAACTGCTTGTCAGCACGCATGCGAAGACAGCTCAGTAACTCATTGGATGATGAGTAAATCGCGGCAGTAGAGCCAGCAAATGCCAACTTCAATCGATTACCGAATTCAGTGTATAGCGAGATAAGCTCTGGCGTTGTACCTAGACGCTCACCATATGGAGGGTTACACAGGATAATACCGTTAGTGAATCCCTCAGGGCATGTTAGCTGTGTCGCATCACCATATTCAAAATCAATCAGGCTCTTAACACCTGCTCGACCCGCATTATCACGAGCGATAGTCAAAACACGACGATCCATCTCGCGACCAAAGAATTTGGTTGTCACGTTTGCTACACCACGACGCGCTTTTACTGTTGCTTCTGCGTGTATTTCAAGCCAGCCTTCTTTATCGAAATCTTTGATTGACTCAAAACCCCAACGTTTACGCTTTAGGCCAGGAGCGATCTGAGCAGCCATCATTGCCGCTTCAATCACTAAGGTACCCGAACCACACATTGGGTCTAATAATGGTTTCTCTGGTGTCCAACCGGATTTCATCACCAATGCAGCGGCATGTGTTTCGCGTAGCGGTGCCTTACCCGCTTCACTACGATAACCGCGCTGGTGCAAACCACTGCCCGCCATATCCAAACCAAGAATACCTTTTTCGCCAGACAGACGCATATGAATGCGAAGTTCAGGGCGTTCACGGTCAATGTTTGGACGACGAAGATCAGCTTTAGTGAAGCGATCGACAATGGCATCTTTTACTTTCATCGCACCGTATTGGCTATTGCGGATCTCACGGTTTGTACCATTGAAATCAACGATGATGCGCGTATCACTGCCAAAATAATTGGTCCAGTTGATGGCGGCGGCACCTAGGTACAAATCCATATCATCACGAACAGTAAATTCACTCAATACTTGAATGATACGTGACGAGATACGAGTCCAAAGACAGCAACGATATGCGGTGGCCTGTTCCGCTTTAAAACGGACGCCAGCATGTACAACCTGAATGCTCTGGGCACCCAATTGCTCTAATTCTTCTGCAAGGAGGTTTTCAAGGCCTCGTGAAGTGATAGCTAAATATTGATTCATGGAGTTCTTTTCGCACTTATGTTGCGGTGAATTATAACTGAAAACACCGTAAATACCTTGCGCTAAAAAGAAGTTAAGCCGTCATTTAGCTAAAAAAACAGCAACAGCACAATATGGGCACTGTTTACGACTGTGGACAGTCTTTTATTCCCCTCCGTCTAAACCGATAAAAATCATATATCAAGCCGATAAAAATAGTGAAAAATCATCGTTTCCCAATAGAAACAATTTAATTAATCATTAATTATCAACACGTTAAAAACAGAATCAACAATGATTTGCTCAGAAAACATGACCATTGACTGAGCGTATTGGCAAGTACCCACCAATCCTAGCGTACAACCTGCATATACTAGCCCCTTAAGTTTCCCAATAGGAAATAGTGACCATCGTTAAGCGTTCCATTTGTTATCACCATGAAATTAAATTACACAAATATGGAAATTGAGGAAATATTAGAGTACTTATTGCCATGTTACAGGCTAGAAATCGGTTTTTATGCGAGAATAAAGCGGCAAAAGAGGAAAGGAAAATAGACAATATTGATAAGAATTTTAGAGTTAGATCACTGGCGTAGATCACTTTTTAATCACGAAATAAGCCTGTAGCCTTAGAGCTGATTAAAATACGATAAAATAAATTAGACTTTCGTATATCTATGCAATGAATAAGATAGGTATTTGGGGCTGATGATGAGCGTATCCATAACATGACACTTAGCTTAAGATGTGTCATAAACACCATCTCGGTACTAATTGTCATCACTGAATTTAGTTTAAGATACCGGATTCAGAGCATATTCAGCTCATCCACTTCAATATCAATTTAGCGGAAAAGAGAGTACCACGAGCGCGATCCTCTACCGCTATACCTAATATTGAACGGTGCTTGAGGGAATACAATGAGGGGCACAAAATGAAGAGGATGCGAGATGGCTAGGGTGCGAGTGCCTAACCAACAAGAGCAAAACTGATTGTCATCTCCTGAGGCTGCTCAAACACTTCCATGCGATCGTTCATCACCTTGATGATGTCACAGAACTGCATGTCTTTGGTTGAGGTCAGAGCTAATGGTTCAACATCAGCCATCATACACAGGCTGGCACAGCCGCTGTTTTCAATAATAAGATAATTGGCCTGGCCTAATTCCGTCTGCAACGTCACAATATCGCCACTTTCCGGATTACAGCCTGCCCTTTTCTCTAAAAAAAACCAGCTTTTTGGCATCATGGGTTTATGGAATCGACTGGCCGTCACAGCATTTAAGGCAAGCTCTGCTTTACGCGGCGCAGAGAGAGCAAGCCCAGAAAGGCTCTCAAGATAAGTTTGATACACCGTCGCATCGTCAACGGTAAAATCAGTTTTAGTAAAAGCACAAGGAACAAGGTGCTTGGTTGGAATCGCCACACGGAAAACCATCTCATCGCCCAAATCAAGCATCAGAGCATCATTTTGTTGGTCGTAATACCACTCCCATGAATTATTAGGTTTCAACATGTTAACGCTCCAAAATTCCGTTTGTTTTCTACTTATCCAATGCGTGAAACAAAACTTTAGAAGAATTTTACTTTGTACTCTGTAAATAAAAAGAGGAAATAAATGGCATGATCTTGATGACAAGTACTGTAAATTTGACAACTTTTGAGAAAAATCGCTTTTGTCATACACCTTAAATAAAAAAAAGTACCTACCGGATCAATCCAATAAGTACTTTGATTTTCAATGGTTACTATCACTGATACCACTACAACTCTATCAGTAATGGTGCATCATGTAACATCGGTTAACATGACATTGTAACTTTAAAGATTATCAACAATATCTTTAACTAGTTTAGGCCCATGGTAAATGAAGCCCGAATAAACCTGTACCAAACTGGCACCAGCCATCATCTTCTCACGTGCAGAAATCGCTGAATCGATACCACCCACTCCAATTATCGGTAGTGCGCCATTTAGCTCTGCTGCAAGTAAACGGATGACTTCAGTACTGCGATTCTGTAATGGACGGCCACTGAGACCACCCGCTTCATCACAATGAGGCATATTCTTAACCAATGCTCGATCTAATGTCGTATTGGTTGCGATCACGCCATCGATCTCGTTCTTGATCAATGATTCTGCGATTTGCTTAATTTCATGATCTTCCAGATCTGGTGCGATCTTCAGTGCGAGCGGGATATATTTCCCGTGTTTCTCTGCTAACTCTTTCTGCTTCACTTTCAATTGTGCTAACAGATCATCAAGCATTTCACCGTACTGTAAAGTTCGAAGTCCAGGTGTGTTAGGCGATGAAATATTGACAGCAATATAACCAGCATGCTGATAGACCTTCTCCATGCAGATCAAATAGTCTTCAGCACCCTTTTCTATCGGTGTGTCTTTATTTTTACCGATATTAATACCGATAATTCCGTCATATTTCGCTTTCTTAACGTTCTCCACCAAATTATCAACGCCTAGGTTATTAAACCCAAAACGATTGATAATACCTTCAGCAGGAATAACGCGGAAAAGGCGTGGTTTATCGTTACCAGATTGCGGACGAGGCGTAACTGTTCCTACTTCCACAAAGCCAAAACCCATTGCGCCGAATGCTTCTATACATTCGCCGTTTTTATCAAGGCCAGCAGCCAATCCAACAGGATTTTTGAAGGTGAGACCCATCACTTCAACAGGACGATCAGCGACATGTTGACGATAAAAAAGATCAAGAGGAGTACCAGTAAAGCGAGAAAAGTTCTGAATAGCTAGATCATGCGCTTTTTCTGCATCAAGCTGGAAAATAGCGGATCGAGCGAGGCGGTAAATCATTGTACCTCCTAAAAAAAGCCCCGTATAAACGGGTGGGTATTATTCACACTTTCTTTGATCAATACAAATAGTATTTTTACGTTTATTCATCAAAATGGCTAATAAGTGGCAAACTACGACCTTATGCAACATAACCATACATGTAATTTGTCATGGGAAACGCAAACGATTAACTCGATAGTGAAAAGTCTCAAAAAAGCCACCAAGCGTAAACTCAGCGGCCTATAGCTAATTCGCTTACTTTTTTAGATATCTCTGACGAGTTTATTTAGCAGGACGGCAGTTTAAGTTAAGTAACACCAATTCTCGCAATGCTACCGAAAACTTGGCAAACTCATGAGTTGTACCCACTTTGAATTCAGCCAGTACCGTGTTCCAGCGATGGATTGCACTTTGATGCTCTTCCATCCAATTTTCAATAAGCTGTTCAGCAGCTACACCTTCAGGACCACTGGTGATCACCGCCAACGTTAACTGACGTTGCTGCCAATCGAGATCTTCTCGAAAAGATGCCCGTGCTAATGCCTGCCAATGGTTTTCAACAGGCTGATTATGTACTTGTTTTAAGAACCAGTGTAATGACAGATCAGCCCCGATCACAAAATATACCTGAGCAATAAAGTCGATATCTTTATCCAACTCTTTTGCTATTTGAGCAATATCCATCGCCGAATATAAACTGCTTAAACACGCAATATTATAGGCTAACTCTTCAGGCACCCCCTGTTTGACCATGACAGCAGCCTGCTCCTCATGCTCTTGTACCTCTTCTGTTACAAGGTAACGGGGAAGGTTCGTTCTTAATCTCTGTACTATTGGCTGATAGAAAGTGATCATCTGCTCAATACCCAGCTTCCGATCTCTATTTCGCAGAATCCAGCGTGTTGCACGACGAAGCATGCGACGGCAACGATAAAGAAGCTCATATTGCACTTCTGTTACGATCACATTATCGAGCGCCCTCACTTGATCGAAAATCCATTCAAAACAAAAAACTTCTCTCGCTACCGCATAGGCCGATGAAATCTCAGCCACTGAGGATCCTGTTTCTTCTTGAAGACGAGTGACAAAATTGCAGCCCATTTCATTCGACATCTGATTAGCCAATGACGTTGCGATCAGCTCTTTACGCAGTGGATGCTGATCCATATGGCTCCGGTAATGCTCTTGTAATTCTTGAGGGAAATACGCTGACAACAAACGGGCATGATAAGGATCATTGGCAATCTCCTCGGTCACCAGTTCTTCTTTTAATACCATCTTTCCGTATGCTACCAATACAGCAAGCTCTGGGCGAGTTAATCCCTGACCTGACTTTTCTCGCTCGGCTAACGTATCGTCATCAGGCAGGTACTCCAAACCACGATCCAGCTTACCTTCTTTTTCTAAATGGTGAATAAAGCGAATTTGCTCTTTCAGCAGTTGTACTTGCTGCTGTTGAGTGACAGATATCGACTCGCTCTGACAGTACGCATCATCAAGTACAATCTCACCAACTTCCTCCTCCATGCGATCTAATAGTTCATTACGCTGTTTGTAAGTAAGATCGCCGTTCGTGACTAAGCTATTAAGCAAAATCTTTATATTCACTTCATTATCTGAGCAATCGACACCACCAACATTATCGATATAGTCGGTATTAACCAAGCCGCCTTTCTTGGCAAATTCTACGCGACCTAACTGGGTTAAGCCTAAATTACCACCTTCTCCGACAACCTTTGCATGCAGTTCACAACCATTAACACGTAAGGCATCATTAGCACGATCACCCACGTCAGTATGCGTCTCTGTCTGCGATTTCACATATGTACCAATACCCCCATTCCACAGCAGATCGACCTCCATCTGCAAAATTAATCGAATAATGTCATTCGGCGGCAAGCTTTGTTTTCGGGTACCCAGCAGCTTCTGGATCTGAGGCGTTAATTTGATCGACTTACTACGACGTGAGAATACCCCGCCACCCTCTGAGATCAATGAAGGATCATAATCTTCCCAGCTAGATCGTGGCAGCTTGAACAGGCGATCTCGCTCTTGCCAACTGCGTGCTGAATCCGGATCGGGATCCAAGAAAATATGCAGATGATTAAAGGCAGCCACCAGCCGGATATGCTTAGACAACAACATACCATTCCCAAAGACATCACCCGCCATATCACCAATACCTGCACAGGTAAAATCGGTTTTCTGACAGTTTATTCCCAGCTCGCGAAAATGCCTTTTGACTGACTCCCAGCCACCTTTTGCAGTAATCCCCATTTGCTTATGGTCGTAACCATTTGATCCTCCAGATGCAAACGCATCTCCGAGCCAGAATTGATAATCTTCTGAGACTGAATTGGCTAAATCCGAAAATGTCGCCGTTCCTTTATCTGCGGCAACCACCAAATAGGGGTCATTTTCATCATGACGTACCACATTGGCGGGAGGAACCAGTTCGCCATCCATAACATTGTCTGTCACATCCAACAAAGCACGAATAAACCGCTTATAACAGCGCTGTCCTTCTGCCAGAATTGCCTCACGCGTTGATAACTGTGGCTGGCGTCGACAAACAAACCCGCCCTTTGCTCCCACTGGCACTATCACGGTGTTCTTCACCTGCTGTGCTTTTACCAGACCAAGGATCTCGGTACGGAAATCTTCTTGTCGATCTGACCAACGAAGACCGCCTCGCGCCACTTTACCTCCACGCAGATGCACCCCCTCGATATCTGGAGCATAAACAAATATCTCAAAAAAAGGGACAGGGGCTGGTATATCAGGGATGTCGGAAGGACGTAACTTCAGCGATAACCAAGGCTTAGGTAGCCCATTTTCAACTTGATAGTAATTAGTACGTTGAGTGGCAAGGATCATATCCATATACCGACGAATGATCCTATCATCATCTAAGCTTTCAACATGATCCAATTTTTCATTTAGCTTCGCGATAAACGCTTGCTCTTCTTTTTCGTTAAATGTGTTTACTGGATCAAAACGTAAACGGAATAATGTCACTAGATCACACGCTAACTTACTGTGACTTGATAAGGTTTCTTCAATGTAGTGCTGGCTGAACGGGAAGCCAACTTGCCGCATATAACGGGCATAACTACGTAATATCGTAATTTCTCGACCCGTTAGACCCGCGCATAAGACCAAACGGTTAAATCCGTCACTCTCAAGCTCACCATGCCAAATAGCAGAAAAAGCTTCTTGAAAACGATCTCTCGCTTCACTGAGATCGATCCCTGTACAGGCATTATGCAGCATGGCAAAGTCAAGGATCCAATAAACGGTACCACTTGCGGTGATCACTTCATAAGGTGATTCACCAATCACCCGCAAGCCGAGATTTTCCAACATTGGCATGACATCAGACAAATGGATGGGTTCATCACGGTGAAATAGCTTCAGTTTTACAAACCGTGAATCATTCGACTCTTCTTGCGGCCGGTAAAACAGCATACCTAGCTTATTACCTTCACTCAGACTTTCTAATTGCTCTATATCTGCAACTGCCGATCCCGGCAACATCTGTTCTTTATATGATCGCGGAAAAGCGCTGGCATAATTTTTTGCTCGCAGTGTGCCTTGGCTTTCACCGAAGTTAGCGATTAATGATCCGCTTAAACGATCTTCCCACGACGATGCCGCCTCAACTAAATTATGCTCTACGGCTTTTACATCAACATCGAAGTTATTATTTATCACTCGTACAATGTAATGCGTTCTTGCCAGTGAGCTCTCCGAGAAGAATGTTGTAAATTCCACTTCTTGTTCAGAGCCAAAATATTCTTGAAGCACAATTTGGCTCTTGCGTCGAAGCTCAGTGTTGTACCTTTCTTTGGTTACATACACCATGCAAGAAAAAAAACGTCCAAAGGGATCACGACGTACAAACAATCGCAGCAAATCCCGATCTTGCATCCTGACAACACCACACCCCACCCCCAGCATTTCTTTCTCACTCGCTTGGATCAATTCATCGCGTGGATAGGTTTCGAGTAGATTATTCAGAGCTTTCCAGGAATGAGATCCCACCGGATAACCACTCTGTGCCAAAATCCGAGTCACCTTATTACTGAGTAATGGGATGTTCATGGTTGACTGGTGATAAGCCGTCGAGGCATAAAGACCCGTAAAACGATGTTCCCCGATAACATTACCCGCTTTATCAAAACACTTTATGCCAATATAGTCGGTATAGGCTGGGCGATGGATCTTCGACTTCCCGTTACTCTTGGTTAAAATCAGTAATTCCGGCTTACGGGCTTCAAATCGAGCAGATTCAGGCAGTTGTGACAGGCGAAGCGTTTTGACAATATTAGGCTTACTAAAAATACCAAGCCCAGATTCAGTACAAGGGCGGAGCTCATAATCCCCCTCTATCGCGACCAGATCAAACCGGTGATAACCCATAAACGTAAAATTATGGTGAGTCAGCCAATCTAGGAATGCAACCGCTTCTTCACGCTTCTCATTATTAACGGGTAAGACAGTCTCTTTAAGTTGTTCGACAATTCCTTTCAGTTTTTCCTGCATGGGTAGCCAATCATTTACCACTAAATCAATATCTTCAAGCACTCGTTCAAGTTCTTTTTTTAATGTAGTCAGCTCTTGCTTATCATTTAATCGGTCAACCTCAATATGAAATAAGGTCTGCAAATCGCCCTCTTTTCCACATGCCTCAGTAATGCTCCCTTCTTTATTACGTTTGAAGAAATAAGGGCCGTTAAGCATCAAGTGACTAGTGATCCCCAAGCGAGTCAATGTCATGCGTACCGAATCAACTAAAAAAGGCCGATCAGGGGTAACAATTTCAACAACGGTATGCGTTGACTGCCAACCATAGCGACTGAGCGTCGGGTTATAGACACGTACTGATATTTGCTCCGGTTGATTCTGCATAAGGTGATGCCACAAACTCAGCACAGCACCATAAAGATCGGATTCATTACGATGTAGCAGGTCATCCTCGGCCAGTTGCCCTAATAACCGTTGCGCAAACACTTCGACTAAAGACTGCTGAGATCGCTCAATCTTATTCAAGATCAAGTCATACACTTTTTCTAGTAATACTGGCACGATAGGATCAGATGAGGTCATAGCAGTGCTCCGTCGTTATATATAATCAATCAAGTATAGATTTTTTATAAAACTCTCATATGAACAGTTAATTCACATGGCTAGGCCATTAGACCATGTCTGCTATTGTAGGTGGTTTTGTTGCGAAATGGTTACTTTAACACTGTAATTTAACAGGAAAAATCGGTTCTGTGACTGCAGTAATAATTTAACTGATAGAACACCCAATAATGGAGCACTGTCATTGATTACCTCAACTAACTCTTTCTATCGCATGAAATCGATTTTCCTGGCTAACAAGCACCCGAAACCGTCCTTTAATTCCCATTTGGGAGAGAAAAGGACGAAGTCGTGTTGCCGGAAACTGCAGCTTAAGGCCGCTATCCGTTTCAACAAGTACGGTACTTGCGGCACCAGAATAATGATTCAGAAAATGTTGATAGCTAATATAAATTGAAAATGTATATGATTTCATCTAACGGCTTAATTCCACTATAAAATCAATAGGGGCAGCCTCTCACCCACCCCTACAGATTTAATCACAACGCTTTAGAGCTCAAGGGCTTTCTGTACTTTTTCAAACAGATCTTTCGCTAAATTATCCAACTGAGACAACGACTCCAATTGTGCACGCATCAAACCTTGACGGTGCTCATCGTATTGACGGTATTTCAGGAACGGTTCAATTAAGCGTGAAGCAACTTGTGGGTTACTGGTATTCAATACCGTCAGGATTTCAGTCAAGAACTGATAACCCGACCCATCAATCGCATGAAAACGAACAGGGTTATTGGCACAGAAACTGGCAACCAAGCTCCGGGTACGATTAGGGTTTTTCAGATCGAATGCGGCATGCTTCATGGTCTCTCGGACATTTTCCAGAGCATTATCTGCTGGATTTTTCCCCTGTAAAATAAACCACTTGTCCATAACCAATCCATCATGCGTCCACTTCTCACTGAAATCACGCATCTGCTCTGCTCGACATGCCAGTTCAGCATCATTGGCCACAGCCATGGCAGCCATAGTGTCAGTCATATTATCTGACTCGCCGTATTGCTTACCTACTAGCTCGTTACCCTGACGGGTATGAGCAAGATAAGCCAGACATGTGTTGCGAAGTGCACGCTTAGCCATCGCAGTATGTTCCACACTGTACGCAACTTGCGTCAATGAATGGTAGATAGCGCTAAACTCATCTTCCATCTCGGTGGCAAATACTTTTTCAAGTTCACTCACAACATGGTGAATGGAATCAACATCAACCGTTTTGTACCAACCTGCTATTTCATTTTCATTCGGCAATGTCAGCATCTCAGCAATGAAGGCCGGATCCAGCATTTCATCGAGCAGTACACCGCGGAATGCGTCAATGACTTCAGACGGTAATGAAAATGCTGCACCCTGCTGAATACATACCACATTTTGTTTAATGTATTTCGCCAGAAGAATTTGTCCTGCATCCCATCGCGCAAACTCATTGCGTGCATGAACCATCAAGAATGTCAGATCAGCATCTGAATAATCGTATTCCAGAATCACGGGAGCCGAGAATTCACGCAGCATTGACATGACTGGCTGCTCATCAATATTTTCAAACTCAAACACTTGCTCTGCGTCAGTAATATTCAAAACATGATGAACGGGTTTACCGTCACACTGTAACGGTAAAACATCACCCTGCTTGTTATACAGTTCAATGTCGAATGGAATATGCAGTGGCAGTTTGTCTTCTTGGCCAGGTGTAGCAGGCGTATGCTGCTTCACAGTGACGCGGTAACGCTTTTGTTCTGCCAGATATTCAGACGCTACTTGTACAACTGGCGTCCCTGACTGGCTATACCAACGACGGAATAACCCCAAATCAACGCCAGATGCATCTTCCATTGCTGCGACAAAATCATCACATGTCGCTGCGGTACCATCATGACGCTCAAAGTAAAGTTTCATTCCCGCTTGGAAGTTTCGCTCTCCCAGTAAGGTATGCATCATACGAATCACTTCACTGCCCTTCTCATAGACAGTCAAGGTATAGAAGTTGTTCATCTCTATCACTTTTTCAGGGCGAATTGGATGAGACATCGGGCCTCGATCTTCAGAAAACTGCGGGCCACGCATAATACGTACGTTATTGATACGATTCACCGGACGAGAACCAAGATCTGATGAAAACTCTTGATCACGAAATACAGTCAACCCTTCTTTCAGGCTCAGCTGGAACCAGTCACGGCACGTTACTCGGTTACCTGTCCAGTTGTGGAAATATTCATGGCCAATAACCGCTTCAATACCTTGATAATCGGTATCGGTCGCCGTCTTTGGATTAGCAAGAACAAACTTGGAGTTAAAGACATTTAAACCTTTATTTTCCATTGCCCCCATATTGAAAAAATCGACCGCTACGATCATATAAATATCAAGATCGTACTCAAGACCAAAGCGCTCCTCATCCCATTTCATGGAATTGATCAGTGAGGTCATCGCATATTCAGCACGGTCTAGGTTGCCTTTATCAACAAAAATTTCCAGCGCAACATCACGCCCGCGCATGGTGGTATAAGTATCGCGCAACACATCGAAATCACCGGCGACCAAGGCAAATAAATAACTTGGTTTCGGGAATGGGTCTTGCCACTGAACCCAATGACGGCCATTCTCTAACTCACCACTATTAATACGATTGCCGTTACTCATCAAGTAAGGATATTGCGATTTATCCGCAATGACTTTCGTGGTGAAGCGAGCCAAAACATCTGGACGATCCTGATAATAGGTGATCCGACGGAAACCCTCTGCTTCACATTGGGTACAGAATGCACCGCCTGACTTATACAAACCTTCAAGTAACGTGTTAGCTTCTGGGTTAATATCAGTCTCAATAAGCAGCTCAAACTCAGTGGGCAGATTATTGATTATCAGCGACCCTTCGCCTTCTTCATACTCTTTCCACGACTCGCCGTTGATTTCAATGCGTACCAGTTTCAGATCATCACCGTCTAGCACCAACGATGATGCGTCGTCAGACAAACGCTTGACGGTACTCACGGCTACAACCTTGGTTGCCGTGTCATGCAAGTCAAAGGTCAGAGAAATATCGGTTATGGTAAAATCTGGTGACTGGTAGTCAGCACGGTACTTTGCCGTTGGCTGAGTCGTCGTTGATTGTTCGGTCATGTTCATTCCTTATCTTTGTTGCTGAATGCCAAGAGGTATGACAAGAGTTAATCCCATTAAACTGCCTTTATGAAAGACAGACAAGGGTATCCCCCCAAATTTGATAATATGCATATCAGTTGCACTTCTAACTGGTGAGTATTCGGTCAATCTCCGCCTAAATCCTTCGAATTACTCTGTTACTCTAAATTAAAATGACAGCACAGCTTCTTTACTATACTTGGTTTAACTGGTAATAATAATCATTTAATAATGATTAAACAGTAGAGCCAACTAATTTACATCATGATTACACAAACGCACCAAAAATCACGATAGTTGCTCCATAAGCTTGTTGTTCAACGCTTTTCAGCGTAAGGTACACGGCCTAAAAAATTCAACTATCTGAAACATTTTGAGACAACGCAGGCTCAAAATGAGGTAAAATCCACGGATTGCATAAGACAACCAAATTAGCTATGAATCATTCTGGACACATTGGGATCATCGATTCCCTGCTTGACACTGATGCATATAAGCTACATATGCAGCAAGCCATTTTTCATCAATACCCAAGTACTGAGGCGGTTGCGGAATTTCATTGCCGGAGCCAAGAAGACCTCCGTCCTTATAGCCATGAAATTCAAGACCATATCAATCGTCTTGCTGGCCTGTCGTTTACTGACGAAGAATTAAGCTACCTTTCAACGCTTAGTTTCTTCAAAGAGGATTTTCTTGAGTATTTACGCGATTTTCAGCTAAAAAGCGAACAGGTTGAAATAGATATCTCTGGCGATCAGCTTGCAATTAAAATCACCGGTAAGTGGTTGGACGTTATCCTTTGGGAAGTACCACTACTGGCCATTATTTGTGAGATTCGCTGCCAGCATTGCTACCCTCAAGCTTCTGTTGAAGATGCGATTAACCAGCTCAAACAGAAACTCAACCAGTTCTACCAACAGGCGAAAACTGACGGGGTTGACTTAGATGCTTTTGCTCTTGTCGACTTTGGTACTCGTCGTCGTTTTTCTAAGGATGTTCATCACCAAGTAGTAGATTACCTTCAGGCCAATGTTCCTGAGTTTAAAGGAACGTCTAACTACCACCTTGCCCGCACTCGCAACCTCACTCCGGTGGGTACGCAAGCACATGAGTGGTTCCAGGCACATCAGCAACTTGCTGGTGAATTGGCGGATTCCCAACAGTTGGCATTAAATCGCTGGCTTCAGGAATATCCGGATTCCCTGGGTATCGCTTTGACCGATTGCATCAATATGGATGCATTTCTACGTGATTTTGATCTCCGTCTCTCTAAACGTTTCATTGGTCTACGTCACGATAGTGGGGATCCGATTGCTTGGGGCGAAAAAGCCATTGCGCATTATGAGTCGTTAGGCATCGATCCAAAAACCAAGTATCTGGTTTTCTCTGATAGCCTCACTTTGGATAAAGCACTGGGTATATACAAACATTTTGCACATCGTATCAATACCAGTTTTGGCATCGGTACCCAGTTAACCTGTGATCTTCCTGATGTGAAGACCCTGAATGTTGTGCTAAAGCTCACGGAATGTGAAGGACGTCCCGTCGCTAAAATATCTGATGAACCCGGAAAAAGTATTTGTCGGGATCCAGAATATCTTTCTCAATTGCGCCACGCATTTAAGATTGTGAATTAATCGATCCTTTCGAAATAAGTAAAACGAGAGCTAGTGGCTCTCGCTTTACTTTTTCATTTTTTCATCCAGATCTGTCTTTACAAAGACTGTTTTTCATAAACATTCCACAGAGCTAATCGGTCACCGCGACTACTCTCTTTGCATTACGGCTTCCATACCAAACTGCTTATTCGATAAGGTTAATGTATTACTTCCCAATATAAACTGGCTATCATGCTGACCATCTTCATAAATCAACACAATACGATCATCCTCAATGAAATAAATTCCTCGATGCTCAATTTTCTTACCATTTTTTCCTGATACTTCTGCAGAGAATAAAAAATCAGGACGCAGTGAGATCGCTAATTCAGAAACAGAGTCCCCTACATCTTGTCCGGAGATCTGCGATGAACGCCATTTCCCTGGTAAATTTTCGGGTGCAAGTTTAGTGAATTTTGCGCCATCAAGTAAAAATTGGTTATAACTCAACATGTAACTATGATACTGCTCAGGTTGGCCATGAGAGAGAAAGGTCACTGTTGTTTCATCAATGTCATAGATCCCATCCCACTCTTCGACGCTACCATCAATTTGGAGTAAGCGGATCATAAATCGGTAATTAGATTTAAACTTGATGTTCATTGCTCGGTAACTCGCCCCTTCACTCTGTACACCTTCATCTGTATTACTGAACCAATACCAGTCACCAAGTAACAATGGGTAGTCAAATTCGGTGAGATCATTGGCTCGTAAGGTAGAACTAAAAGACAAAAAGCAAAGTAAGATGGTTACCATTAGTGATTTCTGCATAGCATTCCCCTTACGATAGAATTGATTACCTACCTTTAACCCTAGCTTTGATTTTAGAATATTGATGAGAAATTAGATGAGTATCACAGTAATTCATTTATCGTCTCATAAGTGAGACTGAATATATTGAAATAGAGGCAAGCCGCTGAATTCAAAATTATCACAACAATCCCCCAGCCTATATATACGCTTAAAACGAAAAAACGGTACCCGAAGGTACCGTTTTGATATTTAAGACTGTCAAATTACATTAACTTTGCACATTTGCCAGATTGACCGTAATAGCTACTGCTTCATCCAAGTATGCATCAGGAGATTCATAATCTTTTGGTACATCATCAAGCGTAGCAAAAGGTTTCTTACCTAATGTTTTTTGGCGCTGGTTGAGACGCGCTAAACGATCGGCATCGTCTTTATCCTGCTCAGCAATACGCTGTTTCTCACTCAGAGAAATAGTATTGATGTCTTTTTCTACTTTGTACTTAGTGATATCACTTTGGATAAAGCCAAATTCCATATCACTCTTGATGCGAGACTCATGCTTACTTTTCAGCATAGGCAGAACCGTCGAGAAGTTATACAACTTCTTATATTCCGCCGCTTTTATGCTATCCCACGGTAATGCATTATCTTCAACACTTTCACCGGTTTCCGATGGTTCTACCGCGGTAGGGAATAAAAGATCGGGAACCACACCAAGGTTCTGAGTACTTCCACCATTAATTCGATAGAATTTCTGGATGGTATACTGCACATGGCCTAAAGGTTTATCGAACAAATCATAAATATGGTTCAGTGAACGGTGCTGCTGCACTGTACCCTTACCAAATGATTGTTCACCCAAGATCACGGCACGACCATAATCTTGCATCGCAGCGGCAAAAATCTCAGAGGCTGATGCACTATAGCGATTAACGAGTACCGTCAATGGCCCGTCAAAATAAACCCGATCATCAGAATCGCCATTTACTTTAACTCTGCCATAACTATCACGCACCTGCACAACCGGACCGCTGTTAATAAATAGTCCGGTTAGTGCTGTTGCTTCAGTGAGCGCACCACCGCCATTATTCCTTAGGTCAATCACCACGCCATCGACTTGTTGGTCATTCAATTTAGCCAATTCCTTTTTGGTATCTTCCGATAAACCAACATAGAAACTTGGAATTTCAATGATCCCGATCTTCTTGCCTTGTGATGTCTTTACTTCCGACTTCACTGCTCGATCTTCAAGACGAATTTTGTCGCGCACAATAGTGACATCGTAACTTTTAGCGTTGCTGCCTTCCGGTAAGATCTCAAGTTTAACCTTGCTACCTTTTGGGCCTTTGATTAGCTGAACAACATCATCAAGACGCCAGCCAATAATATCGACGATCTCTTTGCCATCTTGAGCCACACCAATAATGCGGTCTCCTGCGGCCAGCTTTTTCGACGATGATGCCGGACCACCAGCAACAAGAGAACGAATAACTGTATAGTCATCAACAACTTGTAAAACCGCACCTATGCCCTCTAATGAAAGATTCATTTCAGACTGGAACTGTTCAGCGTTACGTGGTGACAAATAGCTAGTATGAGGGTCGACCTCACGCGCGAAGGCATTCATATAAATCTGAAATACATCTTCACTGTGCGTTTGGGTCAGACGTTTGAGAGCGTTGTTATAACGCTTACCCAACGTCTCCTTAATTTCATCCCAATTTTTGCCCGCTAATTTGAGATTAAGCGCATCGTATTTAACACGTTGTCGCCAAATTTCATTAAGTTCATTACGATCTTTAGCCCAGTCTAGCTTTGAGCGATCCAGTACCATATTCTCATTCGAGTCAAAGGTAATTTCTTTATCAAGCTGGCTTAGGGCATATTGATAGCGGTCATAACGACGCTGAAGCGAGGTATTAAAAATATCAAACGCTGCCGATGTATCACCCCGTTTGAGCTGATCATCGAGCTGGTTTTCCCATTTTTCAAACTGCTTAATGTCGGATGAAGTAAGGAAGCTTTTATTGAAGTCCAGCATTTCAATATAACGATCGAAAACACTGGCTGAAAAAGCATCATCAAGTAAAAACTGCTTGTAATGTGAACGAGTAAAACGTGACGCCACTCGCTTACTCGCAGTCGCATGTTGCTTCTCCGGCATTAACTGCGGAAGATCACTTGATGAATATTTAGCCTCTAGGGCTTGCGCTGAAGCTGCTAGCATCATGCCAGCAGCTATCAGTGAGAAACGGAATCGACAGTTCATGCGTCGAACATTCTCCTTTACGAACGCAGGTGCTCCGCTTTCACTACCATGGTCAAACCATTAGATAAGCGAACTCGCACATCGTCCTTATTAATTTCAACGATAGTCGCCGGCATGTTTCCGTTGCCCATGTTCACACTAACGTTTTTACCAACAATAACTTCATCAGCTGTTAGTGCACGGGTCGTTTCTGCAGGCTTTTTATTCAGCTTAGTCGTTTTTGGCTTAGTGTTCTTAGGTTTAGCGGTATTTGTGCGATTTTTTTTCGCTTTTGCTTCACCGTCTTTGCCAGCAACGGCTTTCGCTTCTGCTTGTTCTTTACGACGAACACGAACTTTAGCCTTGCTTTCTTCAAGTGCTTGTTTAGCGTGATCTACGTGTTCTTGTTCTAACACACCACAGTCGTTGCCATCAAGGTCAACACGGTTTGCACCGGCTTTCACACCGTGAAGATAACGCCAGGAAGAAGTGTATTGACGCAACGCTGTACGCAACTGAGTCTTACTTACTTTATCGTCTTCGCTTAAGCGTTCAGCCAAATCTTGGAAGATACCAATTTTAAGTGGCTTCGCTTCACCTTCAACTGTGAAACATTTAGGGAAACGCTCAGCAATATAGGCAATCACTTCTTTACTGTTCGTTAGCTTTTCAGAGTTTTCCATGAACTTTCCTGACAAAAGCGAGCTACCTCGCCGTTAGTACTTTAATCAAAAATAATTTGTTCCGCTATTATAGTTACCTAACGCTGAAAAACCACCGAAAGCATACAATTAGAGCCTTTTTTGTAGTTCATCAACTAAAGATACTAAGCCATCCTCATCGGATTGGTTAAATCTTGACAGAATTGGGCTATCAATGTCCAGTACACCATAGCGTTCACCCTTAATAGAAATTGGAATAACAATCTCTGAGTTGCTAACTGCATCACATGCGATATGCCCATCAAACTGATGAACATCGGCTACTCGTTGTACCGTATTAGTGGCAATCGCAGTACCACAGACCCCCTTTCCGACGGGAATACGCACACAAGCGGGCTTCCCTTGGAAAGGACCAAGCACTAACTGATCGCCTTTAAGCAGATAAAAACCAACCCAATTAATATCTTCTAACTCCATTGCCAGTAACGCACTAATATTAGACATATTAGCGATGAGATCTGTTTCTCCATCGATCAGCGCAATCGCTTGCTTGATGAGTGTATTGTAGCTTACTGAGCTATTTTCCATGGCTGACTCCTTATATAGCCGCTAACGTGTCAATCGCTCCTCATAATGGGAATCATTATCATTTTAAGAGGCAATCACGACAGAATGATTAACTGGTATTGGCTTATAAAGCAAGCAAAACATCATCGCCCTCGTCTCGTTACAGCCAATATCATCGCGCTGATTGCGACGTTGATCAGTGTTCCTATTCCGCTACTCATGCCCTTGATGGTTGATGAGATTTTATTGGATAAACCTGCTGGTGGTATTGCATTTCTCAATCATTTTTTACCAACATCCTGGCAACAACCCACGGCTTATATTCTTTTAGTCCTCTTTTTTGTAGTGATAATGCGCATTAGTAGCCAAGCGCTAAATATTCTGCAAAGTCGCCAATTTACCCTTGTCGCTAAAGACATCACATTCCATATCCGCCAACACCTGATTGATAAATTAGGTCGCATCAGCATGCGGCAATATGAAGAACGTGGCAGTGGTGGTATTACCTCTCACCTTGTGACGGATGTCGAAACCATCGATAAATTTGTAGGAGATACTCTAAGCCGATTTTTAATTGGCCTGCTTACTGTTATTGGCACTGCCATCATATTGCTATGGCTCAACTGGCAACTCGGGCTATTTATTCTATTGGTGAACCCGCTGGTTGTTTATGCCTCCAAACTAATGGGAAACCGTGTTAAATCACTAAAGAAAAAAGAGAATCTGGCATTCGAACGATTCCAGCAACGTTTGGTGGAGACGCTTGATGGTATATACCAACTTCGCGCTGCAAATCGCGAACGCGAATTTCTGACCCAACTCAAGTCAAACGCTGATGACATTCGCCATGATGCGGCTAAATATACGTGGCAATCTGAAGCTGCCGGACGCATATCGTTCCTTCTTTTCCTCGTTGGTTTTGAGCTATTCCGTGCAATGGCTATGATCATGGTCTTATTCACTGATCTTTCCATTGGCCAGATGTTTGCGGTATTTGGTTACTTGTGGTTCATGCTTGGACCCGTTCAGGAGCTATTAGGCATCCAATTCGCCTGGTATAGTGCATCTGCAGCCATGCAACGACTAAATGGCCTGCTTATCATTGAAGAAGAAGTTCGCCCGGAACAGATAGTCGACCCCTTTGCCCATCATCATTCCATTGATATCAACCTGCATAACATTCGGTTCGCTTATGATGAAGATAAAGATGTCCTCCGGGGTTTAAATCTGGCCATCCCAGCAGGAAAACGTGTCGCATTAGTGGGGGCTTCAGGCGGTGGAAAATCAACGCTTATCCAACTTTTACTGGGCATTTACCAAAAGGATTCCGGCGACATTCTGGTGAATGGCTACCCTATTGAAGAAGTCAGCTATGAGGCACTGCGTGACAAAATGGCGGTCGTACTACAACATCCGGTTCTGTTTAATGATACGCTACGGCATAATTTGACATTAGGCGCTGATTATACCGATGAGCAGCTCTGGCATGCCCTTGAAATCGCTCAAATGACAGATGTGACGCAACGTCTAACGGAAGGGTTAGATACTGAAATCGGACGTCAGGGGATCAAACTATCTGGGGGGCAGCGACAACGACTCGCAATTGCTCGTATGGTCCTGTCTAACCCTGAATTTGTCATTTTAGATGAAGCTACATCTGCATTAGATACGGCCACGGAAGCCGCACTACATATTGCACTGAACCAATTTTTAGCGCATCGGACAACATTAATTGTGGCTCACCGGTTATCAGCAGTGAAACAAGCAGATATTATCTACGTACTCGAGGATGGTCAGGTTAGCCAGAGTGGCACACACCATGAGCTGGTCAATATCGCCGGCCTTTATCAAACACTTTATGGTGCGATTCAGTCTGCTGAGCCGATGAATACTGATCATAATGCTCAAGTATCAGTAGCCAGAGCGGGGCTAAAATAATAATATGGCGTTCATTTAGAATTACTTAGCGCAATTTATCGCCACTATCAGCATTAATATTTATAACAATTTAACCAATAAAATATGTCGCTGAACCCGTAAAGTAACAATAAATTGTTTGATAAAGGATTACACCTTAATGACCACAGCGAGACTATGCCCTGAATGCGATCTACCTTTATTACTTCAGGTCGCCGAAAAAGGGCAAAGTGCGTATTGCCCACGCTGTAACTCGCGATTATATCGCGGGGGGGCGTCTAGCTTTAGTGCAGAGTTCGCAATAGCGCTTGCCTGTGTCATCCTGATCGTTCCTGTACATCTATTTCCTCTGATCACGATTAGACTATTTGGTGTAATGATCCCTGCCACGTTAACGTCTGGCACATTAACATTAGCCCCAAGCTTTCCCGCAGTCGCATTACTGATCCTCTTTTGCAGTTCCATTGCACCATTATTGGTCTGTGGTTCTGTGCTTACGGCACAAGCAGGACTGAAACTCCGCCGTTTTAATCTGTTCAAATACTCAATGTGGATCATTGAGCACCTCAAAAACTGGGCGATGTTCGATGTGTTTCTTGTCAGTTTAGGGATTTCTTGTTTCAAAGTTCAAGATTATGCGGATATCTTCGTTGGCCCGGGACTGTACTGCCTGATCATCTTGCACATTTTAATGGTCCTCTTGCTATCTAGAATCAGCATTAGTCGTTACTGGGAAGCGTGGCAGCCAGAAACTGAACACAAATGCGACGAACTCGTACTGCATTGCCACAGTTGCCATATGACACAAGGTAACAATGACCACTGTGTTCGCTGCGGTTGTGAGCTGCACAAAAGGCTGCCCCACTCTATCCAAAAAACATGGGCCTACCTTATTGCTGCAACTGTCTTTATCTTTCCGGCAAACCTTTACCCTATTTCGATATTTCTTAATAACGGGAAACGGGCTGAAGACACAATTTTCTCTGGTGTGGCGCTACTGGTTAAAACGAACATGACAGGCATTGCCATCCTGATCTTCGTCGCTAGTATCGTCGTACCTGTCGCTAAAATTCTTGGTCTTGCGCTTATTCTACTCACTATTCAGTTCAAACGCAGTGTCAACCATCTCCAGCGAATGAAGCTATACCGCTTCATCCAATGGATCGGTAAATGGTCAATGATGGATTTATTTGTGATATCCCTCATGGTAGCACTGATCGACCGTGATCAGCTGCTTGACTTTACTCCCGGCCCCGGTGCCATTGCCTTTGGCGTGGTAGTGGTATTAACAATGCTTGCCGCCGAAAGCTTAGATTCTCGTCTGATATGGGACAACTATGAACAACGGACTCAACAACCAACAACCCGAACCAGTGAACATAAAGCGTGATCGCGGGATTTCACCACTGTGGATCTTGCCTGTACTTGCATTATTACTGGCAGGATGGCTTGTCTACAAAGCCGTCAATGAAGCGGGGGAACGGATCAAAATTCACTTCAATGATGCTGCTGGCTTAGTGGCAGGACGTACCACAATCCGCTATCAAGGCCTTGAAGTGGGTATTGTGCGTGATGTCAACCTATCCCCCGATCTGCAAAGTATCTATGTGGAAGCTGACATTTATCCCGAAGCGGTAAAAACGCTCAAGCAAGGTACCCGTTTCTGGCTGGTTAAGCCAAAAGCGTCAATCACGGGTATTTCCGGCCTTGATGCCCTCGTTTCCGGTAACTATATTGCCTTACAACCCGGAAGAGGAAAATTCACCAATACCTTTACTGCGCTCGATTCACAACCCGCAGATACCCCTATCGGTGCCGGATTGAAAATTCAACTTCGCGCACCAAATCTCGGTTCAATCAATATTGGCTCACAAGTACTGTATAAAAAGATCCCAGTTGGCGAAGTATTCAATTACACCCTGAGCAACGATAAAAAACAGGTGGTCATTGATGTGCTGATCAAACCGCAATATGGTGACCTTGTCACAAATAAAAGCCGCTTCTGGAACGTTAGCGGCATGAGTGCCAACATCGGCTTTAACGGTGTTGACGTCCAATTTGAAAGTTTATCCGCGATGATCAGTGGTGCGATTGCCTTTGATTCACCGGATAATGGACAAGCCATCGAGCCAAGTCATTTATACCGCCTGTATCCTGACCTCAATACAGCAGGACGAGGCATTGCCATTACAATTGATCTCCCTGAAGGCAATAACATCAGTGCCAGTGGCGCCCCCATTGTTTATCGTGGACTGCAGATTGGGCAGATTTCTGATCTTCGTTTTGATAAAACACGACAGAAAATCATCGCGCATGCGGCCATTGAGCCAAGCATGAGTGATCTGCTTACAACGGGATCGCGATTGATATTAGAAGAGGCTGAACTGTCACTCAATGGCGTCAAAAATATCGGTAACCTAATCCGTGGAAACTTTTTGACGCTGATCCCTGGACACGGTGAAGCGACCCGCCAATTCAAAGCAATCAGCCAAGACGAGCTACAAGAACAACAACCAGGCGTCGCTACATTTTCACTCTATGCAGATGAAAGCTATGGCATAAAACGCGGTACAAAGCTCAAGCACTTAGGCATTAATGTTGGCCGAGTAAAATCGGTTAAGCTTGATGGCAATAATGTACGTTTCGATGTTATCGTACGCCCTGAATATACCAAACTGGTGCGCTCTGGCAGCCGTTTTTATATTGCAGGCGGCATTCAGGCAAACCTCAGTACCAAAGGACTTGATGTGTCCGTTCCACCAGCCGATCAGCTCATCAGCCAGAGCATCAGTTTTTCCAGCAGTGGTAAAAGCAAAATACTAACCCGGTATCCACTGTATAAGAGCCTGCAACAGGCAAATCTTGCAGCTGAAAAAACACACGGTTACACCACTGTGTCACTTTTTGCCAATGAGTTACCCCCTATCACAGCAGGCAGCCCAGTGCTTTACCGTAATATCCCTGTCGGCGAAATTAGAGACTATGCATTATCACGTGACGGTGTCACTGTTTCGCTTAAAATCGATAACCAATACCGTCATCTGATCACGCCTGACACGGTATTCTGGAACCGGTCAGGGATCGAAGTCGAAGCGGGATTAACTGGCGTGAAAGTAAAAGCGGATCCGTTAACGACGTTAATCAAAGGCGGCATTGCATTTGACAACATGAAAGGCGTAACGAGCCGATCTGGCAATCGATACAAACTGTACCCGAGCTTCAAAGAAGCCAAAGACTTTGGTTTACTGGTTTCACTGAATGCCAAAGAAGCGAAGTCAATCACGGTAAACAGTGACATTCGTTATCACGGAGTGAATGTCGGTAAAATTATTGATATTACGCCTGACTTTAACAGTGAAAGCGTCGTCATTAGCGCTCGTCTTTTCCCTAAGTATGCTGCACTGCTCGCTAAAAAAGGCAGCTATTTCTGGGTGGTAACGCCAAAGATCAGCCTGATGGGGGCCAAAAACCTTGACTCCTTACTAAGCAGCTATATTGCCGTTACGCCTGGTGATGGCAATTATCAGCAAACCTTTGATCTTGGCAGTGCAGAATTAGTCAACGCAGGGTTAACCATCATATTAGAAAGTGAAAACCGTGACTCTATCTCCGCCGGTACCCCATTATTATACCGGGATATTCAAGTGGGTCAGGTAGTCAGTGTCAATCTGGGAGAGCTAGCTGATCGCGTTATTATTAAAGCCCAAGTTGAAAGTGAGTATAGCCACCTAGTGCGGACTGATACTGTATTTTGGAACGAATCAGGTATTGATGTCACACTTGGGCTCACAGGGGCCTCGGTGCAAAGTGGTACGGTTGATAGCCTGCTTCGTGGTGGCATTGCCTTTGCGACACCTGAAACTCAACCGTTAGCTGCCAAGGCTAAAACGGATGCCCATTACCTGCTACATCAAACCAGTCAGCCTGAATGGAAAGCATGGCGGACGGCGATTCCCCAACATTAAGGGGATAACTTAACCTTCGATTTTAATATGGATCTTAGGTTTTAGGTTTAACCATAGAAAGGGGCGCATTGCGCTCCTTCTTTATTATCCCACCGCTGACAAATTACCCTGACAAATGATAGACTCCCGTCCCACGCTAGATAATTGAGACATACCCTTGCATCCTAATATTCATATTCCAGACGCTTTCATTGAACAGATCCGTCAGATCATGCCTGAGCACCTTAGCATGGACGAGTTTATTGCTATCTGTAAAACGCCACTGCGTCGTAGTATCCGTGTCAATACGCTAAAAATCAGCGTGACAGATTTCCTTGCTCGCGTGGCAGATAAAGACTGGACACTGACGCCAGTACCTTGGTGCGATACTGGCTTTTGGATTGAGCGTGAAGATGAAGATAGTGTGTCATTAGGCAACACCGCAGAGCATATGGCGGGGCTATTCTATATCCAAGAAGCCAGCTCAATGATGCCTGTTACCGCTCTACTCAAAGACAATGATGCATTAGACTGTGTACTTGATATGGCCTCTGCGCCAGGTTCTAAAACCACGCAAATTGCCAGTGCGATGGAAAACCGTGGTGCACTTGTTGCCAACGAACTCGCTGCCAGCCGCATTAAAGTATTGCACGCTAACTTACAACGCTGCGGTGTATATAACGCCGCCCTCACCCATTTTGATGGGTGTGTGTTTGGTGGGTGGGCACCCGAATCTTTTGACTCGATTCTACTTGACGCACCGTGTTCAGGTGAAGGTGCGATCCGTAAAGATGATGATGCCATGGCAAACTGGAGTCTGGTCTCAGTTGAAGAGATTGCAGCCGTACAACGTGATCTGATTATCAGTGGTTTTCAGGCATTAAAACCTGGTGGCATTATGGTGTACTCAACTTGTACCTTGAACCTCAGTGAAAACCAGAAGGTTTGCCAACACCTTAAAGAGACCTTCGGCGAAGCCGTTGAATTTAAATCTCTTGCAGATTTATTTGATGGTGCCGACAAGGCCTTAACGGAAGAAGGCTTCTTGCACGTCTACCCACAAATTTATGATAGTGAAGGCTTCTTTGTTGCCCGTATTCGTAAATTGGCATCTGTAGAATCCCCCGAGGTCAAAAAACGGATGGGGAAATTCCCATTTACCCTAGCTAGTGATAAAGACCGCGAAGCGATCACCGCACAATTTGCAGCAAATCTGAATCTAAGCATTCCGGCTAGCAGTGATATTTGGCTACGTGATAAAGAAGTGTGGCTCTTCCCTTCACAATTACGCAACCTGCTCAAAGAGATTCGTTTCCAGCGGATCGGCATTAAGCTGGCCGAACAACATAAAAAAGGCTACCGTTGGCAACATGAAGCTATCATGACGCTCGCAACAGGCAATGAATCCACAGCGGTCGCGTTAAGCTCAGAACACGCTAAAGAATGGTTTATGGGGCGAGACATTCGTCCTGAAAACCTATCAGGCCAAGGGGAAGTCATTGTAACCTACCGTGATTACCCAATCGGTATCGGGAAATGGGTAGGTAACCGGATTAAAAATGGTTTACCGCGTGAGCTGGTTCGCGATACCAACCTGTTCGACATCTAAAACCTAACAGTGGTACAGGCAACGATAATTAATTTCCACAGAATTATCTAAGTGACATGATTATTTTGTTAAGTACCAGAGTTGAATAACATTCTTCGCGTCAAAACTGGCAAATCGTATCGGTTGAACTACCATTGATAGTGTAATTGATCTCCATTTACTAACCAGTTAGCGCAAGGCTCTCACGAGCCATTCCCCTAAGCCCGAAACAGGAGTCGTTTCGGGCTATTTTTTGCCTAAAATTCCCACAATCCACTCTCCCCGCCTAAGATGTTTAATAATATTGTTCATTTACATTCAATATCCTGCAATATCCAAAAAAACCAGTGTAATTAAAACATAAAAAATAATATTTACAGAAACTTACAGATGTTCGAATTTTTCGAACAATAAGCACGAAAAATTCCGCTATCTTACGATTTCTGATCACCGTATAGTTTCAATCAAACCCTACAGCATTACATGAAAAAGGAACAACTTATGGCTAACGTACTTGTTTTAAAATCAAGCATTCTTGGTGACTATTCACAATCCAATGGCCTTATTGACCACTTGGTCGATTCTCTTGAAGGCAGTGCTATTATTGAGCGTGATCTCGCGGCTCACCCACTTCCAGTCCTTGATGGCGAAATAGCAGGAGGGTTACGTGGTGGCGATCAACTGAACCCCAAACAAGACGCAGCGCTGGCCTTGTCAAACCAGCTCATTGAAGAGATCAACATCAGTGACACGATTATTATCGGTGCACCAATGTATAACTTCACGATTCCAACTCAGCTAAAAAACTGGTTCGATCTCATTGCTCGTGCTGGCGTGACATTTAGTTATACCGAAAACGGCCCTGTTGGCATGCTAACGGGTAAAAAGGTCATTATCGTGACTACTCGTGGGGGTATCCATAAAGATGCAGCCACAGACACTATGGTGCCTTATCTGAAGACTATTCTTGGCTTTATCGGCATGACAGATGTAGACGTTATTTATAGCGAAGCACTTAACATGGGTGAAGAATATGCCCAAACCGCACTCGCTAACGCTAAGGCCGAGCTAACTCAACTTACCGTTTAAAACGCCCGTTTAAGTCAGCTGAAACTTCCACGCGTTTTTATCATACCCTATCGATGCGTTGCTATTTGCACTCATCGATAGTTTTTTTTCATTTTGATTTGAGGTTAAAAATCAAACTGAACATACACAGTGTTGTAGTTACTGCCACCTTTTATCCGGCCAAACTGTGAAGCGCTTTCAAAAATCGCTGATCGGTGATGCAGGCTATAACCTAGCCACACCCCATCCATTGAGTGCTGGTTAAAGATATCCCCCAGATTCACATCGAACGAAAAACCCAAATAGTTGAGTAGCTTACTCGGCTCGTAACCTTTACGATCCATTTCCGATTGTTCAATATACGAAATACGATTGATATAAGACAACCCTTCAGCCATACCGAAGCGCCACGCTACTGGCCAGTTGAATGTATAGTAGGCCTTGATAGCCATGACGTACTCTTGTGAACTACTCTGGACGTCAGAATGCCAATGCCAGACAAAGCCTGGGGTTAAATAAATATCCAGCGGTAGACCAAATAATTCATCCGTTAACGGGTGCCCGTAGAAGAGTGATGTCAGTTGGTTATTAAATTCATCTTTCAACGTGTTACCACTAAATATTTCACCAATATTTGATGGTGTTGCCCAACCATGAGCAATTCGTAAATACGGTTGATTACTGATGCTCTGTTTTTTAGGTTGACTGGCATCATTAAAAAAGCCAAAGCCAAGATAAGCTTCACCCTGCCAGCCATCACTGACAATAGCCGAATCGCGAACATTAGCATCAAACCGACGGGCATATGCCCCACCAAGCAGATAAAGGTTTGATGCAACATGATAACTGGCTCCGACACCCAGTTTTGCATCAACCCCTGCATCTATCGATTCAACCGTCAGGCCATAATAATAACTATTGTATTCACGGCTCTTCCAGATCAGTGACAACTCGGGACGCAATCGCCAACTATCATAATGAAACTCTCCCGCCAGAGAGATCTGTGAACTGGCTCGTCCATCAACATCAAACAGGAGTTCAATGTCAGAGTAATAGTCTTGATCCCACCGATATTTATACTGCAGACCATAGTCCGCCGTATCGCCCCCAATCTGATTTTGAAATGATGATGGAATATCGATAAAGTGCATTCGCAGTAACGCATTCACTTCCCATTTATCCCGCCGATAAAGATTCAAGCCACCTTCCGTCCCATTCAGAAACAGACGATTTCCTTGGTAAAACATCATAGGAACAAAAGTGGTTACCGAACTATCTTCCACCACATTTTCCGTTGCGTAAGGGATTGATGCTTGACGAATAACAGCCGCAATGCCCCATTGTTCTTCACCATCTCGTAGCTTTCGTAAATCATACACAGAGATAGAGCCTGCAGGTTTACTCTCTTGCTCGCTTTCTGGTTCTACAGCCCATGCCGACATGGGAACAAAGCATACTATCCAGCTAAGTCGTTTAAGCAATCAATCCCCCTTTTTAATGCCCAAATACTGATATCTGTTCATCTGCATTCTGTAACGCTTCAGTTTCTGGCAAAAGCCATTGACTGATATCAATCATAGTAAATAACAGGCAAAAAAAAGCCCGATAAAAATCGGGCTTTTAAATTCAACAAATAGCGTATTAGTGGTGAGAAGCGATTTCCGCTTTCTTCAGATCTTTTACGTTCTTGCTTACTTCACGACGCTCTTTAGAAAGCTCTGCACTGATAATGATATGATCATCAACACGGTCTTCGTAATCGCCTTTCATGTTTTCAACGATTTCTACGATCTGATCGTGACTCATGTCTGCCTTGATGTAATCAAGTAGGTTTTCCAACAATTCTACACGCTTACGGTTATCACGGATTTTACGATCGTTATCCAGGATCTCACGCTTAAGCTTGTTCTTACGGCGAGTTTGACGAACTAGCTCTAGGATAGTGTTCATTATTTGTCCTTTTATGAATCTACAAAACCTAACTTCCCCCCGTTATAACAGAAACTATTGTTGCTACTCAAGTCACATTTCAACCAATCAAATAAGATCGCTCATTACTTTGATATATTGCAGAATTTACCCCAAAAACGATTATTGAAAAAAAATAATGCTTATGAGTATAACGTCTGCCACCATAGCAGCACTCCTGTCACTGACATCGGCAGCATAGAGATCACAACTCACTGAAATTGCAATAATTATTGCAACAATATTTGAGGTTTAGACATCACTCATTTCCTTCATAATGAATCAATTCTCCTTATTCATGTGAATAACTCCACATTTTTATCATAAATGTATTTGCAATTGGTATCAGGGTGCCTACTCTTGAATAGAGCAATAATGTTTGGCAGTACGCAACAACATGCAAGGGCAACATGCAAAAGCAACAATACGTAAGAATTGTTTCATGCAGAATCGCTTCATCTAGCAATACTTTTAACAAGTTACACTGGAGCAAAGGGATTCAATCGTTACCATCATGCAGTTAAATAGTATTGGCATATGTACAGATGTAAGTTATTCAGGAGACAACATGTCTAAAGCAACAGGTACCGTTAAGTGGTTCAATGAAGAAAAAGGTTTCGGCTTTATTACTCAAGACAACGGCGGTGCTGACGTTTTCGTTCATTTCCGCGCAATTACTGGCGATGGCTTCAAAACACTCGGTGAAGGTCAAAAAGTCAGCTATGAAACAGAGCAAGGTCCAAAAGGCCTTCAAGCGGCGAATGTAGAAAAAATCTAATTCCTTCCGTTTTAGATTCCAAGTAAAAGGGCTTTTTGAGGCCCTTTTTTACTTTTTGATGCGATATCACACCATACTCAACCAATCGTTATTGACAAATCACTCAGCGTAAGAAGTTGTATTTTCACACTAATAACCTCTTCTCCTTGTTATCTCTGTCACAATTCAGCGGCTAAACAACTAAATGCAACACTATTTACTTGCCTCCCACCCATTCATGTGGCCTAATGTTGCTCGGCCTGTAATGCAGACCTATTTATGCCACAAATTGAAATAGAAAACTTCGTTCCACCGCTTCACCCAGCGACTGTCCTGAAGATCTCAAAGTCCTTTTGTCCATAAGTAATACATTATGTTGGCTTAAGTACGCGATAATGCGTGATTTATATTTTTTTATTCAGGAGACATCTCATGTCTAAAGCAACTGGTATCGTTAAGTGGTTCAACGACGAGAAAGGCTTCGGCTTCATCACTCAAGACAACGGCGGCGCTGACGTATTCGTTCACTTCCGTGCTATCGCTGGTGACGGCTTCAAATCTCTAGCTGAAGGCCAAAAAGTATCTTTCGACATCGAACAAGGTCAGAAAGGTCCTCAAGCTGCTAACGTTGAGCGTGTTTAATTTTTAAACGCCTTACGTACAGATTTTAGAAAGAGCACCGAAAGGTGCTCTTTTTTTATTTGCTCTACAACTTAACTCTTCATTAATTGCAAATCAGTATCGACCATGTGAACGGCTCGCTCATAAATCCGCTCATAATTAATGTCATCCTGCTCTTTATCTGTCATCAACTGCCTGATCATCTTATCGCAATGATCTAACAATTGCCGCGTGTGATCTAAAGGCATGCCATTAGGAAGACTCCGAGACAGAATCATCACTATTTTTAAAGCCACAGCCCGCAATGTCGGACAGCGCCGAATAATAACGATATAAATGTTAAGCATTGCTTGGATGTTATCTTTCTGTCGATGAATAGAGCGATACATATTTTCCAGCCATTTCTGCTTCTCAATATTCGTATTATTCAGCGCTTTCGCCATCTCTATCTTACTCGACATAATAATCTCTGCTTCATTCGCAACCAGGGACTCATTACACCAGCGAATGCTCTTTGAGAATTCAGCATCATAAGACATAACATTCAGTAGCCAACAAAAATGAAAACGGTCATAAAAATGCACAAACGGCTTTGTTTTGTACAATGCGTTGAGAATTTCGATCGCTTCCACAAACTTCTTATCTTCCATTGAAAGATGAGCAACCAAGAGTTCAATCTGAGGCTTAAATTTCTCTTTTTGATCTTCTGCAAAACAATCTTTGATCATGAACCGTGCTTCATGAAGCAATCGTTCTCTTTCTATCCCATCCTTATTCCGTGCAGTATAGAGCAGCAAGCGGGTCAGGTTAAACCGAGAAAAGATATTATTTCGGTAAGTTTCTTTATTGATCTCCATGTATACCCGATATCGCTCTAGCGCACAGGTATAGTCCCCAACTGAAACGCAGAGGTTTGAAATCACGAGCTCACGTTCAGAATGCTCTGGTACCAGCTTATTCGCCGCTTTTAAATGTATAATGGCTTGCGGTATATCCTTATTCATTATACTCAGGTTTGCAGCCTCTACCCTCGCATTGATGTTATTAGGTGATTTTGCTAGTAACTCATTAAGGACATTGAACGCCTCGACCTTATTGCCAGTATGCATAAATACGTTTGCTAAACCAATTTTGGCCCAATCAACTGACTTCGTTTCAAGTGTTTTCTCATACACGTCCTTAGCTTCATTATATAGCTTTAAACGTCTTAAAAAAGTGCCTTTGAACTTCTGAATGGTGAGATAGTATTCAGGGAAAAAAGGGGCTAGCTCATCACACGCCACAACGCCCTGTTTATACTCTTGTGACTTTTCGGCAACATACAGTGAGAGCAGAACCTTCTTTCGATGAAGAGAGAGTGCAAGCCTCTGCTGCAACTGGATAATATTTATTGGCTTTAATATGTATTCATCCGGCATTAGTTCTAGAATAGAGCGGACGATCAATGATGAACTTTCTGCCGTGATCACAATAAAGACTGCATCATCTTTCAACAAATTATAGTGCTTAAATTCTTCAAAAACTTGCTTTCCGTTAAGACCTTTTCCGAAATTATAGTCACAAATGATCACATCAAACTTCTCACGAGAGGCCATAAACAAGCAGGCTCTAGCACTTTTTGTATGAAAGATATTGTGATCCAAAAAGCCTAACTTAATCAGCATACCTCGAAGGCTAGACAAGATGATTGGGGCATCATCAGCAATCAGGACCTTAAGTTCCATCAAGTTATTTTTGTTCATTTTCTATGAATCTACTCTGTTAAATTGAAGCAGCTCTATAATCGATTTCACGCCACATTTTTTTAAAACACGTGTTTTATAAGTACTCACTGTTTTCTGACTGATATCAAGTTCATTTGCAATCTGTTTATTCGACAGGCCTTTAATTAGGCAGCCTGCAACAAATAATTCTCTCTCAGATAGGCATTCTTGCACTTTACTATCGATCTCATATTTATTTTCATTTTCAATAGCGGCATTCACTACTTTATTGACGGTATCGTGCAGCGTTTTTGTTTTGACAACCCACTTATAGTTTGTTAACTGACTAACGACTATATCTGGGCATCGCGTTATGAACTCAGACAGAAATATAAACTTGCCACAGAAACCCAGCTCAATAGCTTTTAAACATAAATCAATGGTTCCCTGTGTAAGGAAATCCTGATTAATGATTATTGTATTTATCTGATAATCGTTAATCACATCTACACTCAATCCAGTGATTTTCTTAGACTTCACACTAAATACATTATAGTTTTTAAGTAGCTGCTTTTTTAGTGCCTTACTACTTAAGGTTTCATTATCCAGAATTAAACAATGTAGGCCATGAAATAAGTGGCTATCTTTAATTTTAGAATGACAATTTTGGTAATATTGTTCAGACAATGCCTCTGCTGTCATTGGTTTACCGGTAAAGTACCCCTGACAAATATCGCCACCAAGGTGACGAATGTACTCCCAGGTTGCCTTATCTTCTACCCCTTCGACCACACAATTAAGACCTAATGAATGTGCCAATATTAAGCTTGATTTAGTTACCTGTTGATGTCGATAGTTCGTAGCTAGATCATGAATAAACGACTTATCAATCTTTAATTCGGTATAAGGTAGCTGAACCAATTGAGCCAATGATGAGTAACCTGTCCCAAAATCATCAATCGATAAGCCAACACCATGCATCCTTAACCGCGCGAGATTAGCCAATGAATGGATAGTGCCATTATAGACATCATGTTCTGTCAATTCTAATGTCAACTTGTGGATAGGAAATTGATACTTTTCACATACCTCGATCACAGTATCACAGATAGCAAATTCAAGATTACTTTTCGATATATTAACCGAAAGCTGCAACTCAATCTGCAACTTAGATATAGCTGAAATGGCATTTTCAAGTACAGTATCAAAAAGTTGCTTGCTCATCCCTAAATACTCAATAGTATCTAAAAAATGAAGCGGCCCGATAATACCGTATAGTGGATGCTCAAAACGAACCAATGCCTCAACCCCTACCATTTCTCCCGATTCAAAATGGAATTGTGGCTGATAGTGATTGGTAAATAGGCCGTATTCAAAGCCTGCTTTCAATTCATCCACGGTTAATTCAAGCGTATCTAGCTGACTCTCTTTGGGTTCAGTGGCTAACGTCAGCTTTTCGAATACCTGCTCAAGGTCTTCCTGCTGATAAGGCTTTTTGATCACATCAACAAATCTAAAATTAGCAAGGCTGCACATGTTATAGATCAACGTCAATACCGCCTCATCCGCACCACTCAGAATAACGATACTTAAATCACAGTTATATTCAGCCACCTGAGCAAGAAAGCTCACTCCGTCCATTTGAGGAAGCTGAAGATCACAAAAAACCAAATCAACATTGTTTTTCTTGATAAGCTCTAACGCCTCAATACCGTTACTGGCAACAAGAATATCCTCAAAACCTAAGCGTTTGATCTTGATTTTAAGACTGACCATCTGAATAGAGTCATCTTCAATCAGTAGAATTTTCATTAATTAGTCCAAACTATTTAATTGCAGCCAGCTGTTAGCTTGAGCAACCACTATATTCATCTCGTTGATCAATTGTTGCTTATGCTTAGCAACATCTGCATCACTATCTGCTTTCTCTAATGCGACCGCTAATGAAATAAGATGCGTCAAACCCAAAACACCTGCAGACCCTTTTACGCGATGAGCTATAGACTTATGGTCTGAGGGCATACTTATCAAACAGTTAATATCAGACGCCAGTGCAGATGCTACCACCGTGGCAACCTCTTCTTTTTCATCCGACATGTACTGCTCAAGCCAGGTTGACGAATTCAACAGAGGAGAGAACTCGCAATGATTAACTAAATACTGACTGAGTACCTGATACAGCATATCTAAGTTGTATGGTTTAAAAATAATCGTATCCATACCTGCCATTTCAGCTTTAGAAAAGGCTATGCGAGAATCTTCTGCTGTACAACCAATCACTGGCTTATTTTGCCAAAAATGACGTTTTAACTGGCCTGTTAACGCATACCCATCCATATTAGGCATATGGCAATCGGTGATCAGTAAGGCATATTTATCACCATCACGTTCAAGCTCTTTCAATGCTTCCTGACCATCAGCCACTAACGTTGATGTCACACCTATTTCACTTAATTGCCGTTTAATCAGCAAACGGTTAATGGGATCGTCATCAGCCACCAGCACATGCCCAACTAAGCGCCGATGGCGACTCTTGTGCTCTGTATCTTCGGCAGCCTCATCAAGCATCTGCCATTTTCCAAACAAGAGATCAGGATAAAAGTTGATGGTTTGCTCATCATACCGAATACATTGTTCACCCTGTGACTGAGTTCCACACATTATCCCCCAGCAGCTTAACCACGATTCTGCGCGCTCATCATTGCTATACAAAAAATTTTTTCCTGGTTCCAACACCAAGGCTTCACCTTTGACAGGCAAAGAAACCGTCACACATGTTCCTTTATTCAATTCACTGTCGACATAAATTTCACCACCCATCAAATGGATCAAGCTCTGGACTATCGACATGCCTAGCCCTGTCCCCCCATACCGTCTTGCTATGCTGGCATCCGCTTGTATAAATGGCGAATAGATACTTTCCTTCTGCTCTGGAGTCATACCGCAGCCTGTATCCATGACTTCAATCAGCAATTGATTCTCAGTAACAAACACATTTACCGATACTTTACCTTTATCGGTAAACTTCACGGCATTTGACAATAAGTTTGTCACGATTTGATTCAATCTCATTGCATCAATATGTGCATAAACAATGGGGGTTGGTTCCCAATCAAGAACAAAGTCAAGTCCCTTTAAGGTTGCGTTTGCCTCAAAGTTACGCAGTAATGGAGAGAGTTCGTCAATCAAGCTATACCGACGTACATCAAGGTGTAGCTGCTCCGCCTCAATTTTTGAAAAATCGAGAATATTATTCACATGGTGCTTAAGGCTATCTGCTGAGTTTATTGCACTTTTTAGTAATAACTGACTGTCTTCATTTGTTATTTTCTTAGATAAAATCTCCATCAGTCCCAACATCGCAGCCAATGGATTGCGTAATTCATGACTCACGACGGCCAGAAAATGATTTCTTAATGCCATTGCACTTAAGGCTTCTTGCTGGGCCTTTTTCACTTTTCGGTAAGAAATAATCAGTGGCAGTAATATGAGAGAAAATCCAATCAACACAACAATACTGATTGAAAGCACCTCACTTTTATCAATGCCGTAATTGACTGTAATCCGGTTGTGCATAGACTTAAGTCGATCAATTTCATGAGACCCAATGGTATCTAACACTTTATTAATTAAATCGTGAAGAATAATATTTTCACTCAGCACTCTCATGCCAATATCAAGTTTAAGTATTGCAGAAGTATTAGGCTTGATAACTTCATAATTATCTGTAAAATGAATAAATAACGTCTGATCAATCAGATCTTTATTAATGACCATCTCTGATATCTTTCCCGCCTCCAGATCTGCGAGCAAATCATCGAAATGACTATATATCTTAACGGAGTCGAAAGTCACACCAAGCTGAATAAAACGATATAAATTACCCATGCGATCGAGAATGCCAAGCTGCCGTTTATTCATTTCTTTTTTTGTTTTCAAATGCATGAATTCTATTTCTGAATATTTATCAGTAATCAAGAAATCACGCTCATCCACATCTAACACATTCTGAAACGGCAAAATATCAACAGCACCATCTTTAAGCATTTGCCGTGGATCCCGTCCATTTGTAGGAACATACTTAATATCAAGGACTGTTCTTGAGTCTATCATTTCCATCAAATCATGAACAAAGCCTTTCAATTCGCCATCTACCATATCGTAATAAGATAAAGGAAATAAATCATCCTCTATGGTATAGCGAACAAGATTTTGTTCTTTATCTCTTGTTGGAAAATTATAATTTGCCGCTTCAACTAATGAATACACATTGTGTGAGTTTATTGGGTGTTCCGTTAGACCTATTTTTTCAGCAGCAATCACCTTGTTAAATATATCCCATAAAACAACTTTATTTTTAGGCATTAAAATACGATAGTCTTGATTCTCGATACTTTTATCAAACACTATTTTTCCATTAAATAAATGTTCTTTTCCTAAAGACATTAGCAATGTAGTGTAATTAAGTACTGTCGCATCGGCTAATCCTTGCATTACCATTTCCTGTGCAGCCTCAGGCGTGTTCACAATAGATAACGACTTATAGCCTTTATTTTCAACCAGATCACAATAGGATGAACCCTTTACACAGACCCAGCGTAAATTATCATGAGGTTTATCTGCTAATGATTTATCACTTAGCCAAATAACGCGCTTACTTTCATAAATGGTATCCGTAAGTAAAAAGCTCTGCTTACGTTCGGTAGACTCACCAAGCCCAATGATCGCGTCAACATCACCTTTACGCACACCTCCGTGAAGCTCATTAAGCGTTGAATAAAACTTATACTTTAACTCTGTACCAAGTTCACGACTTAACCCTAATGCGTAGTCATGGCTGATCCCTGAATAGGGTGCCCCTTCTCCTCCCCAATATGGTAACCATGCTTCCTTTAACGCACCCACCGTTAACATTGGATTTTTTTTAAGATACAAGCGCTCATCATCTGTCAAATAATCAGCAGATAACGCGGGATAAACCATGACACTAAAGACTAAACTAAGAATTCGTTTCAGCACACAAACTTCCGTGATATCGCTCGCAAAAATTATCGATTAGTGTATAACTAATTGGACATAATTCCAAGAACGCATAAACAGCCAAATATCAAATAAAATACTTATATTTCAATGAATTAATTTTATGTAAGAATAATCTTACATATAGATTTAGATCCTTTTGCTTTATCAAAAATAAATCATATCATGATATGTTTTTGATGCATAAGATACTCACCAATAAGCCATTAACAACTTAATACATCTACTCATATTCTTTTATATACCACAGTGGTTACACACAACCACTATCCTTCACAATTAATCTACTTGAACTGTAATCAATTAAACATTCTCGATCAATTTTAGCTTTAAAGGTAGATGGAAATAGCATAAACCCATCGTTGACTACAGAAACATCAAAATGTGACAAATCTATATCAATAAATGCGGCTATCTTTTCTTTTACTGACATATCATCTTCGTTTGTAAAATCTGGATACATAGTATCAGGATTAATAGAAATTAATTGACCGTTAATATCCAACTTTCCATCAATAACGGGTCCAATTATGGCCTTTGTGTGAACAATATCTAGAGCATTTTTCATTCCCGCCGCTTCTGACCTGAACACAGCGAGTCGAGCATCATTTTGAACACCCATAAATTTTGGAGCTACTGTAACTGCTAATATACCTAATATTACAATTACCATAACAAGTTCAATTAAGGTAAATCCTTTTTTCTTTAGCATCAATAAAGTCTCAATATATTCTATTTATAAATAATAACGATAAAACAAATAACATGGTTATTCTTTATTCTTGTTCTTAACAATCTTATCAGCTTCTGTAATGAATTTTTCCCGAATTGTTTCACGATTAATAGGACAATTCCTTGTTTTCCTTGCCTTTCGAGATAACAGAAAAGCCTGCTGTTGCGGTGTAAGGATAATCTCTTCTTTGGGTATGTCTTTTTTTATCGAATATTGACGTCTTGGTTCTATATTAAAACGACGAGGGTAAGCATAAGATGACTCTACAATTGATCGCAGGGATAGGTACCCACTCTTCTCAATGGCTTTTGTAAAACGTCGATATACACAATCTGTATCTGAACTTTTCATTTTATATTGATTAATATATTACATTGTACTTTATACAGATAATCATAAATCATGCATCATACCCAAAGTAAAGACTTTGACTCATTATCTCTAACTTCATACTATTACACTTAAGAATGTTCATCATAAAGAATACAACGTGAAGTAAATGTGAAGAATAAAAAATACATTAAATTTATATATGCTTTCTAATAGATAAAACTATCAAAACATGTTATTTGGCATATAAGTTAAATTATTGAACCTAAAAATAGAACATTCTGTTAACAATAACCACCATCTATCAGCGATGAATTTTTTGCATGACGTGATACTTATGTAAAGAGATAAAAACCGAGCATATAGAATACACTCGGTTTTCAACATCTTGTTATGATTGTTCAACGAATCATTTATCTAAGACTGAAAAATTAATCCTGTGGAACTATTTGCATCACTCATTAACGATGACTATTCCTTAGTATGGAAGTTCACCCGCTTTAGTCAGCTCGTTATAGACATCAATGAAAAGCTTAGCAAAGTGTTTTTCTGTCCAGTTACAAGGTACAGGAGGGCAACCGTCATACCAATTATTGCCGATTTGCTCACCGAGATACAACGCGAAGTCATACATGTCACCGTGTTCAACTTTATCGAGTTCTTTATCTGATAAACCAAAAACGGTTCCAGCATTACGGCCTAAGCTAAATGTATCTTGGAAACCCGCTGTTTTACGATAGTTAGTAAAAGCATTCGAATTTAACGTAATATCGAGCAAACTTGCGTACTGGGATTTTGTGCTAAATACTGTGCCATAAAGATACAGATCATGACCATAAGTTTCCTTATAATTCATTAGTTTATTTTTAAAACTATCACTAGAAATGATATAGGCAACATTTGATAGCAATTCAATATGTCGCTTAGCACTTTTCGAATCCCATGGCACTTCTGCTGTTGGATTAGTCAGTAACCGATCAGTAAATTCGATATCCCATGTAACTGAAATTTTCTTTAACTTATCAAGTAACGGGTGTTTTGTCTCAGTTGAAAAACGTGAGTCAAACAAATGCTGTGTACCGTAGTGACCATAGGTATTCCCCACACCGTCAAGCGAGCTCAGCATACCCGCATAGTTATATACACCGCTACCATCTGTTGTATTAAAGCTTTTATCTGCATTCAGCGCTAAAATAGGCATAGTAATACGTGTGTATGCTGGAAGCTTATTCAAGTTTGCCAGTCGAACCCAGCGATGCTGATTGTGCGCTTTAATATCCAGATCCACGTTCTGAATATCCACTTCTGTAAAGTTAGTAATTTCAACAGTATTACGGTCAACCAAGCGTACATTCACCATTGATCCCGTATTCGCAGCAAGTGACCAAAGACCTTCGCTTAACCCGTCTTGCAACACCTTATGTACACTTGTGCCTTCTGGTAGCGCATCAAATTCTAACTGAGCAGTTGGCACATACGCATTTGGCGCAAAGTCCAGCGTATCCAGTTTGTCAAACTGAACACTCTCAATAATAGAGTTACGCAAAGAGACTATTTCATCATCTCGAATAAGCAAATCCGTACCATTGACCCAAAAATCATCAATCAAGTAAATAGCTTTGTCAGCATCTTTGAACTGGTAATCATTAGCAATAAACTGTTCAATATCATACATTGCAAATCGAGTAGTCGATTCAACATATTGACCATTATTTTCTTTTACGAAGATGTATTTGTCGTTCGCATCCATAGATTCAAATGCGCTAAGATCTTTCACCATTGGTTGGAGTGTCATATCTTGCGACAGTGTGGCTAGATCATAAACCGCAGAGCCTTGTGAACCACCAGCAAGCAATTTAGAACCAACGAACTCAAGAGTAGATGGACGACCATGTGCATAAGCTAAGTAAGCAAAAGGTTGAATCGATTTAGTTTCGCCCAGTTGCGCTGCTTCATTGTGATAGACCGCAATTTTATCAGCATCTGCAACTAAAATGTATTGGCCATTAACGGCTATGCTACCACTACCGTTATGCTGAACAGAAAAAGAATACTGATACTGGTTAGTTTCACCATTAAATATATCTATACGATCATGTGCACCAATAGCTGAAACAAACAGCTGAGCCTGGTAGCTACGCAAATCATCTAGCCCCTTGTAGGCTTGATCCTTACTAATACCGAAAATTTTAGTCGTCGTGTTAGTTTTAGAATCGTAGATACCGACCATTGGCGAATCATACGACATATTTTCTGTTGTTGGCGAATGCGCGACAATTAGTTTGTCACCTAACTGCTCGATTGATACCAGATTTGCGTATTCAGCATTGACTCCAAACTTATAGGGTGCGAAATAACTCGCATCCGTTGGTGTATTCGTATCCGAGCCATCAAAGCAAGTTAATGCTTCATTTAAAATAAAATCGTTATCAAGGTGGCCATTTGGCAGATACTCAATGACACAACCGTTACCCCAGTCATAATTACCCCACTCTTTATTAACAACAGTGGCCCCCCCTTCGTACCAAGAAAACTCCCAATTTTGATCAAAGAAACTAAATAGGTTACGTGTTGCACTATCGTCGGCCCAGTTACGAAGAGGGATGATCGGCGTACCATGCTGTTCATCAATCTCATAATGAATACCATTAATTTCAATAAATTTCTTACCTTCTTTGAAAAAGTAGAAATCCGAATTTTTAGCAAATTCTCTTAGTTCTTTTACTCGCTGAACCATTTTCAACGACATTTCGTTCATAATTTGCACATAGTGAGCTTTATTAGTTTCTGTCATATTGGGTGTTGGTTCAGAGACAGGGGGAGCAGGAAGATCAATACTCGGTGCAGTTTCTGACTCTAATTTAGACACAAATACCCACGGTGATTCCCATGAATTTTGTGTAACTCCCGCTGGTGATTGATTTGGATTTGCCCACCACTGTGCTTCATAGATGCTACCGCTAAATTCTACGGTCTCTGCAGTAGCGTAGCTTTTACTTGGATCATATTTTTCTGCTGCAAACAAAGAGCCTGACGCGGCAAGTAAGATAGAAACAGATAATAGTTTTATTCGCATTTTAATTCCAATAACTAATTTTAAAGCATACAAAAGTAATTTTTTAAAACAATATTATTCACTCACAAATAAACCATCATTAGAATTAACCGTACAATAAAAAAAGCAAGGCTATAATTAAATTACTAACTAATGGAGTTATTTGTTTTGTGAGCTTTTTCCGTTTAATATTGATTTGTAAGTTCATTAAATAATAATACTGATAATTAATAAACTTAATCAATAATTAAAATATTTCAATTTAGACCTTAAACTGCAATACCTCGGTATTCATGACCGTAGATGAACGATGCATTTCCTTAGCATCTTGAGTTGCCTCCTCAATCTGTATAGCTAGATGATCAGAAACATCCTTAATTGACTGAGTATTGTGGCTTATATCTTCGCTAACCGCTCGCTGCTCTTCGGCTGCACTGGCTATTTGGATAGACATGTCAGATATCTCAGTAATAGCAGTAGTAATCTGGTTGAGGCTCTCACTGGCATCTTCCGCAAATCCGACACTCTGCCCTGCTAGTACGGTACTGGCCTGCATGCTATTTACTGCCTGGCGTGTATTTTGCTGTAAGTTTTCGATCATATCTCGAATTTCTACCGTTGAGTCATGCGTGCGTTGACTCAGCACCCTAACTTCGTCAGCGACAACAGCAAAACCGCGGCCTTGCTCACCTGCACGTGCAGCCTCGATAGCGGCATTAAGTGCCAGTAGATTAGTTTGCTCTGCAATGCCTTGGATAGTAGATAATATCTGATTAATGTCCTGTGCATTATTTTCTAATTCATGGATAAGATTAGCGGCATCATGAACCTGATTAGCCAGTGTCGTTATCGCCCCACGATTTTTTTCAATGACACCTTGCCCTTCTTTGCATGATGTCGATGCAGCCTGAACAGCAGCCGCTGTCATTTCAGCGTGGATAGCAACTTCTGTTGATGTCGCAGACATCTCATGGATCGCTGTGGCGATCTGGTTTATGTCATTTTGCTGATCAACCACTTTTAACGTCGCAAGTTCATTATTCTTGACTGATGTTTCAGCAAGATCACCAAGGGTATTCGATTGTTTGACAATGTCTTTGATCATCACCTGTAAATAGTCAAGGAAATGGTTCATATTACCCGCTAATTCACCGATCTCATCCATCCTCTCGATTTCAATACGTTGGGTAAGGTCACCGTTGCCCTTCGCCAACTGCTCGACCGCATGGTTTAATCTAACTAGAGGACGAAGAAGACTGTTAATGATAAGTGTGGCAATGATAGCTATGGCTGCATAAAGAGATAAAGAGACCATAATAATGAAGGTTCTTTGATCACTAATGCCAGCATATGCTAAAGATTGATCTTCAACTAATGCCAAAGTCCACCCAGTTCCCTCAACGGGTGTAGCATAAATCAATTGCTTACGACCACTACTGTCCATCAGGAATGTATGAATTGACTGTTGTGATTCAATTTTATTAATAAGTAATGGTGTCAGTTCGTTATCAAGTTCAGTTAACGGCTTGTGACTAAGTGATTCATCTTGATAAGCCACGATATTGTTATTGCCATCAAGCAAAATGGCGAAGCCATTATTTTCTAGTTTTAAATTGAGTACATGTTCAATAATACTCGTAATTTTCATATCGGCAGCTAACACGCCACGGTGCTGACCTTGGAATGCTTTGGCAAGACTCACGACTATACTGCCATCAAAGTCAGGATACGGTTCAGTTATGATTAAGCCTCCTTGGCTCATTGCATCCTGATACCACTGCCGTGTACGAGGATCGTAATCTGCTGGCCAGTCTTCAGATTTATCGCCATAAGCTATATTGCCATTATCAAAACCGGCATAGACAGACAGAAACTGCCCTGCTCGCTTAGTCAGTGATAGTTCGCGGTCAACATTGCCTTGGTTAGCGATTAATATTTCGTTAGCCAACATCATCTCACTGCGAATGGCGATCCAATCACTGATATTTTGACTAGTAGCCAGCCCAGTACTTTGCATTTTATTGTTGAGATTAGCGATGGTTTCTTGCGTTAGTTGAGAAATAGAAACCCATGCTTGGACAGAACTGACAATTGTGATAATCACCGCAATGGCTATCTGTATTTTTATTTTTAACGTTAATTTCATATCGTTTATCTTCGAATGATATTCTTATTTATGACTACGGTGGTATTTATATTCTTGGGTAATTAGCACTTACTCATCTGTTACATTTTTTTAAAATATCGTGTTACACAGTGATAAGAAATTCATGGATTTGAAAAAAGAAAAATATAATCACCTTAATCACACGTAACTAAAGTGATTGTTTTAATTAATATAACTTATTGAGTATTACATCTGCCTTATAACTTATCCCAAGCATCCGCCCAGTAGAGGCTCGTACCCGGTGCGTAAGAACCACTTGCACACCAACCAGAATATGGCCAAGGCTTACACTGGTATAAGTTACCATCACTGCCCGTTACAATGTCACCTTCACTATATGCAGTACCAGCGACATAATCTGGGTGTTCACCACCAGGAGGAGGTGTAATCGACCCACCGTCTTTAACGTTAAACGATGCTGTTTGGTTGAGGGTTTCACCCATTGAAGTCTCGCCAGTTGCCATAATACGGTGCTGACCCGCATCTAGACCAGTGAGTTCCAGCGTCACTGACTGGCGGCCATTCATAGACAAGCTCGCATCACCACCAGTAACCGCATTGCCCATTGCATCAGTAACGTTTACATAAACTGTCATTGAACTGCTTGTTTCAAGCTGCAATGTGAGTGTCAGGTTACCTTGATCTGCCGTATACTGGCTGTTGATCCCAGACAGTGTAAGTGTGTCATCTTGTGGGATTTCTCCACCGCCGCAATCACTGTTACTTGCCGGACGCCATACACCCCATTCACCAGTTGTCCCAGGCTCATGACCTTGTGTCCACCATTCTGCCCGCCATGTTTTACCTTTATGAGTGACGGTATCACCATCGTTGTAAACCGCATTGCGATCCCAGTCTTTGGCACAAACATTGCCATCAGAGACGGTTACTTGACGGCTTGCCGTTACTGTTTGATTTGCACTGTCAGTAACGGTGTAAGTCAACGTATATACGCCGACAATGGCAGTGTTCACTTCTCCTTCAATATGCATTTGATCAGTCAGATCACCATCCTCGGCATCAATGACTGTTATACCTGCTAGCGGGTTAAAGGTCGTGCCAATTTTAACGCTGGTGTCATCAACACCATCAAATACAGGCTTGAGACTGTAAACCTCAACATTGCGGCTTGCCATGGTTTGATTACCGTCGGTATCGGTGACGCTATAGACCAATACATACTGGCCGATACGCTGGGTATCTACCGTGCCATCGACTATGATACTAAATGTGAGATCACCATCTTCTTTGTCGGTCGCGGTAATACCTGCCATTGGGTTAAATGGATTACCATTACGAATGCGACTATCTGTAACACCAGCAAATACAGGCTGGCCTTCAGCGGGTGGTGGCGGCGTCTGGCTGTGAATAAATGGCCCATAGTCATTGATAAAGCTTTCGTTATATTGCTGGCCTGCGGCATTGGTGCCCATGTCCCAGTTCACTGACCATGTCATAACACCACGTAGTGGCTGACCTTGGCTGCGAAGATCATTGAATGCCGCGTATAGCTTATTCGGATCTTGGATAAAGCCTGTTGCGGCCGCATCGATGCTCGAAGGAATACCAAACACCAGTTTGTCGTGCGGGATCTTATGGAAGCCACGAGTTCCATTCACCAGCGAGTCAGAAATATAGTAGATGAATTCTTGTTTTAGACTGTCATTGTTCTGTGCAATCCAGCCCAAACCATCAATCCAGATACCATCGCCACCCTGATTGTAAAACTGTGGGTTAATCCAGTCGTAATAGCCTTCCAACGCGGTCAGGTAAGGAACATATTTACCGCCTGTTGTTAGGTAAGGGAATTCCGGCGCCATAGTGATCAGGAAGTTTTGCCCCTGAGCGGCATAGTGGTCTTTAACAATACGCAAGGCGGCGGGAATAACCGTCTGGTTATCAGAAGCCGTTACCGCAGATTGCTCAAGGTCAATATCGAGACCATCGAAGCCGAATCGATCGGTAAGGCGAATAATTTCAGCAGCGAACGCTTGTTCGTCACCTATTTTCAGCTCAACGTGAGCATCTGCACCACCGAGTGCAATCAAAACAGCACGGCCTTGCTTATTCAATTCGGCAATTTCATCAATGAAGGCTTGCTCAGAAAGGCCGATCATAGGATCTAGACGAAAAGTTGGGATTCGGCCTTCTCCGCTATCAAATACTTTCATGAAAGATACGTTAACCACGTTATACATCGGGTTGACCTCTTTCAAGGTTACACAAGGCGCATTCCCACCTTTATAACCGGCACCATCGCACCAGTTATGCCAATAGCCGACAACAACTCCGCCTTCAGGGTTAACCATTTCATCTGCCATAATGGGGGCGGTTGTACACGTAAGACCAAGCAATATGACCGATTGCAGTGCCATAGATTTAATCATTAAAGATTTCTCTAATCAATAGATACTAGATAGGATGAAATATAATCTTAATATGACACATTCACTAAATGCAACTTGTAATTAATGTTATAAATATAAATAATCTAATTTCATTCAAAATAAAGACAAAAGTAAGAATATTCCTACCTGATAATACAAAATTGAACATATCAAAAAGCAACATGTAACAATAAAAACAAATTGAGTAGGAATGCTCCTACAAAAAATATTATGAAAATCTCAGTAAGAATATTCTTACATCTATTCTCCATTAAATTCCTTTATATTACCCTATGTTTTATTTAGACTTGCTTTCAATTTACACATAAAGAATATAGATAATGAAAAATAAAACGTTACTAGCTATCGCTATTTCAACTGCAATATTAGCGTCACCCTCTCATGCAGCGGCTCCTGCTAAACCTATTATTGATTGGGGTGAATATAAATTTGCTCTTGTTGAGTTGAATCGTGATGAAATTGCATACAGTAAATTGGTAAAAGCAATACATGACGAGGTTACTGTTAACGTCTCTTGGTCTGTCCATTCTGGAAATGCTGCCACTAAAGCCCGTGTTTTAATCGATAGTACTGCTGTTTGGTCTGGTGAGGGATCAGCAAAATCTGCATCATTTGTGATGAGTAAAGGCGGAAAGTATAAGATGCAGATAGAGTTATCTAATAACGATGGTTCTACTCTATCAGATGAGAAAATACTCGTCATTGCTGATACTGATGGCAGTCATTTAGATCCTCTTCAAACGGGATTCAATGAAAATAACAAAGAATATACAAATACAACAAACAAAGTCGTTGGAACCTATTTTGTTGAATGGGGTGTTTATGGTCGTGGCTATACTGTTGACATGCTTCCTGCAAAGAACCTAACACACCTTCTTTACGGCTTTGTGCCTATGTGTGGCGGCGATGGGATTAACGACAGCTTAAAAACCATTAGTGGTTCATTTCAAGCACTTCAAAACGCTTGTAATGGAACACCAGACTTTGAGCTTGCTATTCATGACCCTTGGGCTGCTATTCAAAAAGGTCAACAAGGTGTTAATGACTGGTCAGATCCTTATAGAGGAAACTTTGGTCAGTTAATGGCTCTTAAGCAAGCTAATCCAGATCTGAAAATTTTACCTTCTATTGGTGGCTGGACTCTTTCTGACCCATTTTATTTTATGGGTGATGATGAGAAGCGCGCTCGTTTTGTAGCATCGGCAAAGCGTTATTTACAAACATGGAAGTTCTTTGATGGTCTTGATATCGACTGGGAATTTCCAGGTGGTGAAGGATCAAATCCTAATCTTGGTAACAAAGAAAAAGATGGTGAAATTTACAACCTAATCTTAAAAGATCTACGTACGATGCTCGATGAGCTATCACTAGAAACGGGTCGTGAATATGAGTTAACATCAGCGATCAGTGTTGGTCCTGATAAAATTCAAGTCATTGATTATAATGAATCGCAAAAGTATCTAGATAACATATTTATGATGTCTTACGATTTTGCTGGTGCTTTTGATCTTAATAATTTAAACCATCAAGCTGCACTTCATAAATCAAGCCTAAAAGAAGAAACTAAGTACTACACCTCTCTAGGTGTTGATGCAATGCTTGCTCAAGGTGTTGACCCTAAGAAATTGGTTGTTGGTGTTGCTGCTTATGGACGAGGATGGACCGGAGTAACGGGTTATACCGACGGTAATCCTTTCAGTGGTAGAGCAACAGGTCCAATTAAAGGTACTTGGGAGGATGGCGTAGTAGATTACCGAGATATCGTGAACAACCGAATGGGTGATGGCTGGATTTATGGTTATGATGAACAAGCCGAAGCACCCTATTTATTTAAATCATCAACAGGTGATTTAATTACTTATGATGATACTCGTTCGACAAAAGCTAAAGGTAATTATGTAACACATAATAATCTTGGTGGTGTTTTTTCTTGGGAGATTGATGCCGATAACGGCGATATTCTGAATGCGATGCATGAAGGATTAGGTCACGGAGGCGATACACCGCCTGTGGTTCCAGAAAACCAAGCTCCAATAGCGAATGCTGGCACTGACATTACCGTGACAGGCCCACGTACCATCACTCTTGATGGGTCAAAGTCATATGATCCAGAGCGAGATAATATTTCTTATGCATGGGTGCAAACACATGGCGATAAACTCGTAATATTGAATGATACTTCAGCTAAAGCAGACGTTGAGGTGACTGCGACAAATACTGAAGTAGCATATACATTTGAACTAACAGTAACAGATAATGAAGGTTTATCTGATACAGATAACATTGTTATTAACAATTTACCACAAGAAGAAAACCAAGCACCTGTTGTTAGTCTTCTGAATGAATACCGAGCAAAATCTGGTAAGGAAATAAACATTACGGCGATTGCTTCAGACCCAGATGGTGATGTCCTAATGTTTGAATGGGTGGTTCCTAGCAGTTTCACAATAATTGGAAATAGTAATTCAGAATCGATCTCATTAAGAGCACCTCTTCTTGATACCGATACAGCGTATAATGTATCCGTTCAAGTCACGGATGGTTCTTTTGATGCTCATGCAACAACATCTGTACTTGTAGAAAAAAATGATGATGACAGTGATGGTGATATTACTGATCCAGAAGCGGGGAAATATCCAGCTTGGGATCGAGCAACAATTTATACAAAAGAAATTGTAAGCCATAAGGGGCTCGTCTATCAAGCTAAGTGGTGGACTCAGAATAGTGAGCCAACACCAAGTAATGACGCATGGAAACTAATCAGTGACGTTGAATTAGATTGGGATGCAAAAATAGCTTATCAAGGTGGTGAGACAACTACTCATTTAGGTGTTAAATGGAAAGCTAAGTGGTGGACTCAGGGTGATGAACCAGGTAAAGCCGATGTTTGGATTAAACTAGATTAATTTACAAGTGAATTAGTCTGATAAACCTAGCAGATTAATCTGCTAGGTTTAATCTATAGTGCATCATTAAAAAAATAAAAATTACTTATTAAAATATCGTGTACCTTACGTACGACTAACGTAGTTTACAATTTATTATAAACACGACTGGTTAACTTATGTTAAAGAAAAACTATATCGACACAAAATCTAGTGCTTTAATATCCCTATCAATATTACTAACGACTTTTATTTTTGGATTTTTATACATTGACTTCTACAACAATAAATACACACATATAAATCACACATTAGAGTCAAGTAAGGCTCAAAACTATCTATTTTCGAAATATATATCTCAAGTGACAGAAAATAAAAGTAATGAAAAAAATATTTTCAACGGAAACATATACACACGAGACATTAACGAGATCAAAGAAAACAAAATTATAACCTCGACATACAATCAAACTCAAAAAATATACAATCAAAAACCAGCTTGGCTTTCACTGTTAGATTTAATATACATAAAATTTCACACGACAAATACTATTATTTCATCAAGACCAATGGTATTTTTAGAAAGTGATAATTTTGATATTAATTATTTATTCAGTAAAGAATATTGTGACAAGTTTAGAGTTTGTACAAATTATGTTTATGATGATGATCTTAACGACCATGTTATATTTAGCGAACCTCATATTGATAAAGACACCAATAAATTAACTATAACAATCGTATCTCCCATTTACAACCATAATAATATCATTGGTGATGTGCAAATGGACATTCATTTAAATGAATTAACATCATCACCACTATATCAATTCAATCATTATATCAAAGACGATATATTACATATGAATATATGTAACTTTTTATTTTGTGGTCATTTTTCTTACAAAAACAGTATATACATAGATAATTATGTTGTAATAGACACTCATATATCATATGTCCCTATTTTTATTTTCTTTTTATTCTCAGCATTGCTGCATATTTCATACTCGTACTTAATAATATTCAATAGACGAAATATATTAGTCAAAAACAAATTAGAAGAAGATATTGTAATTGATGAATTAACCGACAGCTTCAATCGTAAAGTTCTGAAATCAAAAAGAGTTATAGATATATTTGATGGAAAACATAATAATGCAATCATCATAGTAGATGGTAATAAAATTAAATACATAAATGATACATTTGGTCATCATATTGGAGACGTCGCCATAAAAAAAATATCGCATGTATTAATGTCTGTATTCAGAGATACTGATTTTGTTATTCGCTTTGGTGGTGATGAGTTTTTAATTATCGCCATAAAAGCTGATAGTTTTAATATTACTCATCAATTATCACGAGTTCATGAGAAACTAAAAGAAAAACCTATAATAGGAGATACTTATGTATCTGTATCTATTGGTGTTTCCAACTGTACATCATACGATTCATTAAATGAGTCAATAGCTAAAGCTGACAAAGATCTCTATCAACAAAAACAAACACGATAATAGGTAATATATATGCGTAACTTTTTTCATTATCAGCCTGTTTTTCTAAACAATGAGATTCAATCGTATGAAGCTTTAATGAGATTATACGATAAGTCTATTGAAATAGAAGATTACATAAAATCAATAGAAAAAAAAGACCACTTTGATATAAGTGTTCTCGCTGCTGTTTTATCTGATGTGAGAAATTCTTTTCCTGTATCAATAAATATCTCGATAAAAAGTTTAGAGAGCCAATATTTCATAACCAATGCTATTTTTTTACTAAAAAACAGTAAAATAACATTAGAGGTAACTGAACACGATCATGATGTTGATTTAAAGTTAATTCAAAAAAACATGTTGAAATTGAAAAATAAAACAAAAGTTATTTTTTCTTTAGATGATTTTGGTAAAGGTAGCTCTAATACTGAACGATTAATGGCTCTACCCTTTGACGTAATAAAAATTGATCGTTGTATGGTGAGAAATATAGCCAACAACTATTCTGACTTCGCAGTACTTAAATTAACAATACATAAATTAGTTAATATTCTTAAAAAAGAAATAATTATAGAAGGTGTTGAGGAACAACTTCAAGTAGATCTTATCAATCTTATTGGCTCATACCCTATTCAAGGCTACTACTATTCAAAACCAATTAGTCTTGAAGCAATAACAAATAAAGAAATCGATACTATCCTTGGAACAACTGTCATAACTAAAAATAATGCAATAGAAGAGACCAATGCTTTAGATATAATTAATGAGATTATATATAATATAACAACACACAGAAAAATCTCCGACATTGATATATCAAAGGAGATATATGATTTATTATCAATACGAGCAATAGATGCTGAAATTGATGTGCTAAATAAAGCAAAAAACTTTATTCCTAAATCAAAATCAATAAGTTCATTATACGCTTCATCTATCATTAATGGCTGTAATAATATGGTTATAATAAGGGACTCTTCCGGAAAAGCCATATTCAACAATGACAAACATATTGAATACTTTGGAATGGATATTGTAAATAGAGATGTTAATAATTTATTTTCAATAAACCCATATTATGAAAAATGTATTAATCTTGACTGTAGTTTATTAGAATCAAGACGTAATATCCTACTTTCCAATGAGACTTTACTAAAGAACAATAAATTAATTAACGTTGAAGTGTTAAGGCAGAAAATTACACATAATAATAATGAATTCATATTATGTATTATTTATGACGAAAATAGTGTCATGTATATTGATAATACAATACTCAATCTACCTCGCGATACTTGGTGAATTTATTGCATATACCTAATCGCATATGCATACATTCGGTATTAATCCAACACTATTCCGCGACTAGAAATGCTCGCTTTATTCGTTAAGCGAGCTCGTCGTATTTTAGAATCAAGACACAACACGAGTCTTCCCCTCCTATCGCTACATCTGATGATGCCGTTCAGGCAAATTACTGATGACACAGATCCATATTCGTCCCCTCACGGGCGTATTTACTGCTGATTTCTGACTACCGAGCCCCCTCACATCTGAATTTCTTGAGGTTACTTAACCTTGTGCTAGGGTTAAATCGTCTTTTTGTCATTTATTAACACCAACATACAATCTGCAATGCTGTTTCATTCGTTTATTTTATTACGGAGAGAAAACATGCCACTTCACCAAAAAGCAACGATCAATGATTCCATTCTTGATGATGTCTACTCATCAAGGGACTTGTCCGTTGTAATGCCAAAATACAAGTTTCCATTAAATCAACAACAAGCCATGCATGCTTATCAAGTCGTTCACGATGAACTCATGCTAGATGGTAATTCACGCCAAAATCTGGCTACATTTTGTCAGACATGGATTGAAAGTGAAGTGCATGCGTTAATGGATGAATGTATCGATAAAAATATGATCGATAAGGATGAATATCCCCAAACAGCAGAGATTGAGTCACGCTGTGTTCATATGCTAGCGGACTTATGGCACGCTCCAGATGCCGCTAATCCAATGGGATGCTCAACAACCGGTTCCAGTGAAGCTGCCATGCTGGGAGGGATGGCACTCAAATGGGCTTGGCGAGAGAAAATGAAAAAACAAGGAAAACCAACCGATAAGCCCAATATGATCTGTGGACCGGTTCAGGTTTGCTGGCATAAATTTGCACGTTACTGGGATATCGAACTGCGAGAGATCCCAATGGAAGGTGATAGGTTGATCATGACACCAGAAGAAGTCATTAAACGATGTGATGAAAATACCATTGGCGTTGTCCCTACCCTCGGTGTCACTTTTACCTGCCAGTATGAACCAGTCAAAGCGGTACACGATGCATTAGATCAACTGCAAAAAGACACAGGGCTGGATATTCCTATTCATGTAGATGGCGCTAGCGGAGGTTTCCTCGCCCCCTTCTGTGATCCAGATTTAGAGTGGGATTTCAGACTACCACGGGTTAAATCTATAAACGCCTCAGGCCATAAATTTGGTCTGTCACCACTTGGTGTTGGCTGGGTTGTCTGGCGCGATGCTGATGCATTACATAAGGACTTGATCTTTAATGTCAATTACCTCGGCGGTAATATGCCGACATTCGCTCTCAACTTTTCTCGGCCCGGCGGACAGATAGTCGCGCAATACTATAACTTCCTCCGCCTCGGCTTCGAAGGCTACCGAGAAATTCATCAAGCATGCTATGACACGGCTCGCTATATTGCCCAAGAAATCGAAAAAATGGGCATGTTCGATATTATCTACGACGGAAAAGGTGGGATCCCGGCACTGAGCTGGACCCTTAAAAAAGACAGCAATCCAGGGTTTAACTTATATGACCTGTCAGATCGCATTCGCTCACGTGGATGGCAGATTGCAGCATACGCCATGCCAGCGAATCGAGAAGATCTGGTCATCATGCGTATTCTTGTTCGCCACGGGTTCAGCCGCGATCTGAGTGATCTGCTAATTACCGATCTACAGCACTGTATCGACTTCTTCGCTAAACACCCTGTTGTGAATGGCAGTGACTCAGACGAATCTTCAAATTTTAATCATGGTTAAGCGATAACTGACATAAACAGTAGCCAGATAGCATTCGTTACCTGGCTCATTGAAATAATGACTAACCGCATAACAATCGTTACTCCTCACAATTACATAAATAACGTATTTTGTAGTCGATTAAGCGCTTATTACTGCATCAGTACAACAAAACGTTGTATACATCATTCACCGTTATCAACAGAACATTCCAATTGCGTCTCAAAACACATTCCGTCTTTCCGCTTGCACTTTTCTAAGGTTTTACCTTTCGCTTCCGCTTCTGTCCGACCAGTGCCGTATACACCTCCCGCATTTAGATCGTTCAGATAACAACCCCAAGCATTGTCATTAACGTTACCGATTGAGTCAGACATAGATAGCTTAAGTATTAATACTTCTAAGCGCTGTATATCTTTTCTCAGCATCCGCACTTCTTTTTTTAGTTCGTAAATCACACGATCATCGGAAAAGTGTTTTGTATCGCCTGTCTTTGCATGCACATTCCCAACCAGCAATAACAACATGAGTGGTAACATCACTTTCATCATTTTATCTATCCTTACAAAATGCACGCTGAGCATGCTGATTTATAACGTAGAGCCACTATCTCGACAAATCTACACCTTAATGCGTAGCCAATGAATCCTCACTAAAACAGGTATATTTAACTGGTGAAGGTATACAAGAAAAAATAACTCATTAATTACGCACAAAAGCAAATAGTTGCATACACTTATAGACAACTTCATCTTGATGCAGCTGATATTTTATGAGTAAAAATAAAGTGATTTTTCACATCAACGGCAATACAACAAACGAATTAATCAACTTTACCGTTACCGACTCACGCATCAGGCAAGATCAGGCAATCGATCCGCAAAATATCGCTATTAATAGCAGCCAAGGCCACCTTATCCTTACTGTTGACGTCAACCCTCAAGGTAATCGTGATGTCGCATACTGGTATGGTAATTTTGTGAATAATAATGAAAACCATATGGTGCATACTTCAGGAGGCTGTAACCTTCCTGACGAGTTACATTTTGCACTAAAAGGCATTCTCTCAATTGGCGATCAACAATTTAAAATATGCCTTGGCCAGGGCCATTTTCCTCCCAACAACCACTGGCACCTTTGCAGTCAGGCGATCTTGGCATGTAGCAACAATGAATCCGCCAACCTGAACAACAACTACTTTATTACCGCAACCAGCCACTATGAATTTAACACATGGCATATTGTCAACATTGATGAAATAGCAACGAATACAACCAGAACGCATCTAAACGTACCTTAATCGTAGCCAAGACCATAACTATTCATTGATCCTTAGCGTAGACAGACAACAGTCACAGACAAGTTTACATCAGTAAAAACAAAGGGTGACCACACGATGAATGATTTGCGTGAAATCACGAAGAAAAGCTTATCAATTTGTTGTTTCTTTGCATAATTTTGAGAGTGTGATTACAGACTAAAAGTGACTTCGTCACTAAAAGACAAATAAAATTAGAGTCATCTTTCTATGTTATAAAATTCACTATAATTGTTGATCGACTTCAATAAAGTCAAAAATGCCTCATTGTGTTCTCGTTAAAACACATTACGTGTAGTAGTGTTATTTGAACGGCATCGTTTTGCAGGAATAATTCCATGAATGATCTGAATTTAACCAAAACCGCAGCGAACTATCTCTTAAGTACAATCGAACAGGGTGTACTCACCATTACAATGAACCGTCCTGACAAATTAAATGGCTGGACAATGGAAATGATGGGAGCATTACGCGAAGCATTTTCCAATGCAAATACGAATGAAAACGTCAAAGCCATTATTTTCACCGGTTCTGGAAAATATTTTTGTGCTGGTGTCAATTTGAGCAGTACTATCAAATTAATGCCCCCGCGGAAGTTACGGCAGTTAATTGTTCAAAATAACCAAGCGTTATTTGACCTATTTCTTAATTGCAAAAAACCTCTTCTCATTGCGATAAACGGACCCGCAATAGGCGCAAGTGTAACCTCATCAACCCTCGCGAATTATATTATCGCAGCAGAAAGTGCGACTTTTTCAACGCCGTTTTCGGCATTAGGTGTAACCCCTGAAGGCTGTTCTAGCTATCATTTCCCTCGCTTAATTGGAGAAGAAAACAGCTTACGGATGTTAGGCTCTGAAGGCTGGAAACCCACCGCAAAAGAAGCACTCGAAATTGGATTAATTCAACAGGTTGTACCACAGGATCGGTTGCTAGCTGAAGCAGAACGCATCGCTAAACATTGGGTCAGTAACGGCGAGCAACGCACCTTTCTCGCAGAGAGCACATTGAGCCAACTGAAAGAAACCAATGTGAGTGAGTCAGAACAACTTGCCGATGCCTTCTTAGGCGCTAACTTCCTAAAAGGTCAATCGCAATTTTTGTGGCGCAAAAAGAAGTATATACCCTCTACATTATTCTTTTCTCTTTGGGCATTGAGGCCACTATGGTCACGGTTAATTTAATTGATTTACCGAAACATCGCCGATCATAAATCAGTATACAGGCACACTCTGAATCCGTCTTATCATGGTAACGCAGGTACCATCAATCTACCTGCGACTACCCCTTCTTGCGAATTTTCAAGTAAACTACCCACCGTTTTGTAGCACACTCACCACGGATTGATTATTTTGCACACACTTTCTCAGCTAAAATCTGGCGAATTAGCAGGCATTCAACACTTAAAATTATCAGAACACTTAACGTCATTTCCATTAGACATCTTATCTTTAGCTGATAGCTTAGAAATTCTTGATCTATCCAACAACCAATTGGCAACACTACCGGAAGAGTTCGCTCAACTAAAAAAACTTAAGATCTTTTTTGCTTCAAACAACCATTTTGACACACTGCCTGAAGTGCTAGGTCAATGCCCAAACCTAGAAATGATCGGTTTTAAATCAAATATCATTAATCAGGTACCAGAACTTTCACTACCACCAAAGCTACGCTGGTTAATCTTAACAGATAACCAAATTGAAACCTTACCTGATGCTTTAGGCGAACGGCCACGACTGCAAAAGTTAGCATTAGCGGGAAACCGATTAACACGTTTACCGCAAACCTTATCCCAGTTATCAAATCTTGAACTAATACGAATTTCAGCCAACCGGCTGACTGAGTGTCCTGAGCAATTATTGACGCTACCGAAGCTGGCATGGTTTGCTTTTTCTGGAAATCCATTTAGTCAGTCCAATACCAACATTCAAAGTGTACCCTGTATTCCATCGTCCAGTTTCACATTACAAAATGTACTTGGACAAGGTGCATCTGGCATTATTTCAAAAGCGACATGGAATAAACAACAACCCCACTTCCCGACTAATGTTGCAGTTAAAGTGTTTAAAGGTGATGTCACCAGCGATGGGTATCCTGAAGATGAATTACAAGCTTGTTTGAAAGTCGGCAATCATCCAAACCTAATCCAATCTTTGGCACAGGTGAAAGAGAATGATTATTTAGCGTTAATTATGAATTTAATTCCTGAGCACTACCGTAACCTAGGGTTGCCACCCAGCTTTAATAGTTGTACTCGTGATACTTTTTCACCGAACTTTACGTTATCCATTAAGCAAATTAATAAAATAGTTGTTCAAATGCAAAACGTGTTTGCGCATTTACATTCAAACAAAGTTTGTCATGGTGATTTATATGCTCATAACACGCTCTTTGATCATGACGCCAATATCATTTTTGGTGATTTTGGTGCAGCCACAATGTATTACATGCTAACTCCATCACAGCAAGCACTAATAGAACAGATTGAACGTCGAGCTTTGTATCATTTCATCGATGACCTACTTAGCATTTGTATAGAAGAAGATAAAAACAGCACTGCATTTACGCATTTAAAACAGCTTATTACTCATTAAGTATTGCTAATAAGCAGGTATTATTGGAGCATTCTGATCATACCTGCTGCACTATTTACGTAAATCATAAATAATAATATCGGCTTCATTTCATTTTTACGATGAAATTCAGATTTCTTTACTTATCATTTGATGTATAGCTTGAATATGAACAGTAATAGCAACCATTTGACTGAGGATATATTTTCTTAGCTGCATCAAGGGCTGTGCTGCAGGCGGTATGGTATCCCAGTGGGTCACAATTGTTTATACCGGGACTATGGTTACATGTTGCTGTATGCACTTCATGATCACCATTATCCTGTGCTTTTTTATCAACATAAAACAAACTCATAACCACCTCTAACGATTAATAATCCTGAGTAATCACATTACACCTCTGTAATTATAGGTGATAGTCAGTAATCGCAATTGTTAGATTAGCGTCACTGTTATGCTTAATCTGAGCACAGAAAGATGAGACCCTTGTAGCATTGTTAAATGTCAAAATATTATGCATTCGGAATAATCTAGCAATAAGAACCAAGAGGCAGCTCTAACAAGCTGCCTTTTCTGCAAGTATTACTCAAGCAGTTACATTCGCTTGAGCATATTCAAGGTGATTCTGGCTGAATTATCTGCTGTTGCCTTTTTCAAATCTGAATAAGTCATCTCTGCCGATCCATCGGCCTTATCAGAAATGGTGCGGATCACCACATAGGGAACCTTAAAGGCATCGGCGACTTGCCCCAAGGCTGCGCCTTCCATTTCAACGGCCATCGCATCAAACTCCTGATAAATCTCAGTCACCACCGCTTTGCTGGCAATAAACTGATCACCAGAAGCGATAATCCCCTGATAAACCGCATCATTCCCCAACGTTTCAACAGCTGCATCGAACGCGTACTTCTGCAAGGCACTGTCAGCGTAGAAGTAACGATCTTTATAATCCGGTAACAAACCTTTAGGACGATCAAATGCGGTTAAGTCAACATCATGCTGTACCAAGCGAGTTGAAATTACTACATCCAATGGTTCGAGTTTAGGATCGCTAGCCCCTGCAATACCGGTGAAAATCAGTGACTCAACACCGAAGTTCTCGATAAGGAGCGTGGTTGTCATTGCCGCATTCACTTTGCCTACACCAGACTTGGTCACCACCACGGGGCGCCCCTGCAACTCACCAATGTAAAACTGGTGGCTACCAATCGTTTTAACTTTCTGGTGTTCAATTATTGGTAAAAGCGCCTCAACCTCAACATCCATCGCACCAACAATACCAATAATTGGCGTCGCCTCTGACATTTTGGCAATAGAAGGAAAAGCATAAACAGCGAGCATTAAAGCAAGAGATGTCTTCAACATTAGTGATCCTAGATATAATCAAACATCCCTCCAATATGGGATGCGGCGTGATTATATTCCCCTTCAACGATAAAGCAATCGTTTGCATTCCTGATTAACACTAAGTGATTAAAGTTTTGTCAGTTAAGGATGTTCACTATCCGTTGATTCGTTATTAGCATGGTATCTCATCAAATCAATGAGCATTCTTATAGGACTTCACTGCCAAAAAGCCCGCAACGAATGTCAACCCGACAACAACTAGAGGGATAATAAACATAACTGGGCACAGAACATTCATGATTGTAGCCTGCGGCTCCAACGTTACTTGCTGTGTAGGAAGGTAACAGATAATCCAAAAAGTTAGGCAAACAGATAATGTAAAAAAGAGTGCTGTGACAACTGCTGCAAATTTCCAATTCGTATCTGTAGAAATTAGGTTATAGCGCTTGGCGCTTGATTGATGCATTTCCGTATCTGCTCCACATTCAATAATCCTTATTGATATATACATATATTATGGACATACAAAGCATTAACATTGATCCCTGACATATTTTAACGGAGTTGCTATAAAACATGGGTCGTTATAGTCCCACCTGATTACCACCGAGCCTCAGCCAATTTGAGTAAGCGCTCAGGCATCGGTGCTGTTTGAATACTTGAGTGAATCAGGTTATCTATCATTTCTTCCAAATCAAATCTGCGATTGAACTTAAAGCAGAATTCAGCGAGATATCTCGGTAAATGCTTGTTGTTTATCGCATGGTAAGTTCCGTGCATTGAGTTTTTCACATTACTTATCATCGTGTTAACCCACTTGAAGTACGGTAATTCAACACAATCAGCACCACCGCCAGTGATAATGGCCAGATGGAACTCGTTTGCATCT
>NZ_JAKJSL010000041.1:0-77914 GCF_050336815.1 Photobacterium nomapromontoriensis
AAAGTGCTTTACAACCCGAAGGCCTTCTTCACACACGCGGCATGGCTGCATCAGGGTTTCCCCCATTGTGCAATATTCCCCACTGCTGCCTCCCGTAGGAGTCTGGACCGTGTCTCAGTTCCAGTGTGGCTGATCATCCTCTCAGACCAGCTAGGGATCGTCGCCTAGGTGAGCCTTTACCCCACCTACTAGCTAATCCCACCTGGGCCAATCTTGGCGCGAGAGGTCCGAAGATCCCCCTCTTTGGTCCGTAGACGTTATGCGGTATTAGCTATCGTTTCCAATAGTTATCCCCCACACCAAGGCATGTTCCCAGGCATTACTCACCCGTCCGCCGCTCGTCATCTTCAAAAGCAAGCTTTTGAAATGTTACCGCTCGACTTGCATGTGTTAGGCCTGCCGCCAGCGTTCAATCTGAGCCATGATCAAACTCTTCAATTAAAAGTGTTTGCTGCTATAAATAGCGGCTCAATGAAATACTGTTGTCCATTACCAAAGTAATGAACGAATTGACTGTGCCAAAATAACTTACGCTATTTTGTATTGGTCACTCAGTTTCATTGATAATTCTTTTGTTGACTATCATTTCACGAGTGCCCACACAGATTGCATGGTCAAATTGTTAAAGAACAATACTGACTTACGTCACCGGCTAGCGCCGCTGTCCGTGTCAGTGAGGTCGCATTATAGAGAGTTCGATCACATTGGCAAGTGCGATTTCTAAATAAATTCACTTTTCCAGCTCGACTGCGCAATTATCAAACAAAGCCTACTTTTTACGATGTTAATAGCAGCAGCTCCACGCTATTCTCATAAATAAACTCCTTCTTTTATGGTGCTTTTATATGAATTCAATACTACGCCCTTATAAAGGACGATTTCCTACTATATCCCCTGATAGCTATTTAGACCCCTCCGCAGTACTCATCGGAAACATCACCATCGCTGAACATACCAGTATCTGGCCATTGGTCGCTGCGAGAGGTGATGTGAATCATATTGCGATTGGTGCCCGCAGCAATATCCAAGACGGCTCAGTCCTCCATGTCAGCCGTGCTACTCCGGAAAACCCTCACGGCTACCCACTAATTATTGGAGAAGATGTTACCGTCGGTCACAAGGCTATGCTGCATGGCTGTCAGATAGGGAATCGGGTATTGATTGGGATGGGAACGATTATCTTAGATGGTGCAGTTATTAAAGATGATGTCATCATTGGGGCTGGTAGCTTGGTCCCTCCGGGGAAAATAGTAGAAAGTGGTTATCTCTATATGGGTAGTCCAATAAAAAAAGCTCGCCCATTAACAGAAAAAGAACGCGCTTTTCTCATCACATCAGCAGCGAACTATGTCCGCCTCAAAAATGACTACCTAGAAACAAATTAAGACCTAACCAATAACAATATCGCCATCTTGATTAAACGCCTCATCTTCAATCAATGCTTCTGCCAATTCTTCTAAATCAAAACGAAATTGGAAAAAAACACTAAGAATCGTCGCTTCATCTGTCAGGGCTTGATCACATTGCTGCTCAAGCCAGGATACGCTAACCCAACAAGTGATCAGTGCACCCGCTTGTTGCGCCGGAAAGTTAACAGCCTGACGCTGCCGATCCCAACTTTGTAAATCAGCAAAAATAATGTCTTGATTCATCGTTCTCTTCTTTTATTGTTGCAATGCTCGACGCAATTCGCGTTGAACCTGCTTGGCTCCTGGGCGAATACCGCGCCATAACATAAAACTTTCCGCCGCCTGTCCCACTAGCATACCAAGGCCATCCAATACAATCCGTACACCATGCTGCTGTGCCCACTGATTAAAGGTCGTTAACCCAGAACCATAGACCATGTCATAACACACGGTCTTTGCGCTGAGCAGGGACTCAGGGATCCCTGGCAGCTGCTGACTCAAACTGGCAGATGTGGAATTAATAATGATATCAAAAGAAGCATTACCCAACTCTTCTAATGAGACAGCTTCCACTGGACCATGCTCGGAAAATATCTCAGCGAGTTGCTGAGCTTTCACCAAAGTGCGATTTGTTACAACCAATGCGCTAGGTTGCTGATCGAGAAGGGGCAAAATCACACCTCTTGCGGCACCACCGGCACCAACCAGCAAGATCCGCTTACCCGCTAAGCTAATATTATGCTGCAACAAATCCTGTACCAGCCCTTCGCCATCGGTATTATCACCGAGGATCAATCCATCATCGAGCTTCTTCAAGGTATTGACCGCCCCAGCTAACCGGGCCCGGTCCGTGACGCTATCTGCATACTCAAATGCATCTTCTTTAAAAGGTACAGTGACATTACAGCCTCGGCCACCAGCTGAAAAAAAAGCATCTGCAGCAGAAGCAAAACCGCCCAGTTCAACCCATTGCGCTTCATAACTCATCGCTTGTGATGTTTGTCTGGCGAACAAGGTGTGAATGAAAGGCGATTTACTTTGCGTGATGGGGTTACCGAAAACCACATACTTATCCATGCTCATGATCCCTATTTAAGATATTTGAACGCTCGTGATATTTCCCACTCTACCAGTCTCGTGGTGTCAGGTAGTGCTCATACAATTCCGCCTCTGCCGATCCCGGATCTGGCATGTAGGCATATTCCCAGCGGGCAAGAGGAGGCATCGACATCAATATTGATTCTGTTCTCCCACCACTTTGCAAACCGAATAAAGTCCCGCGGTCATACACCAGATTAAACTCCACATAGCGGCCACGGCGATAAAGCTGAAACTGACGTTCACGATCAGCATATGGGGTTAGAGCGCGCTTCTCAACAATCGGTAAATAGGCCTCTAAATAACCGTTACCCACCGCCTGCATATAAGCAAAGCTTTTCTCAAATCCCCATTGATTGAGATCGTCAAAAAATACCCCCCCCACACCTCGGGTTTCATTTCGATGAGGAAGGTAAAAGTATTTGTCGCACCAGGCCTTATGCTGGGCATAAACATCGTCACCAAATGGCTGGCAGATAGCTTTTGCCGTGTCATGCCAATACTGGCAATCTTCTTCAAATGGATAAAATGGCGTCAAATCAAAACCACCACCAAACCACCATACTGGCGATTCGCCTTCTTTCTCCGCAATGAAGAAACGTACATTAGCGTGCGATGTTGGCACATAGGGATTATGAGGATGGATCACCAAAGATACCCCCATCGCCTCAAAGCTACGGCCCGCTAACTCAGGGCGATGAGCGGTTGCCGAAGTCGGCATTTTCGTCCCATGTACATGGGAGAAATTCACCCCAGCCTGTTCAAACACCAAACCATCTCGCATGACCCGGCTACGACCACCGCCACCGAGTTCACGCTGCCATTCATCCTGCTCAAACAGGGCTTGGCTATCTTGTTGCTCAATCGCCTGACAAATCCGATCTTGCAAATCCAATAAGAAGGCTTTGACTGCTGCTTTATCTACGTTCTGCATCATCACGTTTATCCCAGTCGGAAAATATTGCCGGTGAGCGCGTCCCGGATCTCAGACGGGTTATCCCGCCCCCCTGTTTCACCCTGTAAAATCGCGGCCAATTGTCCACCAAGCTGCCGTTCCACATCGGCCACCGTCCGTCCTGGCTCTTGACCCGTCAAATTTGCACTGGTCGAGGTCAACGGTTTGCCGAATGCCAGACACAAAGCCTGCACCTGCGGATGATCAGTCACACGTACCGCAATCGTATCAAACTGACCAGTCAGAAAACGGGGAACCCCCGGTTTAGTTGGCATCACCCATGTAACAGGGCCCGGCCAAGAGGCAAAAATACGCGCTCTCTGCTCCTCACTCAATGCGCTATCATCCACATAACGAGTAAGCTGTGCATAATTTGCCGCTATCAATATCAAGCCTTTTTCCATTGGTCGATGCTTAAGTGCCAGCAGCTTATGAACGGCCATCTCGCTATCAGGATCACAGCCTACGCCAAATACAGCCTCAGTAGGATAAGCAATCACCTCCTCCTTCTGCAGCGCAGCAACCACTTGATTCAGGTTCTCCACGTATTCCTCATTCTTATCACTTGGCTTTCGCCTGATTTAACCTTCTGTTTACCTATCTTACCGACTCCTTACTGACAACTCCACGCCCGTTATCAATTGTTTCAATTTCACCTACGCAAACGTTTTCCTTCACGGATTTTCTCCGTATAATGCGGACAACACGTATCAAAACCTTCACTTTTTAGCTACCCCAAAGGAGATCGGGATGAAAGTTGGGATCATCATGGGCTCAAAGTCAGATTGGCCAACCATGCAGCATGCTGCTGAGATGTTAGATCATTTCAACATTGCTTATGAAACCAAGGTGGTTTCCGCTCACCGCACTCCGCACCTACTCACTGAATATGCTGAAGGGGCTCATGCTCGTGGTATTAAAGTGATCATAGCCGGAGCTGGCGGCGCTGCCCACCTACCCGGTATGACCGCGGCATTTACCAGCCTGCCAGTACTTGGAGTGCCCGTGCAGTCTCGGGCACTCAAAGGGATGGATTCATTACTCTCGATTGTCCAGATGCCCAAAGGGGTGGCTGTTGGCACCTTGGCAATCGGTGAAGCCGGTGCTGCGAATGCCGGACTGCTGGCAGCTCAAATCATCGGCACTCAAGATGCCACAGTCATGGCAGCCATTGATGCTTTTCGCCAAGCACAAACGGACACCGTCCTGAATAACCCCAACCCGGCTGAGGATGCATAATGAAGGTATTGGTGTTGGGGGCTGGACAGCTGGCCCGAATGATGTCACTGGCTGGCGCGCCACTGAATATTGACGTCTTTGCTTATGATGTCGGTACTGGACACGTGGTACATCCTTTATCCCAGCAGATCATGCTCAAAGGACTGAATACTGCCATCACCTATGCCGATGTGATCACGGCTGAATTTGAACACATCCCCCATGATATTCTCGATATCTGTGAAGCTAGCGGTAAATTCTTACCGCACACGGAAGCAATCAAGGCCGGAGGGGATCGTCGGTTGGAAAAAGCCTTGCTCGACCGAGCAGGAGTTCGCAACGCAAAATATCATCTGATCAACAACCGTGAGGATCTTGATCTCGCCATTGCTAACATTGGGCTGCCGATGGTACTAAAAAGTGCCCTTGGCGGCTATGATGGCAAAGGGCAATGGCGCCTTAAGCAACACGATGAAATTGATGCTATCTGGACCGATATCACCCATTTCATGACTAATACCGATAGCCAAGCCATTATCGCTGAAGAATTTGTCCCATTCGACCGCGAAGTCTCTCTGATTGGAGCCCGAGCAAAAGATGGCAGTATCGCGGTCTATCCGCTGACAGAAAATATTCACACGAACGGGGTACTCAGTCTTTCGATCGCACTTTCCGAACAGACCCCCCTGCAAGCTCAGGCTGAAGCGATGTTTCAAGCCATCGCAGAGTCACTCAATTATGTCGGTATCCTCGCGATTGAGTTCTTTGATATCAATGGCACGCTTCTGGTCAATGAAATTGCCCCCCGAGTCCATAACTCAGGCCACTGGACACAGCAAGGCGCTGAAACATGTCAGTTCGAGAATCACCTACGCGCCGTTACCGGATTACCTCTCGGCAGTACTACCTTACTTCGCTCAACCGCGATGATTAACATTTTAGGTGAAAACACCTTGCCAGCTGCCATCATGGCAGAACCGCAATGTCATGTGCATTGGTATGGTAAAGAAAAGCGCCCCGGAAGAAAAATGGGGCATATCAACCTCTGTGCCGATGATCAGACAAACCTGCAAACGTCACTCCGCGCTTTAGCCACACATCTGGATCCAACCGCTTTTCCAGCACTACACAATTAATCCCCTCGCCAATCAGATAACAAAAAGCCAGCAACGATGCTGGCTTCCTTGTTATCTTCATCACAATCTAGTCTTGGTAGGCATGACAACGACGATCGGCACACTGCAGCCGGATACCACTGGCTAATTTTTTTTCCACCAATAAGGTAAAACCACATTGTTGGCACTCACCCACAACTGGCTTGGCATTTACCGCAAAGCGGCAGGACGGGTAGTGGTCACACGCATAGAACATCTTGCCATAACGAGACTTACGCTCAATCAGCCGACCTTTGTGACACTCAGGGCAGACAATCTCGGTCGACTCGGCCTTCTTCTCTGGGGATTCAATATAATGGCACGTCGGGTAACCACTACAACCGATAAACATGCCGTAACGCCCTTGGCGGAGCAATAATTCATCGCCACATTCAGGGCAAGGAATCGCCAGATGCTTAACAATATGACCATCATTCTGCGCAAGAGGCTTGATATAGTCACACGCAGGATAACTTGTGCACCCCAGAAACGGACCATGTTTACCGTTACGGATCACCAATTCTGAACCACATGTAGGGCATTGGTTATCATGATAAAAAGCGTGTTCATGGGCGGTGAACAGCGAATCGTTAATTTTACCAGGCATACTATTCAATTATCTCTTTTGCCGATCCGCTACTTAATGGATATACCCGTCGTCCAAGCCATAAAGCAGCTCTTCCATCTGACTATAGGCACTTTCGTTGCCCGGTGCATTAAACAGTACCATTAAGATGATCCACTGCAGATCATCAAGGCAAAAATCCGATGTTTCCAGTTCCATTACCCGGTCAATCACCATTTCTCGGGTATCGGCCCCCAGCACATGGATCTGCTCTAGATACGTCAGAAACCCTCGGCATGAGGTATCCAGAAACACCATTTCCTGAGGCGTATAAATACGCATAGACGTAATCGCACTGGTATTCATATAAGGCGTGGTTTCAGTTTCCTGTAACGCGGCCAGATTCTCTAACCATGCCAGTGCCTTATAGATATCTTCCTTATGGAATCCAGCACGCAGCAATTCCTCGGAAAGTTCATCCTGATCCACCATAAGATCCACATCGCTGTGAATATAGGTTTCAAACAGGTACATAAGGATATCCATCATAATTAGCCCCTCCTCGTTCTGACATAGCCACCTGGCACAGCAGTGACAACCCCTTGCAATTCCAACTCAAGTAACTGCATCATAACCTCATGAACGGGTTGGCCACTACGTTCAGCAACCACATCAACGGGTGTTGCTTCACTGCCTACGTTAGCCAACAGTGCTGGAAATGGCAATTTTTCATTTTCAGGTTGAGGGAGCAACGCGTCTGAATGGTTATTTTTCACGCAGTCCGTCAATGCCCCTACCTCCTCAAAGATATCGACCGGTGTTTCAACCAGTTTGGCACCATTTTTTATCAGTGCATGGCAGCCCTTACTGCCGGGATAATGGATGGGTCCAGGGAGGGCAAATACTTCACGTCCTTGCTCCAAGGCATAGCGAGCAGTAACCAACGAGCCACTCTTTTGTGTTGCCTCTACCACCAATACCCCCACAGACAGGCCGCTTATAATCCGATTCCGTCGCGGAAAATTCTGCGGCCTAGGTGCCTCATCCGGCCAAAACTCCGAGACCAATGCACCTTGCTCACTAATCGCCACGGCCAAATCGCGGTGCTTGGCAGGATAAATACGATCTAAACCAGAACCCAACACCGCTATTGTTGCTCCACCATTTTTCAACGCACCGTAATGCGCTTGGCCATCAACCCCCAAGGCTAATCCACTGGTCACCACATAATCAGCCGCGACCAATGCTGCGGCAAACTCATAAGCGGCTTCTCGCCCATCAATACTGGCTGCTCGACTGCCAATGATGGCTAATTGTGGCTCCTGTAGCCAGCGAGGCTCACCTCGAACAAAAAGTAAAGGAGGAGGGGAGGCGATTTCCCGTAACAGCGCCGGATAATCGGGTGAATCTAAGGTCAGTATGGTCTGCCCGGCCAGCTCCGCCCAAGCCAAGCTATGCGCAATTTTAGCGAGGGGAGGGTGGCAATAATGATGCACTTGTGCGGCAGTTAACCCCACACGAGACAGCGCCTGAGGACTCATTGATGCTAACTCAGCGGGTGTCGTTCGCTGCAATAACCGAGTAATACGATGCCCACCAAGGGTGGGCACCGACGCTAACGTCAACCAATCTTGCAGATTAGTCATTGGTAGGAGGGAGAGCTTTCGCACCAGGAGCAACCGGCTCCGAGGCTTTCGTCACAACAGCGAGACTAAAATGTTCATACGGGCGTATGATCATGACTTCACCAACGGCAATGTCACTGAGCGTGGATGGCTTCAGGTCCGTTACTGTCTTATAGGCATAATCACCTTTCGAGCCAATCACCTCGACACCTTGGCGATAGACTTGAAAAATATTCCCCGCCGCTACGCCATCCAAATGCCCTCTGTTAACCACCACCGTTTCATTGGTCGCGATATAATTGATCCCGCTAAAATGACCAAGCACCGTCGCCAACACCCCCTCCGGCGGGGATGACGGTGCAAAACTGAGATCGATCTGATCTCTTGGCAGTGGGGCGGGTAACAACACATCATTCTGCCGAATTTCATACAACAACGTTGAAATCGCCAATGCACTATGTTCACCTTTTACCCCTTTAATTGTACCTTTAGCGATTTCTCTCAACGCCCTGACCTGCATTGACTTGCCACCCTCTAGTTCACGCTCAAACTCGCCATCAGGCCGATATATCCACCATTCCTCGCCTTGTGCCAACGCACTATCAACCCATACGGTATCGCCGTTAGACATATACCCTTTACCACTACTTTCACCCATTACTCTTGGTAATCGATCAAGGTGCTCGGCGGTTAACAATTTATCCTGCGCCAGATATGGCAACATCAAGGATGATTGCAGTGTTGTGATCGGTGCACGAACCACTCTAACTTGTGGGGAAAGCTTCACCATTTTCTTTAAACTCAAACGAGGCTGGCCATCCACCCAAATAAGATGAAGCTGATCGCCAGGATAAATCAAATGTGGATTTTCAATGTAATCATTGGCTTGCCAAAGTTGTGGCCATAACCATGGGCTTGATAAAAAATGGGCTGAGATATCCCAGAGGGTATCGCCTTTTTTAACGGTATAAACCGACGGCGCCCCATCAATGAGTTTTAGCGGCGGGGTAACGGCCCAGACACCTGAGCTGATACAGGCCAATACCAGCAAAACGACTCGCAGCCACATGATCGATCCTTCCTTTTTTACTCCGTGTTCGTCCCATCCACCATGGGGGACTATCCCACATAGATAGGCTGTCATTGAGCACAAGCGCTGTCTAGCGCTACACCGAATGAATAGTCGACTTTTAGGCATGCTTCACTATCCTTCGCATTCTGTTACATCGATCTCTACCAAGGGATCAATGGTTACTCTGCCATCATCGCCAGTGTAAATAACGGGGTACTGTTCTTTAGCCAGTAAAATGACTAGAATTAGAGCAACTAAACGACCCCTGTTCTCCGTACTGTCTTTTTAAACGAGTATCTATGCCTGTATTGCAAGTATTAACATTCCCTGACGATAGGCTGCGCACCGTTGCCAAGCCTGTTACCGCTGTCACGCCTGAGATCCAGAAAATTGTCGATGACATGATCGAAACCATGTATGACGAAGAAGGCATTGGTCTTGCCGCCACTCAGGTTGATGTACACCAGCGTATCGTCGTGATTGATATCTCAGAAGAACGTAATGAGCCGATGGTACTGATCAACCCTGAAATTACGGATAAACGCGGGGAAGATGGTATCGAAGAGGGCTGCCTGTCTGTTCCAGGGGCGCGCGCATTAGTCTCCCGAGCAGCGGAAGTTTCAGTAAAAGCCCTTGACCGAAATGGTCATCCATTCGCGTTTGACGCTGATGATCTTCTGGCGATTTGTGTTCAGCACGAACTCGACCACCTTGAAGGCAAACTGTTTGTTGATTACCTGTCGCCACTTAAGCGTAAGCGCATTCAAGATAAGCTAACAAAAATCAAACGCTTCAACGAGAAGCAACAGGCATAAACATTTGCCATGAACTAATAAGAAGGAAGCCTACCTTGAGTCAGTCATTACGTATTGTCTTTGCAGGTACTCCGGATTTCGCCGCCCGCCATCTGGCGGCGTTATTGTCTTCGGAGCATGAAGTAATTGCGGTTTATACCCAGCCAGATCGCCCCGCAGGTCGTGGTAAAAAATTGACCGCAAGCCCTGTCAAAACCATGGCACTTGAGCACAATATTCCGGTTTATCAGCCTGAGAATTTCAGGTCGGATGAAGCCAAACAAGCGCTAGCTGATCTGAATGCCGACCTCATGGTGGTTGTCGCCTACGGTCTGCTGTTACCACAAGCGATACTTGATACCCCGAAACTGGGTTGCATCAATGTCCACGGCTCTATCCTGCCTCGCTGGCGTGGCGCGGCCCCGATACAACGTGCTATTTGGGCGGGCGATAAAGAAACGGGTGTCACCATCATGCAGATGGATATCGGCCTGGATACCGGTGACATGCTAAAAATTGCGGCACTGCCAATTGAAGCGACTGATACCAGCACATCAATGTATGACAAACTGGCAGAACTTGGCCCTGTTGCGCTAGTTGATTGCTTGGCAGATATTGCGACAGGCAAAGCCGTTCCCGAGAAACAAGATGATGCACTCGCGAACTACGCGAAAAAGCTCAGTAAAGAAGAAGCGCAAATCGACTGGACAATGTCAGCCGAAGCGATTGAGCGCTGCATCCGCGCTTTCAACCCATGGCCAATGAGCTACTTCACCGTTGCCGAGCAAAATGTCAAAGTCTGGAAATCCAGCATTGATAGCGATAATCAAGGCAAAGCACCCGGTACGATTCTGGCTGCAGATAAGCAGGGGATCCTCGTGGCCACCGGTGAGGGGGCATTACGTCTGATAGAACTTCAACCACCCGGCAAGAAAGCGATGCAAGTACAAGATTTGCTGAACTCACGCCGCGAATGGTTTGAACCCGGCACCATTTTGTAAGAGCAAAAGCCAGTGCTTGCACTGGCTTTTCTTTTCTACACCCGTTAAGCGCAACACCACCGTGTAATACTGTGCAGTATTAACGTTACGAAAGAATTTCAGGAAAACCCGAATGAATGTAAGAGCTGCCGCAGCCAAAGTGATCTATCAGGTTGTTGATCAGGGCCAATCCCTATCCAATGTTCTGCCTGCTGCACAACAAGAAATCAAAGAACGAGACCATGCTCTGCTGCAAGAGATCTGCTATGGCGTATTACGCTGGTTACCTCGTCTCGAAGCGATCACCAATCAATTAATGGATAAACCGCTGAAAGGTAAACAGCGCGTATTTCATCATCTGATCTTAGTCGGTTTATACCAGCTAGGTTATATGCGTATCCCAGCCCATGCTGCCGTTGCCGAAACGGTGAATGCCACCAAGAATCTAAAAAAACCACAACTGCGTGGTTTGATCAATGCCGTACTGCGTAACTACCAACGCCAGCAAGAGGCCTTGGATCAACAAGTCAACAGTCATGATTCAGGTCACTATTGCCACCCTAGCTGGCTGCTCAAACTGCTCAAAGCCAGTTACCCAGAGCAATTGGAATCAGTCATCAGCGCAAACAATACAAAAGCGCCAATGTGGCTACGCGTCAACCGTCAGCACCATAATCGGGATGCCTACCGGGAGCTTCTCACTGCGGCAGGCATAGAAACCGATCTTCACCCAGAAGCGCTAGATGCCCTTAAGCTACGTAGCCCATGCGACGTCAGCAAGCTACCCGGTTTTGCTGACGGTTGGGTCTCGGTTCAGGATGCCGCCGCTCAGTTGTCGGTTGAATACCTTCAGCCACAAGCTGGCGAATTGATCCTTGACTGCTGTGCCGCCCCTGGCGGGAAAACGGCGCATATCATGGAGCGTCAACCAAGCACCCAAGTAGTAGCGATTGACTGTGATGAACACCGTCTCAAGCGCGTTCACGATAATCTCCAGCGCCTGAACCTCAAGGCACAAGTCTTATGTGCTGATGCACGCTATCCAGAACAGTGGTGGCAGGGCAAACAATTTGACCGTATCTTGCTTGATGCACCGTGTTCAGCAACAGGCGTGATCCGTCGCCATCCTGATATCAAATGGCTTCGCCGTGCCGATGACATCACCGCACTGGCTCAGCTTCAGGCTGAGATTGTCGATGCCATGTGGCAGCAGCTAAAACCTGGCGGTACCTTGGTCTACGCGACCTGCTCTATTACCCCTCAGGAAAACAGCGAACAAGTTAAAGCCTTCTTAGCTCGCACCACCAATGCAGAGCTGATAGGCAGTGAACCAGAAAATCCAGGCCGTCAGATCCTGCCTGGTGAACATGATATGGATGGCTTCTATTACGCGGTTATCAAGAAATCGGCATAATAATTAACGAAATAAAAAGCGGAGCTGGGTAACCAAGTTCCGCTTTTTTCGCCATATAATTCAAATAAAAGCACAATTTCATCGTCAGATGAATATGAATTTTTTATAAAGGGTGGCATTCTGAATGACCACCACCACGAAGCGTAGTAACCTACAACGACTCTATTAATCAGGCTCATGCTATGAAAATTATCATTCTCGGGGCTGGTCAGGTGGGTGGCACATTAGCCGAAAACCTGGTTGGCGAGAACAACGATATCACTATCGTCGATAAGGACCCTGAACGCCTGCGCGAACTGCAGGACAAATATGATCTTCGGGTCGTCCAAGGCTTTGCCAGCCACCCCAAGACTCTGCGCGAAGCCGGGGCTCAGGATGCCGATATGCTGGTGGCGGTAACCAATACCGATGAAACCAACATGACCGCCTGCCAGATCGCCTTTTCGCTATTCAATACCCCGAACCGGGTCGCCCGGATCCGCTCACCGGAATACCTCAAAGAAAAAGAGGCACTCTTCCAGTCGGATGCCGTTCCGGTCGATCACCTCATCGCCCCAGAAGAACTGGTAACAGATTATATCGAGCGTTTGATTGAATACCCTGGCGCACTGCAGGTTGTGAGCTTTGCTGAGGACAAAGTCGGCCTCGTGGCCGTCAAAGCTTACTACGGTGGACCACTCGTCGGAAATGCGCTGTCAGCACTGCGCGAACATATGCCTCATATTGATACCCGCGTTGCCGCCATTTTCCGTCAAGGCCAACCTATTCGCCCTCGCGGGACGACCATTATTGAAGCCGATGACGAAGTCTTCTTTGTCGCCGCCAGCAACCATATCCGTTCCGTCATGAGTGAGCTGCAGCGCCTCGAAAAACCCTATAAACGCCTAATGATTGTCGGTGGGGGGAATATCGGAGCGGGTTTGGCCCGTCGCCTTGAGCAAAGCTACAGCGTCAAGCTGATCGAGCGCAATCCCGAACGGGCAGAGAACCTGTCGGAAATGTTGGTGAACACCATTGTCTTTTGTGGTGATGCCTCGGATCAGGAGCTACTCAGCGAGGAGCATATCGAGCAGATTGATGTCTTCATTGCCGTGACCAATGACGATGAAGCCAATATCATGTCTGCCATGCTGGCCAAGCGTATGGGGGCGAAAAAAGTCATGGTGCTGATCCAGCGCGGCGCCTATGTGGATTTAGTGCAGGGCGGTACCATTGATATCGCGATCTCGCCGCAACAGGCGACAATTTCCGCCTTGCTAACCCATGTTCGACGGGCTGATATCGTCAATGTTTCTTCACTGCGTCGCGGTGCTGCCGAAGCCATCGAAGCCATTGCCCATGGTGATGCCAGCACCTCAAAAGTCGTTGGTCGTGCTGTCGGCGAAATCAAACTGCCACCAGGGACAACCATCGGGGCGGTAGTACGCGGTGACGAAGTACTGATCGCCCATGACCGCACCGTGATTGAACAAAACGATCACGTCGTCATGTTCCTGGTCGACAAGAAATACATTCCAGACGTTGAACGCCTGTTCCAGCCTAGCCCATTCTTCCTGTAATTATTATGGTCAACTATCGTCCTATACTCTTCGTACTTGGGCTGGTCTTATCCAAGATCGCCCTGTTTATGTACGTCCCGACCCTGGTGGCTTTTGTCACCGGGACTGAAGGCTTTATCGATTTTGCTACCTCGGTGATCATCACCCACAGTGTAGCCTTTATCTGCCTCACATTAGGCCGCACCGATGATTTTAAACTCGGGGTGCGAGACATGTTCCTGATCACCACGTTGGTCTGGACCATTGCCAGTGTGTTTGCCGCACTGCCCTTTGTCTTTATCAACCACATCAGTTTCACCGATGCTTATTTCGAAACCATGTCAGGGATCACCACGACGGGTTCAACGGTACTGAGTGGGCTTGATAACATGGCCCCCAGTATTCTGCTCTGGCGTTCCATTTTACAATGGCTTGGCGGAATAGGGTTTATCGTCATGGGGGTAGCTATCTTACCGATGCTCAATGTCGGGGGAATGCGACTGTTCCAGACCGAATCCTCGGACTGGTCAGAAAAAAGTTCACCCCGAACCAAAAGCGTCGCCAAGAATATCGTCAATGTGTACCTGAGCCTGACTGGATTATGTATTCTCGGCTTCTGGCTAGCGGGAATGAGCACCTTCGACGCCATCAACCATGCTTTCACCACCTTGTCGACAGGTGGCTATTCCACCTCAGATAGCTCAATGAACCACTTCTCACACAGTGCTCACTGGGTAGCGACCATCTTTATGTTTGCAGGCGGCCTGCCATTCTTACTTTTTGTTCAGGCCTTACGTAAAAAAGCCCCTCAAGCTCTACTCAAAGATGCTCAGGTTCGCGGCTACACCTTTTTGGTTCTGGTCACCAGTTTTGCTGTCGCGCTGTGGCTAACTTGGACACTGGACTATCACTTCATCGATGCGATACGCGTCTCAATGTTCAATATCGTCTCGGTTGTCACTACCACAGGCTTTGGCCTCGATGATTTCACCGCTTGGGGGCCCTTCCCGACCATCGTCTTTGCCTTCATCATGCTGGTGGGTGGCTGCTCGGGTTCCACTGCGGGCGGGATCAAAATTTTCCGTTTTCAGGTCGCGTTTGCATTATTGCGTAAACAGATGATGCAACTGATCCACCCTTCCGGTGTCTTTATGCAGCGTTATAACGGTCGCCCAGTGACCGATGATATTGTCCGTTCGGTGGTCGCACTGGCTCTGACATTCATCCTCACGATTGTGATTGTGGCGTCCGTTCTCGGGATGATGGGCTTAGATGCTGTCACCAGTATTACCGGAGCAGTTACTGCTGTGGCCAATGTCGGTCCGGGAATGGGGACCATTATTGGCCCAACGGGTAACTTTTCGACCCTACCGGATCTGGCCAAGTGGACCCTGAGTATCGGTATGCTGATGGGGCGTCTGGAGATCCTGACCATTTTGGTGGTGTTCTTCCCTGCGTTCTGGCGCAACTAATCGCCGTCACACTGATACCAATAAAACACAAAGAGAGCCGAAAGGCTCTCTTTGTGCTTGCACGCACAGGCTCGATCACGCGAATGCGCTATACTGGCTTGACGAAATAATAGATGGCAAGAAAATGGCAGACAGTCCCGCCCAACACAAACAGATGCCAAATAGCATGGTTATAGGGGATCCGCTTGTTGATATAAAACACCACACCAATCGAATAAATCACGCCACCCAAGGCGAGCAATATCAACCCGCCAGGGGCCAATGACAATGCCAATTGATAAACGGCGATCAATGACAACCACCCCATGGTCAGATACATGGCAAGCGATAGTCGCTTAAAGCGATAAACAAACACTATTTTCAACACGATGCCGATCAGGGCAATAGTCCATATCACCGCCATCAGGGTAATCGCCAATGGGGTACGTAGCGATATCAACAAAAAGGGGCTATAGGTTCCGGCGATCAAGAGATAGATAGCACAGTGATCAAATGTCTTAAGCGCGCGCTTGGCCCGTTCAAATGGAATAGCATGATATAAGGTGGAGGCGAGATAAAGTACGATCATACTCGCACCGTAAATACTTAAACTGACTAAGCTCAGCATATCAGCATGCGCTTCAACGGCTTGCATTAGCAGCAGTACCAAACCCACAATCCCAAATATCATTCCCAGACCATGACTGACACTGTTTGCTACTTCTTCTGCAACCGAATAATCTGATCCTGTCGCTGATCGTTTCACCATTTCTGTCCCTACTATCTCAGCTGTTCATGTAATAGACGGGCAGTATGGCACAGTTTAGCTTACGACTGTAAGCTGAAATTAGCGGAATTTGGTAACCAGTGATCATCGCCACACAAAACACGAAACGGTACCGGTCAAGAGGGTTCCGCCCTCGCACTCCGGCCTGCCAAAGGTGTCAACACGCCTGCAAACACCTGACATTATATTCCGTGATTCCAACACAAAACGAAGCTTACACTTCGTTATTATCTTTATTTAAGCAGTTCAATCGTTGCCTGCCGAGCCGCTTCAGGGTCGCGGGCCATAATACCGTCAACCACCTGCTGATGCAGCTCAAGCTTCAACAGCTTATCGCGGGTAATGACCCGAAAGTAATTTTCGAATACCGCCTTGAATAAGTTACCAAATGGGCTAATAAAATGATTACCCGAGGCAAAATAAATCAACTGGTGATAACGGGTATCGACCTCTATCCAACGATCCTGATCAAAATGACTGCCCAGCGTATGCATCTCTGCCATCAGCTGGCATAACTCCTCACGATCAGCATCATTAGCGTTAATGGCCGTTAAGGCTGCAGCCTCAGGCTCAAGTGAGAGTCGCACCTGTTGGAATTCTGTCACCAACTCACTGTGCTGATCAAAATTCAACCAGGCCAGTAAATCCTGATCCAAATAATTCCAGTTTCGCTTCGGTAATACCCGAGTGCCAATGCGAGGACGCGGCAGCACCATACCTTTTGCGGCGAGCATTTTAATTGCTTCACGGATGGCCGTGCGACTCACACCGTACATTTCACCCAGTTCGATTTCTCCAGGCAAAATATCACCCGGCGCGGTCTCACCACGAAGAATTTGCTGTCCAATTGATTCGGCCAACTTATACGACAAATTACGACTGGTAACCAGACGCTGATGATTGTGATCCATTAATTCCCTCCAAAGGCTATTGTTATTGACCTGCTCGTGATTTATCCGGCAGGCTTTTATTGCCAAGCAGACCGCATTAGACCATAAAGCGCTATAGGATAAACTGCTTATCTTCATAGATGCCGAGATGGCTAACAGAACCAAGATCAGTGCTACCCAAAAGTGGATGAAATTATCACTAATTTTTGGTCAAAAAACACTCGACTTAATAATAGCTTGTTGCTATTCTCGCGGCGAAAAAATAACCACTGCCTATTTCTGCCGAGGATCGGCCCTGCCAACAACATGTATGCGGAAATAGTCTTCATCACTTTGGCCACGGAAGCGCCTGACAGATAGGTAAACCATGCGCCCAGCCTCGTTCGTCAGGTACAGTACACCACGCAGCCCATCACGCTTGCGCAGTACCTCACATGCACCCACTATGAAAGCTACCCCAAAAAAACCATTCGTGAATTCCCAACCGGAATCCATCGATCCCACACCCGCTCTCACAGTGAATGAGCACGCAGCCTAAGCTCGATTCAGGCAGCCTGTTGGCTGCCTTTTATTTGTATCATTTCCTCGTTTGTTATACCGTTAGCCCCACAATAACTATCACTATAATTCTATCCAGCCTTTCTCTTGTGGAGTCATTTATGAAAACCCATCGCGTCAATGAACTGATTGAGTTGCTACATCCTGAGTGGCAAAAAGATCCCGATCTCAACCTTATTGAATTCCTGCTAAAATTGGCTGAAGAAGCCAAATATAATGGCAAATTAGAGTTACTGACCGACGATGTCCTGATTTATCACCTTAAAATGCGTAACAGCAATAAAAATGACATGATCCCAGGACTTGCCAAAGATTGCGAAGATGACTTCAAAACCGCCATTCTACGTGCTCGCGGTATCATCAAGTAAATTCTACCCCGTTGGTTAATGGCCAGCGGGTGCTCTCCCGCCACGACATTTAAGCAAAAGTGACCCCCCTATTCGCGACCCTTACCCCAAAATATGACGTTGCTAAAATACACCCTTTCCATCCTAAGTTACAATCCAATGGTAACATTTAGCTAGCATTTACAACGTATTGATTACATATTAATACTATACAGCAGCCGACAATGTATCGGCTGAACACACGCTGGCCCGTCACCGGCAAGGAAAGTAATGTCATGAGCCAAGAAAAAATTGAGATCAAGGATGTCACCCCGCCAACGTTCAACCCAGCAACCCACAAAGGGAAGGCCGATCGTTTTAACCCCAGCGATAGAATTTACGTTCGAGCGACAAAGGGGATATACCAACAACTGAGACAGCGAATGGGCTGGATTTTGATGGGGGTCTTTATGGGGCTACCATGGATCCCTTATGGCGATCGCCAAGCGATTCTGATCGATATTAACCGGCAACAATTTCACTTTTTCGGCACCACTCTCTGGCCACAGGATCTCACTCTATTGGCCACCTTGTTTATGATTGCTGCCTTCGCCCTGTTCTTCATTACCACGTTTCTGGGGCGTGTCTGGTGTGGTTATTTATGCCCTCAGACCGTCTGGACCTTCATCTATATCTGGTGTGAAGAAAAAATTGAAGGTGCCGCCAATAAACGACGCAGGCAAGACAGCATGCCGCTCACCGCATCGTTATTTGGCCGAAAGCTGGTTAAACATATCGCTTGGTTAACTGTCGCCCTCGCAACGGGGCTGACCTTTGTCGGCTATTTCTTGCCGATATCCTCACTGATCACTGATTTTTTTAGCTTTAATGTCAGTTTCTGGGCCGGCTTCTGGGTGTTGGTTTTCACAGGCTGTACCTATGCCAATGCTGGCTGGATGCGCGCTATAGTCTGTATCCACATGTGTCCGTACGCCCGATTCCAGTCTGCCATGTTTGATCAAGATACCTATATCGTCGGTTATGATCCGACACGGGGGGAATCTCGCGGACCACGATCTCGCAAGCAATCTCCGGTTGAACTGGGCCTGGGTGACTGTATCGACTGTAATTTGTGTGTTCAGGTTTGCCCCACAGGCATTGATATCCGCGACGGCTTGCAATATGAGTGCATTAACTGCGGCGCCTGCATCGACGCCTGTGACGAAACCATGCAACGCATGGGTTATCAACAACGGTTGATTAGTTATACCACCGAGCAGAAACTCAGTGGCCACAAAACCCGGATTATCCGCCCCAAGCTGATTGGCTATGGCGGTGTCATGGCAATCATGGTCGGGCTGTTTTTCTATCTTCTGGCCACCATTGAGCCGATGGAATTGGATGTGATCCGTGACCGTAGCCAACTCTTTAGGACAACCAATGACGGCTTGATCGAAAATACCTACACCCTGAAAATCATCAATAAGACTCAGCAGCCAGCGATGTATACCTTGTATGTCAGCGGGCTAGATGCCTTGCAATGGCATGGCCGACAGACCGTTAACCTCAATGCCGGTGAAATTTACACCTTACCTGTCAGCCTGAGTATTGATCCTCAACAGCTCAATGCGCCAATTGTCGATATCACCTTCAGCCTGACCCGCCAAAGTGATGCCAGCACGATTAGCACCGAAAATCGATTTATCGGCCAGTTGCATTAACCCATACGCGAATCGAATGCAAAATAGTGTAAAGACGGGGCTGGTCACAGCCCTTTTTTATTATGATATCCCTCCGTCGCATGGACGGTCAGGGGAAAGCAAGCCACCTGCCGATTTAACTGTATTTAGGGTTATACTCGACAGCACCTGACGACTTCTTAATTTGCGGAATCTGTCTCATGTCACAACCCCATGGTTTTAGTTTTGCCGATCTTGGCCCAGATCTACTGCTTGACGCACTGGATAGCACGGGGATCCGTGCCGAATCAGGCTTACTGCCTCTTAACAGCTATGAAAACCGGGTGTACCAATTCACCGCTGAAGACGGCGCTCGCTATGTCACTAAGTTCTATCGCCCACAACGTTGGAGCGACGAACAGATCATCGAAGAGCATCGCTTTACCCTAGAGCTCGCCGAACATGACATTCCGGTTGCCGCACCGATCGCCATTAATGGCAACACCCTGCACCAGTTTAATGGTCACCGTTTCGCGTTGTTTCCAAGCCTCGGCGGCCGTCAATTTGAAGTTGATAATTTTGATCAGCTGGAGTGGGTAGGCCGCTTTCTGGGGCGTATCCATCGTGTCGGCCAACAGCAACCCTTTACCCACCGTCCAACACTCGGGCTCGACGAATACCTTTACCTGCCTCGCCAAGAGCTGGAACAGTCCCGGATGATCCCGGATCATCTCAAGCATGCTTTCTTTGCTGATCTCGACCGCCTGATTTGTGAGCTGGAGCAGCACTGGCATACCAATTGGCAACCGATCCGCTTACACGGAGACTGCCATCCTGGCAATATTCTGTGGCGAGATGGACCACTATTTGTTGATTTAGATGATGCACGAAACGGTCCTGCCGTCCAAGATCTCTGGATGCTGCTCAATGGCGATCGTCATGACAAGCTGGCCCAGCTCGATACCATTTTAGAGGCTTACAGTGAATTTTCTGATTTTGATCACCAACAATTGCAACTGATTGAGCCGTTGCGCGGTCTTAGAATGGTACATTACATGGCATGGCTCACACGGCGCTGGGAAGATCCTGCCTTTCCGCTCGCATTTCCGTGGTTTGCAGATGCCAAGTATTGGGAGGGCCAAGTGCTGGCATTCAAGGAGCAACTGGCTGCCCTCCAAGAACCCCCATTGCAACTTATGCCGCAATGGTAAACACACTGATAACTAAAATGGAAAAATAACATCTGTTATTTCAATCCTTTGACGGGAGAAAACTGCAACATGTTTAAAAAATTTCTAGCGCTGATCAGCGTCGCACTACTGTCACTGTCCGTTCAGGCAGCCCAGTTCAAGGAAGGCGATCATTACAAAGTCCTCGATCTACCCAAATCCAGCAGTCCACTGGTCACAGAGTTCTTCTCTTTCTACTGCCCGGCTTGTCACCGCTTTGAGCCAATGATCCAACAGCTGAAAAAGAGCCTGCCAGACAATGCCAAGCTGCAGAAGAATCATGTTTCCTTCATGGGTGGCCCAATGGGTAAATCCATGAGTAAAGCCTATGCCACGGCCGTGGTGTTAGGGGTTGAAGCAAAAATGACACCCGTGCTGTTTAGCCGCATCCACGATATGCAAAAACCACCACGTAACGATCAGGAGCTGCGTCAAATCTTCATTGATGAAGGGGTAAAAGCGGAAGACTTTGACGGCGCCTTCAACAGCTTTGCTGTCAATTCCATGGTTAACCGCTTCAATAAAGCCTTCCAGGATAGCGGTCTAACTGGCGTACCGGCTGTGATAGTAAACAATAAGTACCTCGTACAAACCGGCAAACTTCGCTCTGCCGACGAATACTTTGAACTGGTCAACTACTTACTGACCAAATAAGCCACAATAAGCAAGATGAAAAAAGGGCCGGCAGGCCCTTTTTTTCATCCCAAGATCACCCTAACCCTACACGACCTGTGCCGAGATCTGACGTAACAGCCGATCCATTGCCCGATACCCCAACGCCTCAGCCAGATGACCACGAGTGATCTGCTCACACCCGGCCAAATCAGCAATGGTTCGAGCAACTTTGATGATCCGGTGATAGGCCCGAATCGATAACCCCAGCTGATGCAAGGCGGTTTCCAAAAACTCGGCATCACTTTTTTCTAATCGGCAGAAGCTATCCAGCTCCCGAGTCGACAACAGCGCATTAACCTTATTAGCTCGCGAAAGCATGGACTCCCGAGCATCAAAAACCCGCTGACGAATCACAGCACTCGACTCACCGCGATCACCGCCATCAGCCAACGTACCTCGGGGTAGCGCCGGGATCTCTATCGACATATCAAATCTATCAAGTAACGGACCAGATAGGCGGCTTAAATAACGTAAAATGGCCTGTGGATTGGTCCGGGATTGGTTACCTTCATAATACCCGGTTGGACTCGGGTTCAGGGCGCCAATCAACTGAAAGCGGGCAGGGAACGTCGTTTTGGTCGTCGCTCGAGAAATCACGATTTCACCAGACTCTAGCGGTTCACGCAGTGAATCTAGCACTTTACGCTCAAATTCTGGCATTTCATCCAAAAACAAAATGCCATTATGCGACAGCGAAATCTCCCCTGGCCGCGGTACCGAGCCCCCTCCAACCAGCGCCGCCATCGAACTGGAGTGGTGCGGGGTACGAAATGGCCGCTGACGCCAGTTACCTTCATGAATACTCTGCGGCGTCAGCGATGCGACTGCCGCCGTTTCCAGTGCCTCTTCAATGCTCATTTCTGGCAATAAATCACGCAGCCTAGAAGCAAGCATGGTCTTTCCCGTGCCGGGAGGCCCCAGAAATAACAGGTTGTGCCCCCCAGCAGCCGCAATTTCCAACGCCCGCTTTCCTTGCTGCTGACCAATAATATCTTGCATATCACGATCTGAAGCACAAGGCTCTGCGACAAAAGGGCCATGTTGTACGAGATCAAGCTGAGTCTGGCCATGTAAATGCGCGCACACTTTCAACAATGACGGAGCCGATTTATGCCGATCCTTACCGACCAATGCGACCTGATCACCATTGCTGTCCGGAACCACGAGACAACGATTGGCAAGCTTTGCCGCCAGTGCTGCTGGAAGCGCCCCCTTAACCGGCCGCAGTTCACCAGATAACGCTAATTCACCTAAAAATTCAAAATCTTGTAGCTTATTGAGGGGGATTTGCTCCGATGCGGCAAGGATCCCAAGGGCGATAGGCAAATCAAACCGCCCCCCTTCTTTCGGTAAATCGGCAGGGGCCAGATTAACGGTGATCCGCCGCGAGGGAAATTCAAACCCGGCATTCACGATGGCACTGCGCACCCGATCTTTAGCTTCTTTAACACTGGTTTCGGGCAACCCGACCAGTGCCAAAGCTGGCATCCCGTTACTGATATGTACCTCCACCGTCACGGCTGGGGCTTCAACCCCGACACAAGCGCGGCTATGAACAATTGCAAGGTTCATGAATAATCATCCTGCTGACACTTTAATCAGATAAGTTAATGAATTACATAAAATAAGTTTCAGTAATAGACTATTTATGCAGTGAAGATGAAAAATAATTTGTAGTTTTTTCTTGTCATGCGAGCGATGTCTGTGTTACCACTTAGTAAACACAATATAAAAACACAAAAACCGGACAGACAGTCAATGCAATTAAGCGCCCAGCCCCTCCTTCTCATTATCAACGTCATCGTGGTGATTATTTCACTGCGAGAGGGGCGAGCAGGCGTAAATTAGCAACACACACAACATACGCAGAATAGCCCCCGAAACCAGCAGGTCCGGGGGCTTTTTTTTAAACATAAACCAACAGGATGCTGGTTTTACAATCAATCACCAGCAGGTCGCAAGCATGGATACACAGGGAGAGCAGCGATGACGGGAGCAGAGTTAGTCGTAAAAGCGCTGCAACAGCAGGGAATCACAACCATTTTTGGCTATCCGGGCGGAGCCATCATGCCGATATATGACGCCCTCTACGACGGCGAGGTCGAACATATCCTCTGTCGCCATGAGCAAGGTGCAGCCATGGCAGCAATCGGCATGGCACGCTCAACCCAAGAGGTTGCTGTCTGCATGGCGACTTCAGGACCGGGGGCCACCAACCTGGTCACGGGTCTGGCTGATGCCTTTCTGGATTCGGTACCGCTGGTTGCTATCACCGGCCAGGTCGCCAGCTCCCACATTGGTACCGATGCATTTCAGGAAATGGACGTGATCGGCATGTCACTCGCCTGTACCAAGCACAGCTATCTGGTAACCGATATTCACGATCTGGCCCCAACGCTCGCTGAAGCCTTCGAGGTAGCCAAAACAGGCCGGCCCGGTCCAGTCATTGTTGATATAGCCAAAGACGTCCAACTTGCCGAAGCCCCCGTTGAACTACTATCACCCATTACGCCACCCACGATACCGACGGTCACATCCGCTGAAATAACCGCCGCTCAACAACTGCTAACTACCAGTGAACGGCCGGTTTTGTATGTCGGCGGCGGGGTGCAATTAGCCAAAGCCACTGACACTGTTCGGGATTTTCTCACGCATAATCCTATGCCATCGGTCAGTACCCTTAAAGGACTGGGCACGGTAGAGCGGCATGACCCACATTTCCTGGGAATGCTGGGGATGCATGGCACCAAAGCCGCCAACCTAATTGTTCAGGAGTGCGACTTACTTATCGTGGTTGGCGCCCGTTTTGATGATCGAGTAACAGGCAAGCTGGAGACCTTTGCCCCTGATGCCAAGGTTATCCATATCGATATCGATGCTGCAGAATTCAATAAATTACGCCATGCCCATGCACCGTTACGAGGCGATATCAATGCCATCCTGCCGCAGCTTGAGCTGGCGCAGGATATTCACGACTGGGTCACGCACAGCGAACAGCTCCGCCGTCAGTTTAAATGGCGTTATGACCACCCTGGCGATTTGATCTACGCACCATTACTGATGAAACAACTGTCAGACATGATGCCGGATACCGCGATGGTCTCAACCGACGTCGGCCAACATCAGATGTGGGCCGCCCAACATATCCAGCCCCGACAGCCACAAAACTACATCACCTCAGCCGGTCTGGGCACCATGGGCTTTGGCCTGCCCGCCGCAATGGGGGCAAAGGTTGCCCGCCCAGACGATGAATCGATCCTGATCTCCGGTGATGGCTCATTCATGATGAATATTCAGGAACTCGGCACGCTTAAGCGCCGCCAGATCCCGGTCAAAATGGTACTGATCAACAATCAACGGCTCGGCATGGTCCGTCAATGGCAATCACTGTTCTTTGACGGCCGCCACAGTGAAACCATCCTCGACGATAACCCAGATTTCGTCACCCTCGCCAGTGCCTTTGATATTCCGGGCAAAACCATTACTCGTAAAGAAGAGGTTATGCCAGCACTGCAGGAGATGCTGGCCAGTAAAACCGCCTACCTGCTGCACGTATTGATCTCGGAAGAAGACAATGTCTGGCCACTCGTACCACCTGGTGCGGCAAACCAAGATATGCTGGAGAACACCTAATGGACCGATATTTACTCAACATCAAAGCGGATGATAAGCCAGTATTACTAGAGCGGATCCTTCGTGTGATCCGTCATCGAGGCTTCGTGATTAAACAAGTCACTGCCACACAGAATCATGCAAGCAAAATAGCCAGTATTGAAATACAGGTCGACAGTGACCGTCCCATCAGCACGCTGATCAATCAAGTCGAAAAGCTTTGGGATATTCGTACCGTCGAAACCACACTCATTGAGACCCAAGATTAGATTTATTTAAGGAAGGAATAAAATGGCCAATACAGCGGATTATATTTGGTTTAACGGCGACATGGTGCCTTGGGCAGAAGCCAATGTCCACGTCCTGACGCACGCGATGCATTATGGTACTTCGGTCTTTGAAGGTATTCGCTGCTACAACACCCCGAACGGTCCGGCCGTTTTCCGTCATAAGGAACACATCGATCGGCTGCAAAATTCAGCCAAAATCTATCGTTTTCCAATCCCATACAGCTCAGAAGAGCTAATGGAAGTCTGCCGCGAAACCCTACGCGTGAACAAACTCGATTCTGCTTATCTCCGCCCGCTGGCATATGTCGGCAATGTCGGTTTGGGGGTTTGTCCACCCACTGGCACTCAGATGGATGTCATTGTTGCCGCCTTCCCTTGGGGCGCTTACCTGGGTGAAGAGGCATTAGAAAATGGCGTCGATGCGATGATATCAAGCTGGCACCGTGCCGCACCCAATACCATTCCAACCGCAGCCAAAGCGGGCGGGAACTACCTGTCATCCTTACTGGTCGGTGGTGAAGCGCGCCGTCACGGTTATGCTGAAGGTATCGCCCTGAGTGTTGACGGCTATCTGTCTGAAGGGGCAGGGGAGAACCTGTTTGTGGTCAGCAACGGTGTGCTATTTACCCCGCCGACCACCAGCGCCATCCTGCCGGGGATCACCCGTGATTCCATCATGACTCTGGCTAAAGATCGGGGCTATGAAGTACGCGAAGAAAATATTGCACGTGAAGCACTCTATCTGGCTGATGAAGTGTTCATGACGGGTACTGCCGCTGAGATCGTCCCGGTCCGCAGTGTTGATCAAATCACGGTTGGTGAAGGCAAACGCGGCCCTATTACCAAAGTACTACAAGACGCTTATTTCGGCCTGTTCAACGGTACTACCGAAGACAAGTGGGGCTGGTTGGATTACGTCTACCCATCTGATAAGTAAGTCATACTCAACTGCCAGTGGCGCTTATTGATACCACTGGCAGGCATTACAGCAAAAGGATTTTTAGTTATGCCAAAGTACCGTTCCGCTACCACCACTCATGGCCGTAATATGGCTGGAGCCCGCGCCCTCTGGCGTGCGACTGGCGTCAAAGATGACGATTTCGGCAAGCCAATCATCGCCGTGGTGAACTCCTTTACTCAATTTGTCCCGGGCCATGTCCACCTCAAAGATCTCGGTCAGCTGGTTGCCCGTGAAATTGAAGCGGCGGGCGGTATCGCCAAAGAATTTAATACCATCGCTGTCGATGATGGCATCGCCATGGGACACGGTGGCATGTTGTATTCCCTGCCGTCACGCGAATTGATCGCTGATTCGGTCGAGTATATGGTTAATGCCCACTGTGCCGATGCCATGGTCTGCATATCCAATTGTGACAAAATCACCCCGGGGATGTTAATGGCCTCACTACGGCTGAATATCCCCGTGATTTTCGTCTCTGGTGGCCCTATGGAAGCAGGAAAAACCAAACTGTCGGATCAGATCCTCAAGCTGGATCTGGTCGACGCGATGATCCAAGGTGCAGATCCAACAGTATCAGATGAACAAAGTGAGCAGATCGAACGATCAGCCTGCCCAACTTGCGGATCGTGTTCCGGTATGTTTACCGCCAACTCAATGAACTGCCTAACTGAAGCGCTTGGCCTAAGCCAACCGGGTAATGGTTCGATGCTGGCCACTCATGCCGACCGTAAGCAACTGTTCATCAACGCCGGAAAGCGAATTGTCACCCTGACCAAGCGCTACTATGAGCAAGACGATACCAGTGCCTTGCCGCGTAATATCGCCACCAAACAGGCCTTCGAAAATGCCATGGCTCTGGATATAGCCATGGGGGGCTCCACCAATACCGTGCTCCATTTGCTAGCAGCAGCACAAGAGGGAGAAATTGATTTCACCATGGCAGACATCGACCGGATGTCACGTCAGGTTCCGCATCTATGCAAAGTCGCCCCCTCAACCCAGAAATACCACATGGAAGATGTACACCGTGCGGGTGGTGTATACAGTATCTTGGCTGAACTGGATCGGGCAGGGTTATTCCATCATGACTGCTACAACATTCTTGGTGAACAGTTTGCAGACAGCTTCAAACACTACGACATTGTCCAAACCAACTCTGAAGCAGTGAAAACCTTTTTCCGAGCAGGCCCAGCAGGGATCCGTACCACTCAGGCATTCTCCCAAGATTGCCGCTGGGATACCCTCGATGATGATCGCGAAAATGGCTGTATCCGCCGCAAAGAACACGCTTTCAGCCAAGATGGTGGCCTCGCGGTACTGTCCGGCAACATGGCGCTTGATGGTTGTATTGTTAAAACCGCGGGTGTCGATGACAGCTGCCTCGTATTTACTGGCCCAGCCGTGGTATTCGAAAGTCAGGAAACAGCTGTCGATGGGATCTTATCAGGGCAAGTCCAAGCCGGTGATGTGGTGGTGATCCGCTACGAAGGCCCGAAAGGCGGGCCAGGGATGCAGGAAATGCTTTATCCCACCACTTACCTCAAGTCGATGGGACTGGGTAAAGCGTGTGCATTAATCACTGATGGTCGTTTCTCTGGCGGCACCAGCGGGTTGTCGATTGGCCATGTTTCTCCCGAGGCAGCAAACGGTGGCACCATTGGCCTGATAGAAAATGGCGACACCATTACGATTGATATCCCCAACCGCAGTATTGCATTGAACGTTGACGAGACCACGCTGGCTAACCGCCGTGACGCAGCAAACCAACGTGGCTGGAAGCCGCTCGATCGTCAGCGCGACGTCTCTTTTGCCCTGCGCGCCTATGCCAATCTCGCCACTAGTGCCGACAAAGGGGCGGTACGCGATAAATCCAAGCTGGGAGGATAGTCATGATGAGTGAAGCCATATCAACCAGTGACGTCAGTTTGCCTTCCGGGGCAGATTACCTGCGTGAAATCCTCCGAGCGCCAATCTATGAGGTCGCACAAGTCACTCCGTTACAACCAATGAGCCGCCTGTCCGCACGCATTGGTAACCAGGTACAACTAAAACGGGAAGACCGCCAACCGGTGCATTCTTTTAAATTGCGCGGGGCCTATAACATGATGGCTCAGCTCACTGATACCCAGCGTCAAGCAGGGGTGATCGCCGCCTCGGCAGGAAACCATGCTCAAGGGCTGGCCTTATCCGGCAAGCGCCTCGGGGTCAAGGCCACTATTGTCATGCCACGCACCACACCGGATATCAAAGTTGATGCCGTCAGGAGCTTTGGCGGAAAAGTCGTCCTCCATGGCAGCAATTTTGACGAAGCCAAAGGGCATGCTGAAATGCTGGCGACTCAGCACGGGTTCACCTTCATCCCACCATTTGATCACCCTGCAGTGATTGCCGGACAAGGCACCATCGGGGTCGAGTTAGTACAACAAAATGGCCACTTAGATTATATTTTTGTACCAGTCGGGGGCGGGGGGTTGGCTGCTGGCATCGCAGTACTGATCAAGCAACTGATGCCACAAATTAAGGTGATAGGAGTCGAAGCTGAAGACTCTGCCTGCCTACAGGCTGCTCTGGATGCAGGCGAGCCAGTCACCCTGGATCAAGTTGGCATGTTTGCCGACGGCGTCGCGGTCAAACGCATTGGTGAAGAAACCTTCCGCCTGTGCCAACAGTTCCTTGATGATACGATCACCGTCAGCAGCGATGAAATCTGCTCGGCAGTGAAAGATATCTTCGAAGATACCCGGGCCATTGCCGAGCCAGCAGGTGCTTTATCTTTGGCTGGCTTGAAAAAATATACTGAGCGCCACCAGCTTAAAGACAAGCAGATTTCAGCGATTTTATCCGGCGCAAATCTGAATTTCCATGGCTTACGCTATGTATCAGAACGCTGTGAATTGGGGGAAAAACGTGAAGGGTTATTGGCCGTAACCATTCCCGAGCGTGCCGGCGCCTTCCTCGATTTCTGTCACTTACTGGGTGGACGGGCGGTTACCGAGTTCAACTACCGCTATAACGATGACCGCTTAGCAAATATCTTTGTCGGGATCCGATTAATGCAAGGCCAGGAAGAACTTGATGGCATCATTCAAGATCTCCGCAAAGGCGGCTACCCGGTGGTTGATTTATCTGATGACGAAATGGCCAAGGTACATGTTCGTTATATGATCGGTGGCCGACCATCGAAATCGTTACGTGAGCGTTTATACAGTTTTGAGTTCCCTGAATATCCAGGCGCGCTACTGAAATTCCTCAATACCTTAGGGACACATTGGAATATCAGCCTGTTCAACTACCGCAACCATGGCGCTGACTATGGCCGGGTATTATGTGGCTTTGAGCTGGAAGATAAGGACTTACTGTCATTTACCAGCCATCTTCGCGAGCTAGGCTACCACTGGAAAGATGAGACCGACAATCCAGCCTACCGGTTTTTTCTGGCCCAATAGCAAAGCCAGCAATATAAACAAAAGCAGCCATCTGGCTGCTTTTTTGTTTCAGGCTTTCGGTGTATTCAAATACTTCACACACGTCTTTAGTTGGCTGATATGGTTGGCCAAAAACTCACTGCGAAATGGCTCTGACAATTGTCCATAGAATACCGATAACTGCAATAAATCAGCCTGTAGCTGAATGGGATTATTGGTCGACTTCAACATATCAAACACAAACCAACCCAGCGGACGATCTGTTATCACCGCAATCCGGATCAATGTGGTGATCCGAGGTTCTGTTTTCCCCGACTCAAGATCCAAGTATGTCTGACGCGCAATCTCCAGTTGTTTGGCCATTGCCACTTGAGATATACCCTTCCACTCCCGAGCCTCTTTGATTCGCTGCGCTATCTGCAGTTTCGCATTCTCCATCAATAGCCCCCCTTTGTACCAAATATTGCGGGTTAATCAGCTCAGCAAACCGTTAACCCATTGAGCTGAAAAATGAAAACAGGTGATTATCCCTTACAGCAATAGGGGCGTACGACGGAGAAAACATTGAAACGTGATATCAAACAGCGAGTGTCCGCTAAGCAGTACACAAATCACCGCAATATGTAAGGAAATGCATACAAAGAAAAGTAGGATACTGTGCAAAATAAATGCAATCCTACTTATCTCGCTGTGTCAAAGCACGGGTATACTCAGCCATAAAGCCGGCCAGATTAATGCTTTGCTGCAAAATAACGTTTCGAGCAGAATGGGGCAGGCGGCTAAAATACTGTAACAACCGATCAATCTCTTCCTTGTATTCACTCTCCAGAATTTCAATCCCTTCATCACCATAAATAAACCAAGTTAACGGACGCTCCGTGATCTCTGAGATCTCCGATAACACCCGCACCTTGGGTTCGGTTTTTCCCGTTTCTAGATCCAAGTAAGTCTGACGTGCCACTTTCAGCTGCTGCGCCATATGTACCTGAGTCAAACCTTTCCATTCCCGCGCTTCTTTAATGCGGGCTGCAATCTTGGCTTTCGGATCTGTCATGTCACCTCTCCAATACCATCCAATGAATCTTGTCTAGCTTTCATTACTGGATTGCACAAGATAAGCCAACTTGTTACCAAAAAGTAAAAATCAGCAAAAACAACAAAATACAAAATAATCGGATTTTTAACGTTGTATTATGGTTCGCATTTCGTAACTTGACTGTCTAGGTTTTCTAATTCGCAAATAACGCTATCCGGTTAAATACTAGTCGTTCACCAATACTCTTCATAAAAAAACGATAAAAAAAAGCCCTCGAAAGGGCTTATTATCATGGTTAATACAGCGTCAGATCGAACTACTCGACGGTGACAGCCTTAGCCAGATTACGAGGCTGATCCACATCCGTTCCTTTGATCAAGGCCACATGGTAAGACAACAGCTGCATTGGGATGGTGTAGAAGATAGGCGCGATCACATCATCAACACATGGCATGGTAATAATCTTCATCCCTTCCGCTTCTTCAAAGCCAGCTTCGCTATCTGCAAAAACATACAGTAAACCACCGCGAGCTCGAACTTCCTCGATATTCGATTTTAATTTCTCTAACAAATCATTCGTCGGTGCCACCACAATCACTGGCATATCGGCATCAATCAGCGCTAGCGGACCATGCTTCAATTCACCCGCTGCATAAGCTTCAGCATGAATGTAAGAGATTTCTTTCAACTTGAGTGAAGCTTCCACCGCAATCGGGTAGAACTCCCCCCGACCCAGGAACAAAGCATGGTGTTTATCCGCAAAATCTTCCGCTAACTGCTCAATGGGCTTATCAAAGGCCAGCGCCTTTTCGATTTGGGTCGGTAGTGCATGCAGCGAGTCCACAATCTGCTGCTCTTTCACGCTATCAATCATCCCTTTCTCTTTACCTAAGGCTGTCACAAACATCAGTAACGTCACCAACTGAGTGGTAAAGGCTTTGGTTGATGCAACGCCAATTTCCGTCCCTGCACGGGTCATAAAGGCCAAATCAGATTCACGGACTAACGAGGAACCCGCCACGTTACAGATGGTCATCGCTGCCATATAGCCTTTTTCTTTGGCCAAACGTAATGCCGCAAGGGTATCGGCTGTTTCACCTGACTGCGATAGGGTGATCAACAAGCTATTTGGCCGGGTAACAAATTTACGATAGCGAAACTCGGAAGCGATCTCAACATCGCAGCTGACACCCGCCATCGACTCAAACCAATAGCGTGCCACCATGCCGGCATTGTATGATGTACCACAGGCCACAATCTGAACATGCTCAACATTCTCGAGAATATCCTTGGCACCACTACCGATACTCTCAACCACGACGGCGTTGCTCGTAATACGGCCTTCCATGGTGTTGATCAACGCACTCGGCTGTTCATAAATTTCTTTTTGCATGTAGTGACGATACTGACCTTTATCGGCCGCATCCTGCTGAAGGTTCGACTCATGCACATCGCGGGTGACAGGCTGACCATCAGCAGCAAAAACATTCACTTCACGACGGGTAATTTCGGCCACATCCCCTTCTTCCAAGAACATGAAACGACGGGTCACATTCAGCAGCGCCAGTTGATCGGAAGCCAAGAAGTTCTCACCAACGCCAAGCCCGATCACTAATGGGCTACCGGAACGAGCCACGACGACACGATCCGGGTCACGACGATCCATCACCACCGTGCCATAGGCTCCTTCCAATTGTGCAACCGTCTTCTGCACGGCCTGCAGCAAGGAATCTGCACTGCGAAATTCCCATTCAACTAAGTGAGCAATCACTTCGGTATCAGTCTGCGAATGGAATACATAGCCACGCGCCATCAACATATCGCGCAGCACATCATGATTTTCAATGATCCCATTATGTACCAGTGCGATATTTTCGCCCGACATGTGTGGGTGAGCATTGGCCTCAGACGGCTCTCCATGCGTCGCCCAACGCGTATGTGCAATGCCTGTACCACCAACTAACGTAGAGTGTTCAACCGCATCAGCCAACGCCTGAACCTTGCCTAAGCGACGTACTCGCTGCAAGTTTGCCTCAGAGTCAACAACCGCAATACCAGCAGAGTCATAACCGCGATACTCAAGACGGCGCAAACCTTCAATCAAAATTTCTGCCACATCACGCTGGGCTACCGCCCCGACAATCCCACACATTACAGTTACTCCTAAATTTATTCTGCTATCGCGCAGATCACCTGCACGCCATGTTGCTCAATCTGTTGCTTTGCGACCGGATCCAGACCATCATCGGTGATCAGAGTATTGATATTGACCCATGGCAATTCTAGGTTCGGTATTTTTCGACCTACCTTGGCCGACTCCACCATTACGACGACTTCACGTGCGACTTCAGCCATTACCCGGCTCAATCCAACTAACTCATTAAACGTTGTCGTCCCTCGATCGGTATCTATGCCATCAGCACCAATAAAAAGTTGATCAAAGTCATACGAACGCAATACTGATTCGGCCACCTGACCTTGGAAGGCTTCCGAATGAGGGTCCCAAGTCCCCCCCGTCATCAGCAGGGTGGGTTCGTTCTCCAACTCATTGAGGGCATTAGCCACATTCAATGAGTTAGTCATCACCACTAAACCGTGCTTTTCCCCCAGCAAACCCAACAAACTCGCGGTAGTACTGCCACTATCGATAATGATCCGGTTATGGTCACGGATCCGCTCCGCGGCAGCTTTGGCAATCGATAACTTACAAACCGAAACATACTCTTCTACCTCACTGGACATTTCCGTCGGGATCGCAATCGCCCCGCCATAACGGCGAAGTAATAATCCATTTTTTTCCAATGCAGCCAGATCCTTACGAACGGTAACCTCCGAGGTTGAAAAGTATTTCGCTAGAGAATCAACGCTGACTTCATTCTGCTCATTCACCATCGCAAGGATGGCATGGCGACGTTGTTGGGTATTTCGCTTGGACATATGATTACGAACTGATAGCTATAAGTTTCGATTTGAAAGAAATGGTAGCAGATCAAAACTTTTTTGATCAAGGGGGGCTGATTAATTTTTCTAACGAAAGAAGAATAAGAGTGAATAGTGAGGGGAAAAAGGCGATGAATCAGAAACAACAAAGGCAAGGAAATATCCTTGCCTTTGCGTAATGACAGTCGTTCAATTATTTTTGCTTTACCGGTCGCTTCCAACCTTTAATGGTACGGGCTGGAGCGCGAGTGATCACTAACTCACCTTCACCAATATTGCGGTTGATCGTAGCGCCTGCACCAATGGTAGCGCCATTGGCAATCTTAACCGGGGCGATCAACTGGGAATCAGAACCGACAAAGACATCATCACCAATTTCTGTTTTGAACTTATTAGCACCATCATAGTTACAGGTAATAGTGCCCGCACCAATGTTCACTCGATCACCAATCTCAGCATCACCAAGATAGGTCAAGTGGTTAGCTTTCGACCCTTTACCTAAACGCGCTTGTTTCATCTCTACGAAGTTTCCTACGTGAGAATCACCCACCAACTCAGCGCCTGGACGTAAGCGGCTAAACGGCCCAACAGTACAATTTTCACCAACCGTCGCCCCTTCAATCACGCTATAAGGGCGAACAACGGTATTATCATCAATTTCACAGTCTGTCAGCACACAACCCGCACCAATGACAACGTTATTGCCTAGCGATACGCTACCTTCGATGATCACATTAACATCAATCTCAACATCGGTTCCGCACTGTAGCTGTCCGCGCAGGTCAAAACGCGTCGGATCACGCAGCATCACGCCCTGCTCAAGCAAACGTTCAGCTTGCATCGCTTGGAATGCACGCTCTAGTTTTGCTAATTGAATGCGGTTGTTGACGCCTTCCACTTCAATCGCACGTACTGGGTGTACCGCTTCCACTGCACGACCTTCATTATGGGCAATTTCAATGATGTCAGTCAGGTAGTACTCGCCTTGAGCATTATCATTCTTTAATGCCGAGAGCCAACGCTTCAGATCCCCACCGTTGGCGACCATTACCCCGGTATTGATTTCCTTGATCAGCTTCTGCTCTTCACTGGCATCTTTTTGCTCAACAATCGCGACGACAGGACCATTACGACGTACGATGCGGCCGTAACCGGTTGGATCATCAAGGACAACGGTTAGTAGCGCAATACCACCACCCGGCTGAGCATCAAGCAAATTTTCCAGTGTTTCAGCACTGATCAATGGCACATCACCGTACAGGATCAGGACTTTTTCATCATCCGCCAGCGCAGGGCACGCCTGGTTCACCGCATGACCTGTACCCAGCTGCTCCGCCTGAAGCACCCAGTTAACAGGCTCATCAGCCAATACAGCCTGCATTTGATCACCACCATGACCGTAGACCAGGTGCAAATTATTTGCCCCAATCCCGATGCATGTATCAATCACATGCTTGGCCATTGGTTTACCCGCCAAAGTATGAAGAACCTTTGGCTGGTTGGAGTACATGCGGGTTCCTTTACCCGCAGCTAGGATCACTGCACTGAAACTCATAATCACCTATTCCTCTTGGTGCATATTTAAATCATTACTCTTCGCATTGTAGCGACTTGCATTCAATGGCGTAAGAAAAATAGTTCTTTTTCTACGGGTATTAACCGACTATATACCCAAATAGCATCACCCATTACCATCACAGTGATAAAAAAAGCGACCCGAAGGTCGCTTTTTTTTATCATGAGCCAATTTAGCGGGCTTTCTTGGTCAACTCGATGACGCGGAGCTGAGCAATCGCCTTCGCCAAATCACTGGCTGCTTGAGCAAAGTCGATATCACCATGCTGATTGTGGATACGCTCCTCAGCCTGACGTTTCGCTTCTTCCGCTTTCGCTGTGTCCAGATCCTGACCACGAATCGCAGTATCAGCCAGCACGGTCACCGTACTTGGCTGCACTTCCAGCATGCCGCCGGAGAGGTAGATCACCTCTTCGTCGCCATTCTGCTTCGTGATACGAACCATTCCTGGCGTGATAGCGGTCAGCAGCGGTGTGTGTCCTGCGTGAATACCCAGTTCACCTTCGCTACCGGTCACCTGAATGTTTGCCGCACGGCCAGAGAACAGACGTTGCTCTGCGCTGACTACATCCAAATGGAAGGTTATCGCTGCCATGTCGCCTCCTACTTAGCTTAAAGCTTCTTCGCTTTTTCCAATACGTCTTCAATCGCGCCGCAGTACATAAATGCCTGCTCTGGGATTTCATCGTATTCGCCAGCTAGAATGCCTTTGAAACTACGTAATGTCTCTTTCAGAGATACGTAGATACCTGGGTCACCAGTAAAGACTTCTGCAACGTGGTAAGGCTGAGTCAAGAAACGTTCAATCTTACGCGCACGCGATACCGCTTGCTTATCCGCTTCTGATAGCTCATCCATACCAAGAATTGCGATGATGTCTTTTAGTTCTTTATAACGCTGAAGCAGGCTCTGAACGCCACGAGCGATATCGTAGTGTTCCTGACCAACCACCAATGGGTCTAGCATACGTGATGTAGAATCCAATGGGTCGATCGCTGGGTATAGACCCAGAGAGGCGATCTGGCGAGACAGTACAACCGTCGCATCCAAGTGAGCAAACGTCGTTGCTGGTGATGGATCCGTCAAGTCATCGGCAGGTACGTATACCGCCTGAACCGATGTGATAGAACCTGACTTGGTTGAGGTAATACGTTCCTGAAGTACACCCATCTCTTCTGCAAGCGTTGGCTGGTAACCTACCGCAGATGGCATACGACCCAATAGTGCCGATACTTCTGTTCCCGCTAGGGTATAACGGTAGATGTTATCGATGAACAATAATACGTCACGACCTTCGTCACGGAAACGCTCAGCCATTGTCAGGCCAGTCAGTGCAACACGTAGACGGTTACCTGGTGGCTCGTTCATCTGACCATAAACCATTGCTACTTTAGATAGCTCAGGATTCTCAACGTTAACAACGCCAGCTTCCTGCATTTCATAGTAGAAATCGTTACCTTCACGAGTACGTTCACCAACACCAGCAAATACCGACAGACCAGAGTGCTGAAGGGCGATGTTGTTGATCAGCTCCATCATGTTAACGGTTTTACCAACGCCGGCACCACCGAACAGACCGATTTTACCACCCTTTGCAAATGGGCAAATCAAGTCAATAACTTTCACGCCAGTTTCCAGCAATTCAGTTACATTTGACTGGTCTTCGTAGCTTGGTGCTTCACGGTGAATAGCATAACGCTCTTGCTCACCGATATCACCACGCTCATCAATTGGCTGACCCAGAACGTTCATGATACGTCCTAGTGTCGCTGTACCAACTGGAACTTCAATTGGGCGGCCTGTATTTTCAACAGACAAACCACGACGCAAGCCATCAGAAGTACCCATTGCGATACCACGTACAACACCACCACCTAGCTGCTGCTGTACTTCAAGAACAAGTGTGCCGTTCTCTTTTGCATCAACATGTAGGGCGTCATATACCTGTGGTACAGAGTCCTGTGGAAACTCTACGTCGACTACCGCACCGATGATCTGTACGATCTTACCTGTAGCCATCGTTTAATCCTCTAATATTAATTCTTTGCCTTAAACAGCAGCAGCACCAGAAACGATTTCTGACAACTCTTGTGTAATCGCCGCCTGACGGGCTTTGTTATACACCAGTTGTAGATCGTTGATTAAATCTCCGGCGTTATCTGTTGCAGCTTTCATCGCAACCATTCGAGCCGCTTGCTCACTAGCAAGGTTCTCAACCACACCCTGATAAACCTGAGATTCGGCATAGCGAACCAATAGGGTATCTAGTAGGGCTTTAGGCTCGGGCTCATAAATGTAATCCCAAGAGTGGTTACGCTGCATTTCTTCGTCTTCCGACTTAGGCAAAGGCAGCAATTGATCAATCACGGGTTCCTGAACCATGGTATTCACAAACTTGTTGTATACCAGATACAGGCGATCCAATTGGCCTTCATCATATTTCTTCAGCATGACGCCCACAGTACCGATCAGTTCATCCACTGAAGGCTTGTCACCCAGGCCAGAAACCTGCGCAACAACATTACCGCCGTAGCTGTTAAAGAATGCCGTCGCCTTTGAGCCAACAAGGGCTAAGTCAACGTCTGCACCTTGATCTGACCAGCCTTGGATATCGTGGATAGCTTGTTTGAACAAGTTAATGTTCAAGCCACCACATAGGCCACGGTCAGTAGAAACAATGATGTAACCCACGCGCTTGGCTTCACGCTCCTCAAGATAAGGATGCTTATACTCGAGGCTACCAAGGGCGATATGACCGATCACTTTGCGCATAGTTTGTGCGTATGGACGAGATGATTCCATGGCATCTTGCGTTTTACGCATTTTAGATGCTGCAACCATTTCCATCGCTTTTGTGATCTTCTGTGTGTTTTTGACACTACCGATCTTGTTACGTATCTCTTTTGCGCTGGCCATCGTTACTCTCCGTTAGTGGGTGATCGCAAGCGATCACCAACCAATTACCAAGTCTGGGTCGCTTTGAAATCTTCAACCAGTTTTACAAACTGAGCTTCAATTTCATCGTTCCACGCACCCGTTTCATCAATCTGAGATACTAGCTCAGCAAATTGACCTTTGGCATATGAAAGCAACGCAGCTTCGAAGTCAGCCAGCTTAGTCAGCTCAACATCGTTCAAATAGCCTTTTTCAGCAGCAAAGATAACCACAGCCTGTTCGAAAACAGACATTGGTGCATACTGCTTCTGCTTCATCAACTCAGTCACTTTCTGACCGTGATCAAGCTGCTTCTTAGTTGCTTCATCAAGGTCAGACGAGAACTGAGCAAATGCCGCTAGTTCACGATACTGTGCAAGTGCGGTACGAATACCACCAGACAGCTTCTTGATGATCTTGGTTTGAGCCGAACCACCTACACGAGAAACAGAGATACCTGGATCAACCGCAGGGCGAATACCAGCATTGAAAAGCTCTGTCTGTAGGAAAATCTGGCCATCAGTGATGGAGATAACGTTAGTCGGTACGAACGCTGATACGTCACCCGCTTGCGTTTCGATAATCGGCAACGCAGTCAATGAGCCGCTACGCCCTTTCACTTCACCGTTAGTGTATTTTTCTACGTAGTGTTCATTAACACGTGCAGCACGCTCGAGAAGGCGAGAGTGGAGGTAGAAAACATCACCAGGGAATGCTTCACGACCCGGTGGACGCTTCAGCAATAGTGAAATTTGACGGTAAGCAACAGCTTGCTTAGACAAGTCATCGTATACAATCAGTGCATCTTCGCCACGATCACGGAAGTACTCACCCATCGCACAACCAGCATAAGGTGCAAGGTACTGCAGCGCCGCTGCTTCAGAAGCAGATGCCACCACAACAATGGTATTTTCCAATGCGCCATGCTCTTCCAGCTTACGTACCACGTTAGCAATGGTTGAGGCTTTCTGGCCGATAGCAACATAAACAGAGTAAATACCAGAGTTTTTCTGGTTGATGATGGCATCGATAGCCATCGCTGTTTTACCGGTCTGACGGTCACCGATGATCAGCTCACGCTGGCCACGACCGATTGGAATCATCGAGTCAACCGCTTTATAGCCAGTCTGTACTGGCTGATCGACTGATTTACGATCGATAACACCCGGTGCAATCACTTCAACAGGAGAGAATGTCTCTGTCTCAATTGGACCTTTACCGTCAATTGGCTCACCCAGTGTATTCACGACACGGCCAAGTAGGGCTTTACCCACTGGCACTTCAAGAATACGACCAGTACCAGTCACTTTCATGCCTTCCTGAAGGTTGACATAAGGGCCCATTACAACCGCACCGACCGAGTCACGCTCAAGGTTCAGTGCCAGTGCATAACGACCACCTGGTAGTTCAATCATTTCACCTTGCATTACGTCTGCAAGGCCATGGATACGAAGAATACCATCACTCACTGAGATGATAGTACCTTCGTTACGCGCTTCACTTACAACGTTGAAATTTTCAATACGCTGTTTGATCAGTGCGCTAATTTCCGTGGAATTAAGTTGCATGCTCCAATTCCCCAAATCAAGACTGCAAAGCATCGCTCAGGCGGTCTAACTTGCCGCGTACTGAGTTATCGATGACTAAGTCTCCGGCTCTAATTACAACCCCAGCAATCAGGGTCTCGTCTACACTGCAATTCAGCTTCACTTTACGATCAAGACGCTGCTCTAGCTTCTGGCTAATTGCTTCAAGTTGGCTATCGTCTAATGCAATCGCAGAGATCACGTCAGCATCGATAGTCTTTTCTCGCTCGCTTTTCAGCAGCAAGTACTCTTCACAAACAGCAGGAAGCGCTTTAAGGCGTCCATTTTCAGCCATTACCTTAATCAGGTTCTGACCAAATTCGTTGAGTTGCTCACCGCAAACTGACACGAAGATTTCAGTCAGTTTATCCGCCGCATAACCGCTATCAAGGATGTCCTTAATAGTCTCGTTATTGGCGACTTCGGCAGCAAAGGTGAGCATTTCGGCCCACTGGGCCAGCTCACCTTTCTCAACCGCAAAATCAAAGGCTGCTTTAGCGTAGGGGCGTGCGATGGTAGTCATATCCGACATGTGCTTGCCCCTTTAATTACAGTTCTGCAGTGACTTTGTTAAGAAGATCAGCGTGCGCATCTTTATCGATAGTACGCTCAATGATTTTCTCAGCACCAATCACAGCCAGAGTTGCAACTTGTTTTCTCAGCTCATCACGAGCGCGGTTGCGTTCAGCTTCGATCTCAGCAAGACCTTGCGCCAGAATTTTATCGCGCTCAGCAAGGGCTTCCGCCTTTGCTTCATCAATGATCTGAGACTTGCGCTTATTAGCTTGCTCGACGATCTCAGTTGCAGTACGTTTTGCTTCTTTCAATTGATCAGAAGCATTCGACTGCGCTAGGTTCAGGTCTTTGGCAGCACGATCAGCGGCTGCCAAGCCGTCAGCAATTTTTTTCTGACGTTCTTCAATCGCTTCCATAATAGGTGGCCATACATATTTCATGCAGAACACCACAAATAGGAAAAAGGCGATTGCCTGACCCAGCAAGGTTGCATTCATATTCACAACGCATCTCCTTAAAAAGGGTTGCTATGGGTCCGTTCGTTCTTGTTATTAACCAGCTAGCTGACCAACGAATGGGTTTGCGAATGTGAATAGCAGAGCGATTACGATACCGATCATTGGAACCGCATCAAGCAGACCCGCAATGATGAACATCTTAACTTGAAGCATTGGTGCCATTTCAGGCTGACGCGCAGCGCCTTCAAGGAACTTACCGCCTAAAAGCGCGAAGCCGATCGCTGTACCAAGGGAAGCAAGACCTACAATGATGCCCACGGCAATTGCAGAAAAGCTTAGTAAAGTTTCCATCACTATCTCCAGTTTATAGTTGTCGGCTAAAGTGCCAGTAAAAATTGAAAAATTGACAAATAATCGTTAATGATTGTCTTCATGTGCCTGAGACAGGTACACAATAGTCAACATCATAAACACGAATGCTTGAATTGTAATGACCAGAATGTGGAAAATAGCCCACGGTACCGATCCCAGCCATTGTGCCCACCACGGCATTAATGCCGCGATTAGGATAAACACCACCTCACCAGCAAACATGTTACCAAACAAACGCATACCCAATGAAATTGGTTTCGCCAGCAGCGATACCACTTCAAGAAGCAGGTTGAACGGAATCATGATCGGGTGATTGAACGGGTGAAGAGCCAGTTCTTTAACAAAGCCGCCAAGGCCTTTCACTTTGATGCTGTAATAGATCATCAAGGCGAAAACACCCAACGCCATTGCCATGGTGATGTTGACATCTGCAGATGGTACAACCTTAAGATAAGGGATACCTAACCAGTGCTCTGCCGGGTACGGAAGAAAATCAATTGGCACTAAGTCCATGATGTTCATCAGCATAATCCAACAGAAAATGGTCAGAGCCAGAGGGGCTATCAGCGGATTACGGCCATGGAAAGTATCTTTGACGTTAGTGTCAACGAACTCAACCATGATCTCCACAAAACACTGAAGTTTCCCTGGAACTCCTGATGTCGCCTTTTTCGCTACCGAACGGAATAGGGCTAAAAAGACCAATCCCGTAAGAACAGAGAAAAATAAGCTATCTATATGCACCGTCCAGAAGCCACCATCACCCACTGCCAAATTGGTCAGGTGGTGAGTAATGTAGCCTGACGGCGTTAGCGCTTCACCTGGCGCAGCCATAACTCATCCTATTTGTTGTTGTTAATGAATAAAACCGGCCCAAAGATGTTAATTCCGAGAGCCAGCAAATAGGCCAGTTTGAGGGGAACAAGTTCCACCTCGACATACAGGTAAACAACGGCAAACAAGATGACAGTAATGAGGATTTTAAGCACTTCACCGCCAAAAAAGGACGCCATGATCAGTCGGGCTTGACGAGCCCCACTGAACAAAAACGCACAGGCAGCAAATGCAGTGTTGGCAATAACAAAAATGCCCCCACCGATTAATGCAGAGAGTCCCCAGTCAACGCTGACAGCAAATGCCGCCATGATTGCCGTTACTAAAACGGCGCCAGATTGTAGCAACAGTAACCGTTTCGCCAATTGGCGGCCCGGTCTAACTAGCGCCGATACCATGTATTCGTTCCTCGAGTCCATTCCACTGCACATATGCGTGCTGGGAAAACTGCGAAAATTATACGGCGGATTAGATTGAATGCAATCTAACCGCAGCAAAAAAAGGTGTTATGATTTACAATATTGCAACCTGATCACGCCGTTGCAACCTATGCAACAAAACAGACACACACAATATCACATATAATGTCACATATTATCACCAAAAATTGCAAGAAGTTGCTTTAACTTGTCTGCTTCATCAAAGCTAATGACAATTTTGCCTTTTCCGCTCTTTTGCTGATTGATAGAAACCTGAGTACCAAAGCGCTCACTCAGGCGATTTTCTACCGCTTCAAGCTGCGTGTTGACGGTGGGTACTTTAGTGGGCTCAGGAGCCTGCATCTTCTTAACTAATCGTTCAGTATCACGCACTGTCAGCATTTTGCTCACAACAACCTGTGCGGCCTCAAACTGCTGCTCGGCCGATAGGGCAAGCAGAGCACGGGCATGACCCATTTCCAATTGTTTCTGCTCAACCATGCGCTTTACCGGTGCTTCCAACTGGTTCAGACGCAAAAGGTTAGATACAGCAGCCCGTGATTTGCCAACCGCCTCAGCCACTTGTTGGTGGGTCAACGAAAATTCATTTTGCAGCCTTTCTAAGGCTTGGGCTTCCTCTATCGCATTGAGATCTTCACGCTGGATATTTTCAATCAGCGCTATCGCAACGGTTGCCCGATCATCGACCTGTTTTATAATACAAGGGACTTTCTGAAGCCCAGCTTGACGTGATGCGCGCCAGCGGCGTTCACCCGCGATAATCTCATACTGTTGTGGTTCAATTTCCCGCACCACGATCGGCTGGATCACACCTTGAGCGCGGATGGATTCTGCCAATTCAGCCAAAGCCTCCTCAGACATATCTTTACGCGGCTGATAGCGACCAGCGACTAACTGATTCATCGCCAACTCACGCAAAGTACCATCGGCCGACAGTGATTGTGCTAAATCGGCCTTCTGCTGACGATTATGCGCCACTGAGCTGGTTGCGAGCAGCGCATCAAGGCCTTTACCCAGACCTCGTTTGTTCATATTCATGATTAACCCTTATGCCTCGGCCATACCCGCGTTGCGTACCAGCTCATCACGGCGAATAATTTCACCAGCCAAGGCCAAATAGGCTTTAGCCCCACTGGAATACTTGTCATAGTACATCGCAGGGCGGCCATGACTTGGTGCCTCGGCAAGGCGGACATTGCGTGGGATAACGGTACGATAGACCTTATCGCCAAAATGCTTTTTCAGCTGCTGCGACACTTCGCTCGCCAGCCGATTACGCGGATCATACATGGTACGCAGTAGGCCTTCGATTTTGAGGTCACTGTTCACCACTGCGGTTAGCTTACTGATGGTGTCCATCAAAGCCGTCAATCCCTCAAGCGCAAAGTACTCACATTGCATCGGCACTAAAACCGAATCAGCAGCCGTCATAGCATTGATTGTAAGGAGGTTTAAGGCTGGTGGACAATCAATAAAGATGAAATCATAGTTATCACGAACTCCCTCTAAAGTGGTACGTAATCGGACCTCTCGAGCGAATACTTCCATCAACTTGATTTCTGCAGCAGTGACGTCACCATTGGCGGCAATCAGATGATAACCGCCCGTCGTTTCTTTGATCACAACATCATTGAACGGGATTTCTTCGACAAGAAGCTCATAGGCCGTGGCATCGACCTGGTATTTGTCTACACCGCTGGCCATAGTAGCATTCCCTTGAGGATCTAAATCGACCACCAAAACCTTCCGCTGTGTAGCAGCCAGCGAGGCTGCCAAGTTAACACACGTTGTGGTTTTACCCACGCCACCCTTCTGGTTGGCTACCGCTATGACTCTTCCCACGAAAAAACCTCATCCATTATCCCTTTGCGGTCAAGATTACTAGATGGCGCTCGCCTTCTAACTCAGGAACATGCAAAGATTTGACCTCTGTCACAGAACACCAGTCAGGTAGCTCTGCGACTTCCTGTTGATCGAACTGGCCTTTTAATGCCATAAAACAGCCGCTATCTGCCGGTAAGTGGTGACACCAAGACACCATATCGTTCATTGAAGCAAACGCGCGGCTGAGTACACAATCAAAGCCAACCTCAGGCTGGAACTCTTCCACTCGGCTTTGTACTGGTGTGACGTTGGTAATTTTTAGTTCAAAAATGGCCTGACGAATAAAGCGAATACGCTTACCTAAGCTATCAAGCAAGGTAAACTGCTTGTCTGGATTCATTATTGCCAACGGGATCCCTGGCAACCCAGGGCCCGTTCCAACATCAATAAAACGCTCACCCTCTAGGTGTGGGCTTACCACCAAACTGTCCATGATATGTTTTACTAACATTTCGTTAGGATCACGGACCGAGGTCAAATTATAAGCTTTATTCCATTTATGCAGCATGGCAACAAAGCCCACAAGCTGGTCAATCTGCTGTTCTGTGACCGTTAGGTCAGTTTGCGCGATCAGCTGCGCCAAACGTTGTTTCACGGATAACTCCTATTCGCCTTTCTTGAGCACGCCCTGCTTCTTCAAGTACACAAGCAGTAGTGAAATAGCCGCGGGAGTGATCCCAGGGATCCGCGATGCCATGCCTATGGTCTCAGGTTTTGCGTCATTCAATTTGCTGACCACTTCATTCGACAGACCTTTTACTGCGCTGTATTCAATGTTCAACGGGAGTTTTGTGGTCTCATGGCGCAATGATTTTTCCACTTCATCTTTCTGGCGATCAATATAGCCCTGGTATTTCACCTGAGTTTCCACTTGCTCGCAGGCTTGAGTATCCTCATGGCGAGGACCAAAATGCTCAATATTGGTCAATTGCTCGTAGGTCACTTCAGGACGGCGCAACAGATCTTCACCATTCACCTCACGAGTGATCGGCGTTTTTAAGATCGCATTAACAGCGGTAACCTGATCCGACAGCGGATTGACCCAAATATCTTTTAAGCGCTGGCGCTCTAACTCAATATTTTCGATCTTTTGGCTAAACCGAGCCCAGCGTTCATCATCCACTAAACCATACTGGCGGCCAGTTTCGGTTAAACGTAAATCGGCATTGTCTTCACGGAGTAACAAACGGTATTCCGCACGTGACGTAAACATACGGTACGGTTCTTTGGTACCCATGGTTGATAGATCATCAATCAATACCCCCATGTAAGCCTGATCACGACGAGGACTCCAGCCTTCTTTGTCTTGCGCTGACAGTGCCGCGTTCATACCGGCAAGTAAACCTTGAGCTGCCGCTTCTTCATAGCCAGTGGTACCGTTGATCTGCCCCGCAAAGAACAGACCATCGATAAACTTAGTTTCAAAGGTCTGCTTCAAATCTCGTGGATCAAAGAAATCATATTCAATGGCATAGCCAGGACGCATAATTGCTGCGTTCTCAAAGCCTTTCATTGAACGAACGATTTGCATTTGTACATCAAACGGCAAGCTGGTTGAAATACCATTCGGGTACAGTTCATGCGTCGTTAAGCCCTCAGGCTCAATAAAGATCTGATGGCTATCTTTATCAGCAAAGCGCATCACTTTATCTTCGATCGACGGACAATAACGCGGGCCGATCCCTTCGATCACCCCGGAATACATCGGGCTACGATCCAAGTTATTACGGATCACATCGTGGGTTTTTTCATTGGTATGGGTAATAAAACATGGGATCTGGCGTGGGTGATCCGAGGCTTTACCCATAAATGAGAATACTGGTGTCGGGTTATCACCATGCTGTGCTTCCAGCTGGCTGAAATCAACTGTACGGGCATCAATCCGCGGTGGTGTGCCTGTTTTCAGGCGATTAACCCGAAATGGTAATTCACGCAAACGATCTGCCAGTGCAATTGACGGTGGATCGCCAGCACGACCGCCGCTGTAATTTTCCAGGCCAATATGGATCTTACCACCAAGGAAAGTACCGACAGTTAAGACAACGGCTTTCGCACGGAACTTGAGACCCATTTTAGTCACAGCACCGACGACTCGGTTGTTCTCGATGATCAAATCATCAACAGATTGCTGGAATAAGGTTAAGTTTGGCTGATTTTCCAGTGCTTCACGCACTGCGGCCTTGTACAGCGCTCGGTCTGCTTGGGCACGAGTCGCTCGTACCGCAGGGCCTTTAGAGGAATTTAGGGTACGAAACTGGATCCCACCCTTGTCGATCGCTTGGGCCATCAAACCACCCAGAGCGTCAACTTCTTTAACCAGGTGTCCTTTCCCGATCCCGCCGATCGCCGGGTTGCATGACATCTGTCCCAACGTATCAATGTTGTGTGTCAGCAGTAAGGTTTTTTGTCCCATGCGGGCAGCTGCCAGTGCGGCTTCCGTCCCTGCATGACCGCCACCAACAACGATGACATCAAAATTATCCTGGTAAAACATGAAACTACCTCAGGTATTTAAAATTGGCAGTGAGCTGTTATTGAGCAAAGGTTGATCATTCTATCCTGTTTCCGGAAAAGAGAGAATCTTTCCTGAAGATCATTTGATCAACCGAGAGGGGGTTTTAAATATATATAAGATCTTTTTAAAGAGATCTTTTATTAGATCTATTATATAGATCCAACGATCGTGTGGATAAGCGATAAATGATCCTAATGATCATGGGATTAGGGAGGATCAATTGCTGTGGAGCAGCTTGGATCATCATAAGGATTAGCTGGGATCAAAATAGCATGTTATCAACAGGGGGGGATCGGTGGATAAGTTATTAAATGGATAACTAGTGGTTGATCACTGTTTAGATCCATAGTTATCCACAGAAAAAAGTTTAAAAAAAGCCCGAAATTGGTGTTTTAGGTGGCGGTATTTTATTCATCAAGGTGGTTTTTCCAGTTTTCCAGCCACTCTTCTGCTGGATCTTCTGGCACAGGATCGTGTGAAACATCGATTTCTAAGCGCTCTCCGATCCGTTTTGCACCTAACGATGCCATCAGGCTGTCGATATTCTTAGCTGCAGCACAGAAAGTATCGTAACTGCTATCACCAAGGCCGATAACACCGTATTTAACCTTGCTCAGATCGGGATGGTTCAGGGTTAGCTGTTTGACAAAGGGCTGGAAATTGTCGGGATAGTCTCCTGCACCATGAGTAGAGCAGACAATAAGCCATATCGCGGCAATATCGAGCTCTGTGAGCGTGGCTTGGTTCTCGATATTGGTATGATGTCCGGCTTGTTCAAGCAGTTCAGACAGGTGGTCAGCGACGTATTCAGCCCCGCCGAGGGTGCTACCGGTAATAAGGGTAATATGACTCATGGACTCTCTCTTTAGACGTGATGTTCATAATGAACTATACACAGGCATTGTACTGCCTAGAGAATAGGAATAAAGCCTGATCATCAGAAGGGAAAGACGTTTTGTTTGAAGGTTATGCACAGCCTGTCCCGAGGATCCGGAACAGGTTGTGATAAAGGATCGGGGAGGGGATCTATTATTTTCCGATACAGAACGAGGTAAAGATCCGACCAAGAAGATCATCCGAGGTGAACTCGCCGGTGATCTCACTGAGGTGTTGCTGAGCTAGACGCAGTTCTTCTGCGAGAATTTCGCCCGCCATATACCCTTCCAGTTGTTCTTTCCCTGTTTCCAGATGGCTAGCGGCACGCTCTAGGGCGTCAAGGTGACGACGACGGGCCATAAAGCCCCCCTCAGTGGTCCCTGCAAAGCCCATGCATTCTTTGAGGTGCTCACGTAGGCTGTCGATGCCGTCCCCTGTACGAGCTGATAGGCGGATCAGGGTTGGGTTGTTGACGTGACAGATCCCGGCCTGCTCACCTGTCAGTTCCACTTTATTACGGATAACGGTAAGCCCGAGTTTAGCTGGTAGGCGTTCGATAAACTCAGGCCAGATGTCAGCAGGATCGGTGGCATCTGTGGTGGTGCCATCGACCATGAACAGGACGCGATCTGCCTGTTGAATTTCTTCCCACGCACGTTCAATACCGATGCGCTCAACTTCGTCAGAGGCTTCACGTAGGCCGGCTGTGTCGATGATGTGCAGTGGCATGCCATCGATGTGGATATGCTCTCGCAGGACATCACGGGTGGTGCCGGCAATGTCAGTGACGATAGCACTGTCTTTGCCTGACAGGGCGTTGAGTAGGCTTGATTTACCAGCATTCGGGCGACCGGCAATCACGACCTTCATCCCTTCACGCATGATGGCGCCTTGATTGGCTTCTTGGCGTACCGCATTCAGACGGTCGATGATACCGTAGAGATCGCCTGCGACCTTGCCGTCAGACAGGAAGTCTATTTCTTCTTCTGGGAAATCAATCGCGGCTTCAACGTAGATACGGAGGTGGATCAGCGCTTCGACCAATTCATTGACTCGGGCTGAGAAGGCGCCTTGCAGTGACTTGAAGGCACTTTTTGCCGCTTCCTCTGAACTGGCATCAATGAGATCGGCAATCGCTTCTGCTTGCGCAAGATCGAGCTTGTCGTTCATGAAAGCACGCTCGGAGAATTCACCTGGGCGGGCAGGACGGATCCCATCAAGTTGCAGGATACGGCGGATCATCATGTCCATTAAAACCGGGCCACCATGACCTTGGAGTTCTAGGACATCCTCACCGGTAAAGGAATGTGGTCCTTTAAAGAACAAGGCGATGCCTTGGTCCAACGCGTTACCATCCTGATCCTTAAATGGCAGGTATTCGGCATAACGCGGCTTGAGTTCTCGGCCAGCAATGGCCAGAGCGACGTCGGTGGCTTTCGGGCCTGAGATGCGGATAATCCCCACGCCACCACGTCCGGGCGGTGTGGCTTGGGCTACAATGGTATCAGTCTGTGCGATCATAATTTTGGCTTAGCTTGGTAAATACGCGGTAATTGTAAACAGCGTAGCGGGGAATGCCTAGCTGTGGCAACAGGGTGAAGCGACAAGAGACAAAAAAGGCGACCCAAAGGTCGCCTTTTTTCAGCGCTGCATGAAGTTACTTAGACTTCGTATGCAGGCCTTTCTTTTCCAGCGAGCGGTAAATCAACGTTTGCTGGATCAGGGTAACAATGTTCGATACTAACCAGTACAGAACCAGACCGGCCGGGAAGAACAGGAAGAAGAAGGTAAACATTACTGGCATGAATGTCATGATCTTCTGCTGCATCGGATCTGTCACGGTGCTCGGGCTCATCTTCTGGATCATGAACATGGTTACACCCATCAGGATTGGCAGTACGTAGTACGGGTCCTGGGCTGATAAGTCATGAATCCAACCGAAGAATGGCGCATGGCGCAGTTCTACCGATTCCATCAGTGCCCAGTATAAGGCAATGAAGATAGGCATCTGTAGCAGAATTGGAAGACAGCCACCCAATGGGTTCACTTTCTCTTTCTTATACAGTTCCATCATTTCCTGACTCATGCGCTGGCGATCGTCGCCCAGACGTTCACGCATTGCTTGCAGCTTAGGCTGTAGCATGCGCATTTTGGCCATGGAAGTGTACTGTGCCTTGGTAAGTGGGTACATCGCACCACGGACGATAAAGGTCAGCATGATGATCGCGACACCCCAGTTGCCAACAAGGCTATGGATGAACGATAACAGGCTGTGCAGCGGGCTCGCAATGAACCATAACCAGCCGTAGTCGACAGTCAGGTTCAAGTTTGGCGCAGTGGCTTCCATCTGCTGTTGCAGTTTAGGACCAACCCACAAGGTTGCTTTTAGCGTCTGCTCTGTGCCTGGTGCTACCGTTGTAACAGGCATACGCACACCGATATAACCCTGGCCATTGCTGGTACGGGTATACAGATTGCTATCATGCTCGGTACGAGGGATCCATGCAGTCACAAAGTAATGCTGCATCATTGCAGCCCAGCCTTGATGATCGATAGTGATATTGAGGTTTTTCTCCTCCATATCTTCAAAGCTGTACTTTTTGTACTTCACGTCATCGGCAGAATACGCACCACCACGGTATGTTGGCATAGTCAGACTACCGCCGTCATCCATTAGGTTCTGCTTAAGCTGCGCGTACATCTGAACGCTTGCTGCATCTGCTGATTGGTTATCGACTGTGTATTCGACATCTACCGCGTAGCTGCCGCGTTTTAGAATAAAGGTTTTGGTGTAGTTGATGCCGTCTTTTTGGAACGTCATCGGTACACGGATTTCATCTTGACCATCTGCCAAGGTGAAGGTGTCCGCGCTAACCTTTAGCTGAGCACGACCGGCTGTGGTATCGATACCTTGGGCACCGATCAAGCCTGATTGTGCCGTGTAGCTATGGCCAGGTTGATTTTTTAGCAGTACGAACGGGTCTTTTGAGTCCAGCTCGTTGTTATAAGCTAAAAGTTTGGATTCGATGATATCGCCACCAAGCGTATCGACAGTAAGCGCCAGTACATCTGTATTGATGGTGGTAAGGTTGTTTGAAGTAACTTGGTCAGTAATAGGCTGGCCGTCATCAGAAGAATGAGAAGGAACATCACCACTGTTGTTGGCTTGTTGCTCTACACCCTGGCCTTGCGGTTGAGGGTTGCTGTCTAGGTTCCACTGTTGGAAAAGTAGAAAAGAGACAAACAGTAGGGCAATTAACAGAATATTGCGTTGGGAATCCATCGTTAATGATCTCTGTCGTTATGCTTGGTTGGCGGAACGGGGTCGTAGCCACCGTTGGTTAAAGGATGACATCTTAATAGACGTTTCGCTGCGAACCAACCACCTTTTATCGCTCCATGCGCTTTTATTGCTTCAATGGCATATTGAGAACATGTGGGGGTATAGCGACAACGGGGCCCAATAAGCGGACTTATTGCCAGTTGGTAAAAGCGGACTAGTCCTACGACTAGCCACGCGAAGGGCGAGACAGGCGATGCCATAATTTGTCTAGCAATTTGAAAAGTTCTTCATTGCTCAACTCTTGCGCACTCTTTTTCGCAATAACAACAAAATCCTTGGCTGGCAAATCGGCTTGCTTAAGACGGAAGCTCTCACGTGTGATACGTTTGAAGCGATTTCTACCTACAGCAGTTTTGATCTGTTTTTTGGGAACAGCAAGGCCAAGACGTGGATTGTCGAGGTTGTTAGGACGGGCAAGAATAGTTAAATGAGGAGAGCCAGCACGATGAGCTTGCTGGAAGACTGTTTTATAATGTTCGGGAGTTAACAAACGTAACTCCCGAGAAAAAGCGAGCTTATTCAAAATAATCAAAGATTACTTAGAAAGACGCTTACGGCCTTTAGCGCGACGTGCGTTGATAACAGCGCGACCGTTCTTAGTAGCCATGCGTGCACGGAAGCCGTGGGTACGCTTGCGCTTTAGAACTGTTGGTTGAAAAGTGCGTTTCATGGTATTACCTTAAATTAACTGATCAGTTTTTAAGTATTGTCTAGGTTTCCGACTGCGAACAATCGGCTGCCTCTAAACAAAGAGGCGGAATTGTAATCACTGGCTTTTAAATAGTCAATCATTACAACCGTAGAAACTACGGGCGCTGAATTATACTTCGTCTATCGAGGAGTGCAAGGATCCTTCGTGGATCCCGACCTGATTTAGGAATTTTTTTAACCGAGGATCGTTTGCATGGCCGAAGATCTGCTCGGGAGTGCCTTGTTCCACGAATTCTCCGTCAGCCATGAAGATCACTCTATCTGCTACTTCGCGTGCAAATTGCATCTCGTGAGTGACCACTAACATGGTTTGGTGGCAACGCGCCAGTCGTTTCATCAGGCTTAGTACCTCTCCGACCCATTCTGGATCCAAGGCTGATGTCGGTTCGTCAAACAGTAATAACTCCGCGTCTAGAGCCATCGCCCGACCGATTCCAACGCGTTGCTGCTGCCCGCCAGACAGAGCGGCGGGGTAATGATCGCCTTTATCTCCCAGACCGATGTCATCGAGGATCTGTTGAGCCCGTTGATTGGCATCATGTTTTGACCACCCTTGGACGGTGATCAGCCCTTCTGCAATGTTTTGTCGAGCGGTAAGATGGGTGAATAAGGCGTAGTTCTGAAAGACAAATCCGGTCTTCCGCCGTAGTGCGACAATCTCTTTTTTACTTGCCATCTGGCTATCGATAGTGACGTTATCAATGGTGATCTGGCCATTATCTGCGGGTTCCAACGCATTGATGCAGCGTAGTAGGGTCGATTTTCCCGTGCCTGATGGGCCGATCACCACCACAATTTCACCTTTATTAATGGTCAGGTCCAGGTTGTGAAAAATAATACTGTCGGCAAAGCGTTTGGTCAGGTGTGCTATTTTTATCATCGTGTAAAAGCCTTATTGAGTTTAGCTTCCGCCCAGATCTGTACCCGCGTCAGGAGCAGGACGACCGCCCAGTAAATCAGAGCCACAGCAAGGAAGGCTTCAAAGAACTTGAAACTGGATGCCGCTTCCATTTGTGCCTTGGCCATGATTTCTGAGACACCCAGAGTAAAGGCCAGAGAGGTAGATTTGATCATATCAATGAAATAGTTCATCAATGAGGGTAAGGCGATTCGTGTGGCTTGAGGCAGGATGATCCGCCGCATACTCTGAAGCTCTGTCATCCCGATGGCGAGGCTGGCTTCGTGCTGGCTGCGATCGATGCCGATTATCGCGGCACGGATACTTTCTGCCATATAAGCACCAAAGTGCAAGCTCAGACCAATCACCGCGGCACTGAATGCATCTAGGCCGACAAATACCGGGAATACTTGTGGTAGTCCGTAATAGAGAAGGAATAGCTGAACCAGTAGCGGTGTTCCCCGGAAAAAGCTGATATACAGCTGGCTGAGCAGATCCAGCACGGGAACGCGATAAAATCTGATCATAGCGAGTCCTACGGCGATGATCAGGGCAAACAGGGCACCCCACAATGCCATCCCCATCGTCGTACCTAAGTACTTCAACAAGATAGGTAGCAGCGATAGCATATAGTGAAAATCAAAACCCATAATCGGTGTCTTCTTTAATCAGCGGAATACGGACAAGGCTCCCGCTCGGGGGAGCCTTTAGCATATGAAGGATAGCGATAATAGGGGATTACTGCGTGATGTCGGTCGCAAACCACTTGATGGATATATCGCTAAGCGTCCCGTCTTGGCGCATAGCATCTAGCGCTTGGTTTACCTCGTTACGCAGCTTCTCGCCTTTTTTATCGTTGATGAATGGCCAACCATTCTCGATTTTTTCAAATGGTTTACCGGCCAATTGAAGTGGGAGCTTGGCTTTGTTGATCAGTGCAATAGATGAGAGCCGATCCATGACGAAGGCATCGGTTCGTCCTAGCGCAACATCTTGCTCAATACCGCTGTCGTAGGTTTTGATTGTAATGTTGCCATCGGTATCAAGTTGGTGCAGCAACTGTTCATAGTTGGATCCCAGATTTACGCCAACGGTTTTCCCTGCCAGATCGTCTATGCTGGTGATAGTACTGTTGCCTTTACGGACGACCAGTTGTGCACCGTCGATAACATACGGTTTAGAGAATAAGTACTTCGCCTGACGAGCGTCGGTCATAGTGATTTGGTTGGAGATGGTATCAATACGCCTGGTTTCTAATAATCCGAACAGGCCAGAGAAACTCGCGGTGACAAATTCGACGTTATAATCGTTACGCTTGCCGATTTCGTTCCATAAGTCGACTTCAAATCCCTGCAATTTATCTTGTTTGACGAACGTAAACGGAAAATAACGTCCTGACATACCGACTTTCACATCCGTTGCGGCGATAGCGGCTTGGCTTGTGAGCAGTGTCAGGGTAATAGCGGTCAATGACGTTCTGAGCCAAGTTTTCATCCTGTATCCCCTTTGAATTCATGCTTGATATTCTGTTTTGTGCATCCTATATGGAGATATGGTCGTTTTTTAAATAATTTAGAGTTATGTCACATAACACTTTGTTAGGCTAAGGATCCACGAATTGTTTATTCTTTTGTGGGTAAGCCGGGGTAAAAGTGTGAGGATCTAAGGTTATATTGTGCGATCCATGTGCATAAGTCTGATCTTATTCACTTGATCTGCGATCTCTTTGCTGGCGATCCTGAGCCAGCAGGTATAAAATTGCATCCCTTTTTATCTTTAGTTATTCAGTGTGGGGTCGAACTTGTCATCTTCGCTTTGGTTGCAGTGCCTTCAACGCCTTCAAGAAGAACTCCCTGCAACAGAATTCAGTATGTGGCTGCGACCGCTTCAGGCAGAGTTGAACGCCAATACGTTGACCTTGTTCGCACCGAACCGTTTTGTGCTTGACTGGGTTCGCGATAAGTATCTCAACAACATTAACCGCTTGCTGAATGAGTTTTGCGGTAATGATGTGCCGATCCTGCGTTTTGAGGTGGGCAGTCGGCCTGTCATTGCTCCACCACCGCAGCCTGTTGCAGCGGCACCCATTGTGGCACCCGTTGCCACGCCAATGATTGAAGATGATGCGCCGTCACGGCGTTGGGAGCCTGCACCCTCACCGGTCCAGCCAGAATCCCAAGCGGGATATCGCTCAAACGTGAACCCGAAGCATAACTTCAATAACTTTGTTGAAGGTAAATCAAATCAGCTTGGTTTGGCGGCTTGTCGACAAGTAGCCGATAATCCGGGTGCCGCATATAACCCCTTGTTTTTATATGGAGGGACCGGTTTAGGTAAGACGCACTTATTGCATGCGGTGGGTAATGCGATTGCCGATCGTAAGCCGAATGCCAAAGTGGTGTACATGCATTCAGAACGCTTTGTTCAGGATATGGTTAAAGCACTGCAGAATAATGCGATTGAAGAATTTAAGCGTTATTACCGTAGTGTGGATGCGTTGTTGATCGATGATATTCAGTTTTTTGCTAATAAAGAGCGTTCACAAGAAGAGTTCTTCCATACCTTTAATGCGTTGCTTGAAGGTAATCAGCAAATTATTTTGACGTCTGATCGCTATCCTCGCGAAATCAACGGGGTCGAAGATCGCCTCAAATCTCGTTTTGGTTGGGGACTGACCGTCGCCATTGAGCCGCCAGAATTGGAAACTCGTGTAGCGATTCTGATGAAGAAAGCAGAAGATCACCATATCCGTCTGGCTGATGAAGTGGCATTTTTCATTGCTAAGCGTTTACGATCCAATGTCCGTGAGCTGGAAGGCGCACTTAACCGTGTTATCGCTAATTCTAACTTTACGGGCCGAGCGATTACGATTGATTTTGTTCGTGAAGCGTTACGAGATTTGCTGGCGCTCCAAGAAAAGCTTGTCACTATCGACAATATCCAGAAGACAGTGGCAGAGTACTATAAGATAAAGATGGCGGATATGCTGTCCAAGCGCCGTTCGCGCTCGGTTGCCCGTCCTCGTCAGATGGCCATGGCGCTCTCAAAAGAACTCACTAATCACAGTTTGCCGGAGATCGGTGATGCGTTTGGTGGTCGAGACCATACCACGGTGCTGCATGCTTGTCGTAAGATCGAGCAGCTTCGTGAAGAAAGCCATGACATCAAAGAAGATTATTCCAACCTCATTAGAACACTGTCGTCATAATATGAAATTTACCATAGCACGCGAACATTTATTGAAACCCCTACAGCAGGTCTGTGGTGCACTGGGCAGTCGTCCATCATTACCGATCTTGGGTAACATATTGCTGGTTGTTGAGAATGGATGCCTGTCGATGACGGCGACTGATCTCGAAGTGGAAATGATTGCCCGGCTTGCACTTGAAGGGGATGCAGAACCTGGGGCGGTGACGGTACCGTCACGTAAATTCCTTGATATTTGCCGTGGTTTGCCTGATAGCGCCAATATTGTGGTATCGCTGGAGGGGGATCGAGTGATCATTCGCTCTGGTCGCAGCCGCTATACGTTATCGGTATTACCTGCGGTGGATTTCCCTAACATTGAAGATTGGCAGAGCGAGGTTGAGCTGACGTTAGCGCAAGGTCAAATGCGTCAGTTGATCGACAGTACCCAATTTTCGATGGCTCATCAGGATGTCCGTTATTATTTGAATGGGATGCTGTTTGAAACTGACGGTAAATTGTTGCGGTCGGTTGCGACTGATGGCCACCGTATGGCGGTGTGTGCGATTGCGCTGGAGCAGGAGATGCCTGCGAAGCAGATCATTGTTCCGCGTAAAGGGGTGATGGAGCTGATGCGCCTGCTGGATTCACCAGATGCGAGCGTCTGTATTCAGATTGGTCACTCAAATATTCGAGCTGAAGTGAACAATTTTATCTTCACGTCGAAGCTGGTTGACGGCCGTTTCCCTGACTACCGTCGAGTATTGCCGCAAAACAGCAATAAGATCGTTGAAGCGAGCTGTGATGAATTGCGTAAGGCGTTCTCACGTGCTGCTATTTTATCTAATGAGAAATTTCGCGGCGTGCGTGTGAATTTGTCATTGGGTGAAATGCGCATTACCGCTAACAACCCTGAGCAAGAAGAAGCGGAAGAGTTTCTGGATGTGGACTATCAAGGCGATGCACTCGAGATCGGCTTTAATGTCAGTTACGTGTTGGATGTGCTCAATACCCTTAAGTGTGAGCAAATCCGCTGGTCGTTGACGGATGCCAATGCCAGTGCCTTGCTGGAAGATAGCGCCAATGGTGATGCCATGTATGTGGTGATGCCAATCAGGCTATAAGGCATGGCTCTTACTCGTCTTATTGTTAAAGATTTTCGAAATATTGAAGCCTGTGATTTGACATTGTCGGCAGGCTTTAATTTTCTGGTCGGTGCTAATGGCAGCGGCAAAACTAGCGTGCTTGAAGCGATTCATTTTCTGGGTCACGGGCGTTCGTTCCGTAGCCATCTGACTGGCCGGGTTATCCGCCATGATCAATCTGAACTGTTTGTACACGGTCGACTGCAGTTGCCTTCGTCTTCTGAGTTGCCTGTTGGGATTAACAAGAAGCGTGATGGTAGCACCGAGCTGAAAATTGCCGGAGAGGGGAGCCAAAAGCTAGCGCAGTTGGCTCAGGTATTGCCTTTGCAATTGATCACCCCAGAAGGGTTCGATCTGCTTATTGGTGGCCCTAAGTACCGTCGGTCATTTATTGACTGGGGCGTTTTTCATGTTGAACCGCAGTTTTTTCATGCTTGGAGCCGGGTCAAACGGTTAACGAAGCAGCGCAATGCGTTGTTGAAAACGGCTCGTAGTTATCGAGAATTAAGTTATTGGGATCAGGAGCTAGCGACACTGGCGGAAGCGATCAGTGGTTGGCGGAGTGATTACCTTGAGGCGGTAAAACGCAAAGCGGCTGAAATATGCCGTGGTTTTCTGCCTGAATATGAGATCCAACTTGGGTATTACCGAGGTTGGGAAAAAGAGACGCCCTATGCTGAACTATTGAGCCGTAATTTTGAGCGTGATAGTCAGCTAGGTTATACCGCAAGTGGACCGCATAAGGCTGACTTGCGGGTCAAAATTGCCGGTACGCCGGCGGAAGACGTTCTTTCCCGTGGTCAGCTTAAATTGATGGTATGTGCCTTGCGACTTGCGCAAGGGATCCATCTCACTGAGGTGACGGGGAAGCAGTGTATCTATTTAATTGATGATTTTGCTTCCGAGCTGGATAGCCATCGTCGTGGTCTATTGGCACAACGGTTAAAGGAAACTAACGCCCAAGTGTTCATCAGTGCGATCAGTATTGACCAGATAGCAGAAATGCAAGACGAAAATGGCAAGATGTTTCATGTGGAACACGGTAAAATAACCGCAGGATAAATTAAGCGAGAGTAACTCAATGTCCAACAACTACGATTCATCAAGTATCAAGGTACTTAAAGGCCTTGATGCGGTACGTAAGCGCCCAGGGATGTACATTGGCGATACCGATGACGGTACTGGCTTGCACCATATGGTATTTGAGGTCGTCGATAACTCTATCGATGAAGCTCTTGCTGGTCACTGTGAAGATATTGTTGTCACCATTCATGAAGATGGCTCAGTATCGGTAAGCGATGATGGTCGTGGTATCCCTACTGAGATTCATGAGGAAGAGGGTGTATCTGCTGCCGAAGTGATCATGACGGTATTGCACGCCGGCGGTAAGTTTGACGATAACTCCTATAAAGTTTCCGGTGGTTTGCACGGGGTCGGTGTTTCTGTTGTGAACGCCTTGTCTGAAAAAGTGGAGTTAACCATTAATCGTGGTGGTGAAATTCACCAGCAGATCTACCATCACGGTGAACCTCAAGCACCGCTTGCGGTAATCGGTACAACGGACAAAACCGGCACTCGCATCCGCTTCTGGCCAAGTGATCTGACTTTTACCAACATTGAATTCCATTACGAGATTCTGGCTAAGCGCTTGCGTGAATTGTCATTCCTTAACTCTGGCGTATCAATCAAATTGATTGATGAACGCGAAGAAGGAAAAATGGACCACTTCATGTATGAAGGTGGTATTCGCGCGTTTGTTGAACACCTTAACCGTAATAAAACACCTATCCACCAGAAAGTATTCCATTTTGACACCGAGCGTGATGACGGTATTTCCGTTGAAGTGGCAATGCAATGGAATGATGGTTTCCAGGAAGGGGTGTACTGTTTTACCAATAACATTCCACAGCGTGATGGCGGTACTCACCTTGCTGGCTTCCGCGGCGCTCTGACTCGTACCCTGAACTCTTTCATGGATAAAGAAGGGTATTCGAAAAAAGCCAAAACAGCGACGTCTGGTGATGATGCGCGAGAAGGTTTGGTTGCGGTTATTTCAGTAAAAGTTCCTGATCCTAAGTTCTCTAGCCAGACGAAAGATAAGCTGGTATCAAGTGAAGTGAAGACTGCCGTTGAATCGGCCATGAACGAAAAGTTTGCCGAGTTTTTGCTAGAAAACCCTGGTGATGCCAAAATCGTCTGTACGAAAATTATTGATGCATCCCGTGCCCGTGAAGCTGCTCGTAAAGCACGTGAAATGACCCGTCGTAAAGGCGCACTCGATTTAGCGGGTCTACCCGGTAAACTGGCCGATTGTCAGGAAAAAGATCCAGCCCTTTCTGAACTATACATAGTGGAAGGGGACTCTGCGGGCGGTTCTGCCAAGCAGGGGCGTAACCGTAAGAATCAGGCTATCTTACCGCTGAAAGGTAAGATCCTAAACGTTGAGAAAGCGCGTTTTGACAAGATGTTGTCTTCGCAGGAAGTGGCAACGCTGATCACCGCAATGGGTTGTGGTATTGGCCGCGATGAATATAACCCTGATAAGTTGCGTTACCACAGTATCATCATCATGACCGATGCCGACGTCGATGGTTCGCACATCCGTACGTTATTGTTGACCTTCTTCTACCGTCAGATGCCAGAGCTAATCGAACGTGGCCATATCTTTATTGCCCAGCCACCACTGTACAAAGTGAAGAAAGGTAAGCAAGAGCAATACATTCAAGATGACGAAGACATGAGTCAGTATCAAGTTGCTTTAGCTCTGGACAATGCTGCGTTGTTTACAGCTGAAGGTGCGCCAGCGATTTCTGGGCAGTCTTTGGAAGATTTGGTGAAGCAGTATAACAGTGTCGGTAAGCTGATTGAGCGCATGAGCCGCCGTTATCCAACATTGCTACTGACAGAGTTAACTTATCAACCACGATTGAACATTGATGCTCTTGCCGATCAAACGGGTGTTGAGGCATGGTTGGCACCGTTAGTTGAAGCTTTGAATCATAAACAATCGGGTGAAAGCCAGTATACGTCCTCTGTCTTCCGTGATGAAGAACAAGGGGTGTGGCTGCCGAAGATCGTTGTTCGTACACACGGTGTAGAGTATGAGTATCCACTAAGCTTCGACTTCTTTAACTCAAAAGAGTATAGCAAGTTGGCTGATCTCTCTGAAGCGTTATGCGATTTCCTTGAAGAGTCAGCATACGTGCAGCGTGGCGAGCGTAAGCAACCAGTGGTGAGCTTTAAAGAAGCACTTGATTGGTTGATTAAAGATTCTCGTCGTGGCCTAAGTTTACAACGATATAAAGGTCTGGGTGAGATGAACCCTGAGCAGCTATGGGAAACCACGATGGATCCTGAATCTCGTCGTATGCTGCAAGTAACCATTAATGATGCCGTGGCAGCCGATGAGCTGTTCACTACCTTGATGGGTGATCAGGTTGAACCGCGTCGTAACTTCATTGAATCTAATGCTCTCAATGCAAATCTAGATATCTAATTGTTTCGATAATTCCCAGAATGAAACGCCACAATGTTTGTGGCGTTTTTTTTGCTCTTTTATCGGTATTTGATTGCCAAGAGTTGGAAAGAACCGAGGTACCCCTTATATCTTGTTATGAAGGGTCAGGTGCCAAACGTTGGGCCTGTGTTCGGCTTGTCCAAAGAGGAAAGTCACTTCATGTTAATCTATCAATATGCTATTGCTTCATAGGAAGGATAAGATTATGCGTAACCTTGATTTCACTCCACTATACCGTTCTGCAATTGGGTTTGATCGTCTGTTCAATCAGATGGAACAAAATGTGGCAAACAACAATGGGGGATATCCTCCGTATAACATTGAGCAGCAGGATGAACACCATTACCGCATCACCATGGCTGTGGCAGGTTTTACAGAAGAACAACTCGACATCACGCAGCAACAGAATAAGTTGATTGTGCGTGGGACTCGAGAGGCACAAGCAGAAGATAGCCGTCAGTATTTGTATCAGGGTATCGCAGAGCGTGATTTTGAGCGAAAGTTCCAGTTGGCGGATTTCGTGAAAGTTATTGGCGCTGCAATGGAGAATGGCTTGCTGCATATTGAATTAGAGCGTGAGATCCCTGAAGCACAGAAGCCGCGTAAGATAGCCATTAATGGTAATCATATTCTCGATGATGAATAAATAAGCGTCTGGTTAAGTCCAGAACGATCCCGTTGTGAAATGAAAGGTCAGCAGATGCTGGCCTTTTTTGTGGCTGATTATTATAGGTAAGAGAAGGAGAGTATTACGGTGGTTTCACGTGAAACATTTTCGTGGACAGTCAATATTCGGGGCGGGGTAATGAGATGGTATGCTGGCGGAAAAGAAGAAGCGGCCATTGACCGCTTCTTTGGTACCCGACAAAAGTCAGTGTTGCGCGTAGGCTTTTTCAACTTCTTCGGCAATGATTGCAATACCGCGTTGCATCACATCGTCTGCCTGGACGTAGTTCATACGCAGGCATTCATGGCTATGCTGCCATTCATCTTTAAGGCCTATAAAGAAATACTCGCCAGGAACAACCAGTACTCCACGTGCTTTTAGGCGCTGATACAGTTCTAGGGTGCTGATCGGCAAATCCTCAAACCATAGCCAGAGAAAAATAGCGCCTTCTGGTTTGTGGATCCTGAACTTGGGGGCAGTGATCATCTGCTTTAGCAAATCGACCGCCTGTTGTGATTTTCGCAAATAGAATGGTTTGATGACATCTTTGCTCAAACGAAGCAGATCGTCTTGTTCTATCATTTTATTGACCAGCGCTGGGCCGACGCTTCCAGGCGCGAGGCTGAGCACGCCGTTCATGTTGGCTATCGCCGTGGTGATTTCTTCATTCGCAATAATGATGCCACAGCGTACGCCTGGCAGGCCTAGCTTGGACAGGCTCATGCACAGAATGGTGTTATCATTCCAAAATGGAGTGACATCTTCAAAAATGATATCTGGGAAAGGAGTGCCATAGGCATTATCGATAATCAGCGGGATTTGATGTGTACGAGCCAGTTGATCAAGGTGAGCTATCTCTTTATCGGTCAGCACATTGCCTGTTGGGTTGGTTGGCCTGGAGGCACAAATTGCGCCGATACAGTCATCCACTTCAAGGGTGTTGAAATCAACGTGGTATTTAAACTGTCCATCGTCCAGTAGGCAGATCTCAGGTCGGTAGGAGGTAAACATCTCTTCACTCAGGCCTGAATCGGCGTAACCGATATACTCCGGAGCCAGTGGCAGCAAAATTTTCTTATGCTTTCCATCTGATGATTCACCCGCCAGTAAATTGAATAAATTAAAAAAGGCACTCTGGCTACCGTTGGTCAGGGCGATGTTCTTGGCCGAAATCTCCCAGCTATAGCGTTGCTTGAGCAGATCTGCAAGGGCATGAAGGAATGTGTCCTTGCCTTGAGGGCCATCATAGTTGGTTAGCGCTAGGGTCAGTTCACCCGTTGCGGCCATATCACCACAGAGCTGATTGAAATAGGTCACCATTTCTGGGATCTGGGCAGGATTTCCACCTCCTAGCATGATGGCACCCGGAGTGCGGAGGCCGTCGTTAAGATCATCCATGAGTTGCGTAATACCAGAGTAGCGGGCGAACTTGTCACCGAATGTAGAAAACTCCATTTTTTACTTCTGACCTCGGTCTGCTGTTATTTGGGTTATATTGTTATGGTGTGTTTTGTGTACTATGTTGTGTTCTGCATCAACATACCTCAATGCTCGGGGGAGGAAAAGCATTGATATGAGGTTGTGTCTGTTTGTGTTTCACGTGAAACAAGTGCGGAATGACGATGAGCGGTTTTGGGGATAGATTGCGAATCTGGTACTGGGCTGAATAAAAAAAGCCCCGGAATAATCCAGGGCTGTTAATTACGGTAAGGTAAGTTTATTTCTGTAGAAGCGAAATATCAGCAACCTTCAGGAACTCGTTACGTAGCAAATTAAGCATGGTGAGACGGTTTACTTTCAGCTGTTCGTCATCAGCCATGACCATAACGTTATCAAAGAAGGCATCCACTGCTTCACGCAAAGTGGCTAACTCTGACAGCGCTTGCTGGTAATCACCTACTGCAAAGACAGGTGTCAGTGACGCTAGCATGGTTTCAATATTTTGAGCCAGTGCCTTCTCTGCATCTTCAACCAGCAGATCCTGATCGATAGTATCAGGCAGTTCGCCTTCAAATTTCGCCAGAATATTACCAACACGCTTATTGGCTGCCGCCAGTGATTCGGCCGCATCCAATGAACGGAAGTGGCTAACTGCTTTAACGCGCTTGTCGAAATCAGCAGGGTATGTAGGGCGACGAGCCAGTACTGCTTGGATCACATCCACGCTGTGGCCTGCATCTTGATACCAAGCACGGAAACGACCAAGCATGAAATCGAGAACTTCTTCTTCCACATCAGCGTTAGTCAGTTTGCCATCAAGCAACTCATGCGCTTTTGCGATCAGGTCAACCAAGTCTAGGTTGTAGCCTTTCTCTACGATGATTCGCAAGATACCGAGCGCGGCACGGCGCAGAGCAAATGGATCGCTGCCTTTTGGTGCTTGGCCAATACCAAAGATACCAACAAGGGTATCTAGCTTGTCGGCCATCGCAACCGCTGAAGATACTGCTGTACTTGGCAGTTCGTCACCAGCAAAGCGTGGCATGTACTGCTCGTTCAGTGCTAGAGCAACGTCTTCAATTTCACCATCGTGGCGCGCATAGTGCATACCCATCACGCCTTGGGTATCGGTAAATTCGAATACCATTGACGTCATTAGGTCACACTTGGACAGTAGACCTGCACGTTCAGCGTGTTCAACATTGGCACCGATCTGCTGAGCAATGTAACCAGACAAAGCAGTGATGCGGTCGGTTTTATCACGTAGGCTACCCAGTTGTTTTTGGAATAGTACGTTATCTAGCTCAGACAGGCGCTCAACCAATGGGCGTTTACGGTCAGTGTTAAAGAAGAATTCCGCATCTGCCAGACGCGGGCGAACCACTTTCTCGTTACCACTGATGATTTGGCTTGGATCTTTGGAAATGATGTTAGACACGAAGATAAACTTCGGTAGCAGTTTGCCGTCAGCATCATAAACCGGGAAGTACTTCTGATCGCCTTTCATGGTGTAAACCAATGCTTCAGACGGTACTTTCAGAAATTCTTCTTCGAAAGATGCAGTCAGTACTACCGGCCACTCAACCAGGGATGCCACTTCTTCAACAAGATCATCTTCCAGATCGGCATTACCGCCAACCGCGAGAGCAGCTTGCTTGGCATCTGCTAAGATAATGGCTTTACGTGCATCGTAATCAGCCATGACCTTACCGCGCTCTTCAAGCTGTGCCGGGTATTGGTCTGCATGGTCAATGGTGAACTCTGCTTCACCCATGAAGCGGTGACCACGGATAGTGCGGCCTGATTCAACACCCAGAATAGTACCAGGGATCAATTCATCACCGAGAAGCATGGTCAGGGTTTTTACTGGACGGATAAACTGAGTGTCTTTGTCACCCCAACGCATTGGCTTAGGGATCGGTAATTTCGCAAGAGCATTAGCAGCCAGTTCACACAGTAGAGATTGAGCCGGTTGGCCTTTCACTTCTTGCTTGAACAGTAGCCATTCGCCTTTGTCTGTTACAAGGCGTTCAGCTTGTTCAACGGTAATACCGTTACCACGTGCCCAGCCCTGTGCTGCCTTCGTTGGGTTGCCGTCAGCGTCAAACGCAGCGGAAACTGCGGGGCCACGTTTTTCGACAACTTTGTCAGATTGGCCTTCTGCCAGTGCTGTTACTTTCAGTGCCAGACGGCGAGGCGCAGCAAACCATTTGATGCCCTGATGAGCAAGATCTGCAGTGTTAAGCTCTGCTTCGAAATTGTCGGCAAAGGCTTCTGCTAGTGTACGAAGGGCTTTCGGTGGCAGCTCTTCAGTACCTAGTTCAATTAGGAAATTCTTTTCGCTCATGCCGTTCCCTTACTTGTTAGTTTTACACATTGGGAAGCCTAGTGCTTCTCGTGATGCGTAGTACGCTTCTGCAACTTGCTTTGTCAGGTTTCGGATGCGTAGGATGTAACGCTGGCGCTCTGTTACTGAGATCGCTTTGCGTGCATCGAGTAGGTTAAAGGCATGACCTGCTTTTAGAATACGCTCATAAGCCGGTAGCGGTAGTGGTTTTTCTAGCTCAAGGAGCGATTGACATTCTTTTTCGCATTGGTCAAAGAAGGTAAATAGGAAGTCAACATCCGCATGCTCGAAATTATACGTTGATTGTTCGACTTCATTTTGGTGGAAAATATCACCGTAGGTCACTTTGCCCAGAGGGCCGTCAGTCCAGACTAGATCGTATACCGAATCAACACCCTGGATGTACATAGCCAAACGCTCGATACCGTAAGTGATCTCACCTGTAACCGGTTTGCATTCTAGGCCACCCACTTGTTGAAAGTAAGTAAACTGGGTGACTTCCATGCCATTTAGCCACACTTCCCAGCCAAGACCCCAGGCGCCCAGCGTTGGATTTTCCCAGTTGTCTTCCACAAAGCGGATATCGTGGACTTGGGTATCAATGCCCAGCGTTTCCAGAGAACCTAGATACAGTTCCTGGATATTATCCGGTGATGGTTTGATGATCACCTGAAACTGGTAATAGTGCTGTAGGCGGTTAGGGTTTTCACCATAACGGCCATCGGTTGGACGGCGAGAAGGTTGTACATACGCCGCTGCAATTGGCTCTGGACCCAGTGCTCGTAGACATGTCATTGGGTGGGAGGTCCCCGCACCCACTTCCATGTCTAAAGGTTGAATAATGGTACAACCCTGTTGGCCCCAGTAATCCTGCAGCGCGAGGATCATGCCCTGAAAGGTTTTAATATCGAATTTCTGCATTGTCAGCTTCGCGTGATTAATGGATTAATATTAACAAAACAGTATACCTCGCCAACCCTTGTGCTAGTAGGGCTTGTGCATGATTTTTGGCCATCTTTATTCAAATTGATTAAATTTGTTGGCGCGATGTTGGCGTAGCTGTAGCCTGAGCAGGAAATTGACATTATTCTGATAATCCGCTGAGATGGCGGGATTAAAATATTGTGATATAAAAATCAGAGCCATTGAGGTGGGGATGTCGCACTCAATGATAACGACATCACGCTGAGATAACGAAGGTAGTTTAATATGGATTTAATGATTAGCACCCAATCAAGTAAGTGGGTACGTAACTTGGTATTTGCCACGGTAACGGCTGTTATTGCGACAGGTTGTTCGACGACGAATCCGTATAGCGGACAGTCAGAAACAGCAAAAGCAACCAGTGGGAGCATCATTGGTGCGCTGGCGGGGGCGGCTATCGGTGTAGCGACATCGAGCAAGAGCGATCGCGGTAAGGGGGCTCTGATTGGCGCAGCATCGGGTGCGGCGCTCGGTGGTGGTATTGGCTACTATATGGACGTACAGGAAGCTAAGTTGCGTCAACAACTTCAATCTACCGGGATCAGCGTGACCCGTGACGGCAATAACATTGTGTTGAATATGCCTAATGCCATTACGTTTGGTTTTGATCAGACGGATTTGAGTACTCAGGCGAAGACTGCGCTGTATAACGTAGCCTTAGTTGTCAAAGAATATGACCAAACTATGCTGAATGTATATGGTTTTACTGATAGTACAGGTGCTGATGCGTACAACCTGCGTTTGTCTCAGGTTCGTGCTAGCGTGGTGAGTAATCAGCTGATGCATGATGGTGTTGCTAATAATCGTATTGTGACTAAAGGAATGGGTGAAGCGCATCCTATTGCATCCAATAGCTCTGAACAAGGCCGAGCGGAAAACCGTCGAGTTGAAATCGTCCTGACACCTATGTCTTGAGTGTGAGTTCGACCGCAAGGTAAAAAAGGAGCCGTATGGCTCCTTTTTGGTATCTTGATCCCAAAGTGAAAGATCGTTAGAATCGTCGCTCCTTTGGGGAGTAGCCTCTTGTGCTAACAAGATAAACGTCAACATAATTGAAGCAAAATCTTCATGGCGTTTATGACTCACATCAATCCTACTAGTGAGTTTGGCGAGACCATTGGTAAACCAGCATGAACCGGGGTGGGGCGTGTTAGTTTGCCTATGGTTCAGATTTATCCTCACCCCCAAGAGCATGTCGTGAGCGTCTTAGCTGTTTCTATTACTACTGTTGCCTTGGCTGAAATTGGCGATAAAACCCAGTTGCTATCCTTATTATTGGCCAGTCGCTACCGTAAACCGATCCCTATCATTTTAGCTATTTTCTTTGCCACCATTGCCAATCATGCTCTCGCAGCATGGCTCGGTGTGGTGGTCGCAGATTACCTCACTCCTGAGGTACTCAAGTGGGTACTGGTGATTAGTTTTGTGCTGATGGCGGGATGGATTCTGATCCCGGATAAGCTGGATGATGATGAATCAATTTCGAATCGAGGCCCTTTTGTTGCCAGCTTTATCGCTTTCTTTGTGGCAGAGATTGGTGACAAAACACAAGTGGCAACGACCATGCTGGGGGCTAAATATCATGATACGCTGCTGTGGGTGATCCTCGGTACGACGATAGGGATGTTGTTGGCTAATGTGCCTGTCGTCTTGATTGGGAAGCTGTCCGCAGATCGGATGCCATTGGGGATGATCCGTAAAGTAACTGCCGCATTATTTTTCGGATTGGCAGTGGCTGCGGGTATTGGTTTGTAAGAGCAATGCGGTGTTTCATGTGAAACATCCTGCGCCGTCACATCACGTTAAGAATGACGTTTTAGCGATGGAAAGTGTGAGGCTGATGACAGCATGTTCAGAGGGGGCATGCTATGGTGTAACCTACATCGGTGAACGGTTGTGGAGGAGGGGTTATGGACCGTTTTCTTGCAATATCGCCTCAAAGCCAATGTCGGCTGTTTAGTCTTGCTCTGGCGCTCAATATACTGGGTATGATGCTGACAGATATGTGGCTGCCAATGGTCGTTGGCGCGTTAGTGACGACGTATTTATCGGTTGATGCTTGGGTTCGGGTCCGGTATGTGATCCCGATGAAAAAAGAGATCCGTGAGTTGCGTCATGAGCTAGTCGCCGCTCAGCGTCTGTTACGGGAAGAAGCTTTTCGGGATTAGATTATCTCGGCATCAATACGACATTTGAACATACAAAAGGCAGCTCGTTGAGCTGCCTTTTTTAATGTGCGCCTTTCTTGATCAGATAGCGATAAGGCAGGCTGTCGGTGTCTGCTGCGACCAAGGTATGATCCATAAAGCGGCAGAAGCTCGGAATATCGCGGGTGGTTGACGGATCATCAGCCGTTACCAGTAATGTATCGCCGTCGGCCATTTTCCTTACCGTTTTGCGCACCATCATCACTGGCTCAGGGCAACGAAGTCCTTCCGCTTCCAAGCTGTGGGTGGGGTTATCAAAAATTGCAGTCATAGTCTCTACATCTTTGTTGCGAAGCCTGTGATCATACTTATGGGTAAGAATTAATCAATAAGGGTTGGCAAATGAAGGTAAAAAGGGTAACGTATTTAACAAGTCATTAACGTTATCTTTCTGACGGATTAGGAGGAATTATGTTAACGCAGCTTGACCGTCTTACCATATACAGTGTGCTGTGCTTCATTACGTTTTGTTCATTGATGCTTCGCTCACCTAATGACATCAGTTTATTTGCGCTTGGGGGCTTAATTGCTGCCGCGCTGGGGCTCTGGTTTGAGCTTACTCATTCGCCTGATCTCGAAGAAGAGAACTAAGTTAATAATCAACAACACCTCACCAGTTTTCTTGGGCTTCCCCGCTTATATAGCGGGATTTTTTTTATTTGTCGCGACATAATTGCTCACCATGTTGGTGAAGATAGGTTAAGTATGGAGCTCGAAGAGGTATATCGTCGGGATTTGAATTTGCTGGTGGCGCTTAAGGTGTTGCTTGAAGAAGGCAGTGTCAGTAAGGCCGCGATCCGGCTTAACCTGAGCCAGTCGGCCATGAGCCGGGTATTGGGGCGGCTGCGGGACTTATTAGGGGATCCGTTGTTTACCCGTCAGGGACAGCGATTATTACCCACTCAGCGCGCATTGGAACTTAATGAGTTGCTTAATGAGCCGCTTGAGTCCATGCGCACGTTGCTGACGCCGAATGATTTTCAGCCACAGCAATGCCAGCAGCGGTTTGTCATTGCGACCACCGATTATGCGATGCAAACGATATTGCCTTTTGCTTTACCGAGGATCTACAGCGAGGCCCCTTGCATTTCGCTGGAGTTTTCACCTCTGCAGCATGATCATTTGCTGGCTCAGTTGACCTCAGATGGCTGTGATATGGCGATTTGTCGCCCGACGGGTCCGGTTGAGCCTCTCTGTTCTGATCATCTTGGTCGGGTGAGTGTGTTCTGTATGCTCTCTAAACACCATCCGCTGGCAGATAGTGAATTAACCCTGCAAGACTATCTTACTTATCCCCATGCGATGATTGCGATCAGTGATGGAGTGAAGGCGCTGATTGATGAGGCGTTAAGAGGTTACCCAGAACGTAAGATGGCATTACGGGCTTATCACCTTGAAGCGGCGTTAGCGATTGTTGAGACGATGCCGTTGATCATTACAGTGCCTGCCGATCTGGCTTATTTGGTAGCAGAAACTCATGACTTGGTGGTGAAACCGTTACCGTTTGAGTTTAAGCCGTTTGATTATTCGTTGATCTGGCATCCTCGTTGCGAACATTCGGCTTCACAGATCTGGTTGCGCCAGCTCATTAAAGAAGAATGTGGCAAGTTGATTGATAAACGGGTGCATGATCTGGGATTAATTTAGTTTAGCTCTGAACACGAATAAAGTGATAAAAAAGGCCAGCATAGTGCTGGCCAAGGTAGTCTAACTCTCTGCTTTATCACAGCAGAGGAGAAGTCACTTCGTTATTCAATTCGGATGATTACAGTTTGATCACTACACGACCGGTGATTTGGCCGTTAGTGATGGCTTCGGCACACTCTGCAATCTCTTCCAGTGATACTTCGCGACAAGCTTGTTCAAAGTAGCTGGTTGGTAGCAGTTCACCCAGACGTTGCCATGCGTGCTGGCGTTTTTCAAATGGGCACATTACGGAATCGATACCCAGTAGTTTTACGTTACGCAGGATGAATGGCATAACGGTTGTTGGCAGATCAAAACCACCCGCCAAGCCACAAGCGGCAACGGCACCGTCGTAATCGACTTGTGATAATACGCGTGCCAGCATGTTGCTACCGACGGTATCGATCGCGCCGGCCCATAATTGCTTATCCAATGGACGTGCTGGTTCCGCAAATTCACTACGTTCAATGACTCGGGTTGCGCCCAGCGATTTTAGTAGCTCGCCATTTTCAGCGATACGACCCGTGACGGCGACAACGTTATAGCCAAGTTGAGATAGCAAGGTCACCGCGACAGAGCCGACACCACCACTGGCACCTGTCACTAATACTTCACCCGATTCAGGTTTGACGCCCGCATCAACCAAGGCTTGTACACACAGCATTGCTGTGATCCCGGCGGTACCAATCATCATGGTCTGTTTGCCATTAAGATTGCTTGGTAGAGGGACTAGCCAGTCAGCTTTTAGGCGGGCTTTTTCAGCCATGCCACCCCAGTGACCTTCACCCACGCCCCAGCCAGTAAGTACCACTTTATCACCGACGTGGTAGCGAGCATCTGCCGATTCAGCCACGGTACCTGTCAGGTCGATACCTGGCACCATCGGGAACTGGCGCACGATACGGCCTTTACCTGTGATGGCCAGGCCATCTTTATAGTTCAGGGATGAATAATCGACATCAATTAGCACTTCACCTTCTGGCAGTTGGCTTTCATCAAGCTGCTCAATGGATACGATGGTTTTTTTATCTTCTTGGTTTAGTACCAGTGCTTTAAACATAGGGATGCTCCGAATTAATCAATCGTATTGGATTGCTAATGAGTGTAGTGCTGAAATAACTATGAATATAATGAAACTTAATCATTTTATGTATGTGTTTTATGCATAGTAAAAGAATGCGAAAAAAAAGCCCACCGAAGTGGGCTTTTGCTCGGTATTACTAGGGAGGGTTATTCTACGCGTTCAAATACCGTGGCGATCCCTTGGCCCAATCCAATACACATGGTGGCGAGACCAAATTGGACATCACGCTGTTCCATCAGGTTAACTAAGGTGGTGGCGATCCGTGCACCAGAGCACCCAAGAGGATGACCGAGTGCAATGGCCCCGCCGTTGAGGTTAACCTTTTCTTCTATGCTCTCCAGTAAGCCGAGATCTTTGGCGCAAGGCAGAGACTGAGCGGCAAAAGCCTCATTCAGTTCAACCAAACCGATATCACTGATGTTCAGTCCTGCGCGTTTGAGGGCTTTTTGGCTAGCCGGTACCGGACCATACCCCATAATTGAAGGATCGCAGCCAGTAATCGCCATCGCCTTGACTCGTGCCCGAATAGTCAGGCCAAGTGCTTTGGCTTTGTTTTCATTCATGATTAGCATCGCTGATGCCCCGTCAGAGAGAGCCGAAGAGCTTCCGGCTGTGACGGTACCGTTGACAGGATCAAATACCGGGCGCAGTGCCGCGAGAGACTGGGCTGTGGTTTCTGGGCGGATCACCTCATCATGTATCAGTTGGATTAAGCGGCCATCAGTGTCATGGCCTTCCGTGGGCAGGATTTCATTGTTAAAGCGGCCTTCAAGCGTAGCGGCATGGGCACGTTGGTGAGAACGGGCGGCAAAGCTATCTTGCATCTCTCGGCTAATCCCGTGCATTCGTCCCAGCATTTCGGCGGTGAGCCCCATCATACCGGCTGCTTTGGCGACGGACTTGGACAGGCCGGGATGGAAATCCACACCATGGTTCATCGGGACATGGCCCATATGCTCAACCCCACCAATAATGCAGGTCTCGGCATCACCAACCATAATGGCACGGGTGGCATCATGGAGTGCTTGCATGGAAGAGCCGCACAGGCGGTTGACGGTGGTCGCTCCGACACTGTGTGGGAGTCCTGCTAGCAAGGCAGCATTACGGCCAATATTGAATCCTTGCTCCAGAGTCTGCTGTACACACCCCCAGTAAATATCTTCAATACTAGTCGGCTCGATTTGTGGGTTGCGGCTCAGTAGCCCTTTCATTAGATGGGCTGAGAGATCTTCGGCACGGGTATTGCGAAAGGCACCGCCTTTTGAACGGCCCATCGGGGTACGGATACAATCAACAATAACTACATTATTCATTTTTTAATTCCTCATCCTTAAGCCGAGATCACAGAGAGGCTGCGGGGTAATAAAGTTCGCCTTTTGCTGCTTTCTCCCGCAGTCCGGCAGGGGCTTGATAGACGGCACCAAGATGGGCATAGCTATCCGCTAATGCAACATAGTTGGTGAGGCCAAGGGTATCTAAGTAGCGGAACACGCCGCCCCTGAATGGCGGGAAGCCGAGACCATAAACCAGTGCCATATCGGCTTCTGCCGGGCTGGCAATGATCCCTTCTTCTAGGCAACGTACCACTTCGTTGATCATCGGTATCATCATTCTGGCGATAATGGTCTCTGCGTCATAGGCGGCGGCATTGCTCTGGATAGGGGTGAGCAGATCGTTGATATCTGGGTCATTTACTTTCTTCGGTTTACCCTTGCGGTCAAGGACGTAGGTATAGAAGCCCTTACCATTTTTCTGACCGTAGCGGTTATTTTCAAACAACACGTCAACTGCGTCTTTGTAGTCTTTGCCCATTCGTTCCGGGAAACCTTCCGCCATGACCGCTTGAGCGTGGTGGGCGGTATCGATACCCACAACATCCAGTAGGTAAGCGGGACCCATAGGCCAGCCAAATTGTTTCTCCATTACCTTATCAATGTGGCCAAAGTCAGCGCCGTCGCGTAGCAACAGGCTGAACCCCGCAAAGTAGGGGAAGAGGACGCGATTGACAAAAAAGCCAGGGCAGTCATTCACGACAATCGGTGATTTCCCCATTTTTGCGGCATAGGCGACAACTCGGTTAATGGTTTCTTCAGAGGTTTTTTCGCCACGGATTATTTCGACCAGCGGCATGCGGTGTACCGGATTGAAGAAATGCATGCCGCAGAATTGCTCGGGACGCAGAAGTGATTGTGCCAGTAAGTTAATCGGGATGGTCGACGTGTTTGAGGTGATCACCGTATTGTCACTGACTTTTGATTCGACTTCAGTGAGTACAGCGGCTTTGATTTTTGGGTTTTCAACCACGGCTTCAACGATAACATCGACATCCTCCGCTCCCGCATAGTGCAAACTAGGTGTGATCCCGGCCAACACGTTAGCCATTTTAAAACCGTCGATACGCCCGCGCTCAAGCTGTTTATTGAGTAGCTTGGCGGCTTCTCCCATTCCGAGTTCTAATGAGGCGTCATTAATATCTTTCATGATCACCGGAACCCCTTTGAGGGCTGATTGGTAAGCGATCCCGCCACCCATAATTCCTGCCCCTAATACCATTCCTTTTTGGGCTGGTGCGCCAATTTTAGCGGCTTTCTTTGCTAGCCCTTTGATGTATTGATCATTGAGGAAAATCCCAATGAGCGACTTGGCAACATCGGTTTTAGCTAGGGTGACAAAATGTTTGCTTTCGATAGCCAGTGCTTCGTCCCGATGGCATCGCGCTGCTGCTTCGATAGTTTTTACTGCTGTGATTGGTGCTGGGTAGTGAGGACCGGCAATTTTAGTGACCATGCCTTTAGCGGTGGTGAAACACATGGTGGCTTCAATTTGGTTCAGGGCTAGCGGGGCTTTTTTTTGGGCTCGACGAACCTGCCAGTTGAGTCTACCAGCAATGGCATCTTGCAGCATCGCGATAGCGGCAGGTCGGAGTTGCTCCGGTGTGACAACTGCATCGACCAGACCTAGTTTCAGTGCATCAGCGGCTTTTTTATCTTTGCCGGCGGTAATGATCTCCATTGCCGAATCGGCCCCGATCAGGCGAGGGAGGCGGACCGTGCCTCCGAATCCTGGCATGATCCCCAATTTTGTTTCTGGTAGACCAATACGGGTTTGAGTATCGGCTAAGCGAAAATCAGTAGCCAACACAGATTCACACCCACCACCTAATGCATAGCCATTAATGGCTGATAACGTGGGAACCGGGAGATCTTCTAATTTATTGAAGATACTGTTGGCATAGGTAAGCCAGTCGGCCAGTTCATTGGCAGGTTTAGCAAATAAGCCCATGAATTCTTTTATGTCAGCGCCAACAATAAAAGCCTCTTTACTGGAGGTGAGTAATAGGCCTTTTAGATCGCTAAGATGATACAGCGCGTTAAGTGCTTCATTGAGACTCTCTAGAGTACTAGTATCGAGTTTGTTTATAGGGCCTGAAGCATCGAGGTTGAGTTCGGCAATACCATCTTCTAGATAGCGGACGGATAGGGTTTCACCTTGGTAAATCATGTTCTATCTCCATGAGTTCCGGTCTGTGCCGGATTTGATTTAACTGGTTTGACCTGTCAGTAGGTAAATAATAGTGTGAACCTGTTATGCAACTATTACAACACTAATTTAAAACATTTATTTAACCTTTAAAGGTGGGTTTTGTGAGGTAACAGACTGGGTTTTATGTAACTGACGGAATTGTTGGGTTTTTTTGTGTTATGCGATGTCGGGCAAATGTAATTAATTTTTTGCTGTTGTTAACCTTGCACTCTGGTGTTTTTTGGTTGTCGATCGTAAATGGCTTATCTGCGATATCGCGTTGCAGAATTTATTTAATCGGAGGAGCGATAGATATGAGGGCTGGGAGGCTCTCTTTTGGTTATTCAGGGTGACCGGAGAAGAGAAGCAGAGCTGATGGAGGATGTGATATCCTGTATCCATTACACTTTTTTGGGTGCCATTGTAAGTCATGACGACCACCGAGCCTTACCTTATTCCAGCTCAAGGGGCGATCTTTGAGGAAGAAATAAAAAAAAGTCGCTTTATTACTTATCTCGCGCATACCCCTAATGTTGAAGCGGCAAAAGCCTTTGTTCAGCAGATCAAGGAAAAGCATCATGATGCACGCCATAACTGTTGGGCCTTTGTCGCAGGGCGACCGGAGGACTCGATGAAGTGGGGATTCAGTGATGATGGTGAGCCATCGGGAACGGCAGGCAAGCCGATTTTGGCCCAGTTGACTGGCTCGGGAGTGGGAGAGCTGACCGCGGTCGTGACGCGCTATTCGGGAGGGATCAAATTAGGCACGGGTGGGTTGGTGAAAGCTTATGGCGGAGGAGTACAACAGGCGTTAACTGTGCTGCAAACCAAAGAAAAGATAATAACTGCGGAACTGGTATTGTGCTGCGAGTATAATCAAGTTTCGCTGGTTGAGACTTTATTGGCTGAGCTTGCTGGGAAGCAACTCAGTGCTGACTATGGAACCCAGGTAACTATGTGTATAGAACTTGACTGTCGCTTGGAGACCGAATTCTGTGCCAAATTAACCAATCGAAGTGGTGGTCAGATCGACGCATCCCGTCGAACCGTCGATGTATCGTGATCCCCTATGTGTTTTTTAAGGATGAGAGCCGAATAAGGCCATGCAATTTCGTTCTATAATCAGAATAGTCGGGCTATTGCTCGCGCTGTTTAGTGTCACTATGCTGGCACCGGCTTTCGTGGCCCTTTTATATCGTGATGGTGCAGGCTTTCCGTTTGTCGTCACCTTCTTTTTGTTATTTGCTGGTGGGGCGTTATTGTGGGCGCCAAATCGTCATCATCGACGTGAATTAAAAGCGCGAGATGGCTTTCTTATCGTAGTGCTATTTTGGACGGTTATTGGCAGTGCGGGTGCCGTGCCGTTTATTTTAGCTGAGACCCCTGATTTATCGGTTACCGATTCATTCTTTGAGTCGTTTTCGGCGCTTACAACCACCGGAGCAACGGTCATCGTTGGCTTGGATTATTTACCTAAAGCCATTTTGTTTTATCGTCAAATGTTGCAATGGTTTGGTGGTATGGGGATCATCGTTTTAGCGGTAGCTATTTTACCTGTGCTTGGTATCGGGGGGATGCAGCTTTATCGAGCCGAAATTCCAGGGCCAGTGAAAGACAGCAAAATGACGCCACGTATTGCCGAGACAGCGAAAGCGTTGTGGTATATCTATCTGACCCTGACGATCAGTTGTGCAGTCGCATTCTGGTTGGCTGGAATGTCGGCTTTCGATGCCATTTCCCACAGTTTCTCAACGGTCGCGATTGGCGGGTTTTCGACTCATGATGCCAGCATAGGGTATTTTGATAGCCCGACTATTAATATGATCACCGTGGTTTTCTTATTAATCTCTGCGTGTAATTTTTCATTGCATTTTGCGGCATTTGCCAATGGTGGCATACATCTTCGAAGTTATTGGCGAGACCCAGAATTTAGGGCATTTTTGGCTTCGCAGCTTATCCTTTTACTGATTTGTTTTGGGATGCTACTTCAGCATCATTCGTATGATTCATATTTTGATGCGTTTGATCAGGCGATATTTCAGACAGTATCGATCTCCACGACTGCTGGTTTTACCACGACGAATTTTTCAGAGTGGCCGCTGTTTCTTCCGGTACTACTGCTTTTTTCCTCTTTTGTCGGTGGATGTGCAGGGTCGACTGGTGGTGGTATCAAGGTGATCCGAATGTTGTTGTTGTTTCTGCAAGGTGTCAGAGAGCTAAAACGCCTAGTGCACCCTCGGGCTGTTTATACCATTAAAGTGGGTGATAAGGCGTTACCACAGCGGGTTGTTGATGCGGTTTGGGGCTTTTTTTCTGCCTATGCGTTGGTCTTTGTGATTTGCATGTTGGCGTTGATCGCCACTGGGCTGGATGAGCTGACAGCATTTTCCGCGGTTGCTGCTACATTGAATAATCTTGGTCCGGGTCTGGGAGAAGTCGCTGTCCATTTTGGGGAGATTAATGATCCGGCAAAGTGGGTGTTGGTGATTGCGATGCTATTTGGCCGACTAGAAGTTTTTACACTGTTAGTGTTATTTACCCCGACATTCTGGCGCAACTAAATATCATCAGCTCTATATAAAGGAGAGGAAGCGTGGAAAAAGTATTATTGCTGCACTCGAGCACAGATGGTCAGACCATCAAAATTATGGCTCATATAAAAGCAGAGTTAGGGCCAGACTGCGAATGCACATTACAAGACTTAAATACGCTGCCAGCTATTAATTGGCAGCAATATGATCGAGTGTTAATTGGTGCATCGGTGCGTTATGGGCATTTGAGTAAAAAACTGTATCAATTCATCACTGCAAATCTGGAACAATTGAACCAGCATAAGGTGGCATTCTTCTGTGTGAACCTAACTGCGCGTAAAGAAGGGAAAAACACGCCAGAGACGAGTGCGTATATGAAGAAGTTTCGGATGAAGTCGCCTTGGCTGCCTAAGCTACAGGCTGTTTTTGCCGGTGCATTGCATTATCCGCGTTATGGTTGGTTCGATCGCATGATGATTCAGTTGATTATGCGCATTACAGGAGGTGAAACCGATACTACAAAAGAAGTGGAATATACAGATTGGAGTAAAGTCACAGAGTTTGCCGCCCAGTTTAGACGGTTTTAAGCATAACATTTGATGCTTTCGTGTCTTTTTTGTTCGAACGAACGATTTTGCCTGTTTATTTAGTAAATCACACTTGCCAATGTGATCGAACTCTCTATAATGCGACCTCACTGATACGGACAGCGGCGCTAGCCGGTGACGTAAGTCAGTATTGTTCTTTAACAATTTGACCATGCAATCTGTGTGGGCACTCGTGAAATGATAGTCAACAAAAGAATTATCAATGAAACTGAGTGACCAATACAAAATGGCGTATCTATTTATAGAGAAGTTATTTTGGCACAGTCAATTCGTTCATTACTTTGGTAATGAACAAACAGTATTTCATTGAGCCGCTATTTATAGCAGCAAACACTTTTAATTGAAGAGTTTGATCATGGCTCAGAT
>NZ_JAKJSL010000042.1:0-77505 GCF_050336815.1 Photobacterium nomapromontoriensis
TCGTAACACTCACTAACCTTTAATGTGGATACTTTCTTGTGTAGCGAATAAGAGGGATGGTAAAAGTCCAGTTTCTGTGGCTCTAGCTCCCCAAAAGAACCTTCCCCATCCTCAAAGCTGCCAAAGAGTAAATAGTAATTCATTTTGTCTCCAATGCTACGGCAACAGTGCCGGAATAGGCTATGCGTGTAGGTTGACCCGCTTGTGTGGTTTTAAAATCATGATGTTGGCTACTGTCTGATTTTGCTTATTCAAAGCCCCTTTTAGTCAAAATTATTAATCAGTTTAAGAGTGCGCTTACGTAAGGTTTTCATTTCCTTGCATATCTGCTCTGCCGCCAGATGATCTTGTTTGTCACAGAATTTAGCAGCAGTTCATAAAAACACGCTAGATCCGGTATGGTTGGCAGCACCACAATTTTCTTCTAATGCAACGAATATTGGCCTTGCTCATTTTCCCGACATAACGAACAGGGATACGAATATCATTAGCATGAACGTACGTACCGTTGGGTAAATGGTATAAAACATCCGGCATCGGCGAGATACCGGACGGCCACGGGCTTACATCAAACTATGCGAATGTTCGATGATGCTTGGGGATTGGGTCGCAAGCGCTTCAATCAACTCWGGTTCGAAATGAAGCGTATTTTCCGAGTATGCTAACCCTGTGCCTTGATAGTGCTCAAGTTTAACCGCAGGAATGAAGAYGTACATATCRTCAAGCGGGACGCTATTCTCATCGTAATAGACAACAGGTTGTGCCGCGTATGACTCTGATAAAACGAGGTTGTCGCGCACAAATACGCCCGGGGTTGGGAAAAACACCAAAACGACATCGCTCATCATTGGAAAAATCGTGGTGTTGGGTTTGTCTGCCAATAACCCCGGTTGTTTATAAGCTTGCTGGATCATGATGAAAACTCCATTGGCATAAAGGTAATGCCTTTCACGCCAGCGGCTTCAAGGGCTAATTTCACGGTTTCGTTTACATAATAGTCTTGTTTTATGGTTGATAGCGTGAAGCAATCATGTTTGAAGTTCGTGTTATTGAATTTATCACGGTCAATAATCGGGTCATAAAGGCTTGAGAATCCACCAATAGCCTCACTATAACGACGCGCTCTTGACGCCCTAGGGTCTAGCAGGTCATAGTGTGCAATCGGATTGATGAATGCGTAATCAGTGTATTCTTGTTCATTTTTTACCACCACAGGTAAAAATTGAATGCCAGTAAAGCCATGCTCAAAGAATACTTGTTGTACCTTGGCACTGGCTAATTTTCCAAGTCCTATTTTGAGAAAATCGGACATACCCCGTTCTTCGTAACACTCACTAACCTTTAATGTGGATACTTTCTTGTGTAGCGAATAAGAGGGATGGTAAAAGTCCAGTTTCTGTGGCTCTAGCTCCCCAAAAGAACCTTCCCCATCCTCAAAGCTGCCAAAGAGTAAATAGTAATTCATTTTGTCTCCAATGCTACGGCAACAGTGCCGGAATAGGCTATGCGTGTAGGTTGACCCGCTTGTGTGGTTCTAAAATCATGATGTAGGCTACTGTCTGATTTTGCCGCTATTCGATGGCGGCACATTGATAGTTCTTTATAATGGATTTGAATATCGCTGTGTAATTGTCGATTACAACAACCCTTATTACCTGCTTTATAAACATCGTGATACTTGGTATTTAAGGCCCCTTTGGAATGAAAATCAGCGATGAGTTCAAGAATTTCTTTACTGATTTCTCTCATTTCTTTGCAAATTAGCTTCGCCGCCAGATGGCCTTGTTTGTCACAGAATTTCGATTGCTTGATTTTATTTGCTAATGCTTTTAACTGGAGACGTATGTTATCGGTATAAGGCGTAGGGTGGGGCCCTGAATGCAGAGGCATTTCATAAAAACATGCCAGCTTAGGGACGGTTGGAAGTACCACAATGTTGTGCCACGCGTTCACATCGTACCCAAGGTGGGGCAGTTTTTCATACAAAAACATATTTTCCCACAGTTCGTCGCATGTAATGATATGGTGCGCCGCCAAAATGGTGCCGGGGGTATGTTTTGTTCCTTTTTCGATCAATCCCTGCTCTTTTAGTTGTTTAAATTCCTGCTTTGTCCAAACATGGTGAGGGTAAACATAGTGCCCTTTCTCATCGGTATCATAGCATCGAAGGTAAAGCGGATGTTTCATCGGACTGCCGTTGCTTAAGTAACCGTGCTCTTTAAGTAAATGCCATGGATAATGACCATTGGCAGGATAGACGATACCTTTTATCTTTGTTGGGCGATACAAACCGCGAAATGTAAAACCGTATTCGCTGTCAGTTTTTTTATAATATTCTCTTTTTAATTTCTTATGTTTGCAATAATTCCCACCTGAGTTTTTTTGCTCTTTTGTGGCACTCTTTCGTTCGCAAAGCCAACATGTTTTTGGCTTTTTATTCGCTTTATCCTGATGGACGGTGTCGCTCTGTGTACCAGACTGAGCGGTGCCTGTTTTTTCCGGCTTACCTTTTGTTGGGCTGGATTTGCCTTTTTTCATGCAGACATCGAGCAACTGCTGGAAATAACCGATTGCACTAGGCAATTGGTCATGGGCGAGTTTGCTCACGTCGTTCATTTGAGCATTAAAGTGGGTAATTTCACTGGCATAGGCATCATAACCAAACTTATCGGCGTAATCCGCTAAGGTGCACAGCACGTTTGAAAAGTTATCAACCACTTCGATGACAACCTGTAACACTTGCTGTTGGATAAACTGCCAATCAATATTTGCGATGAATGTTTCAACGCTCCCTTTGCCCATACCACGAAGCACTGCAAAGAGATCATCGCGCGATTTTTCCGCTTGGATTGCCTTGCCTACACCTTTCATGACAGAACCAATGGCAGGGACTGCCCCAATCGCAGTTAAAGTTAAGCCAAACCAATATTCAGGGTTTTGTTGGTTTTCTTCTTCAGTGAGATAAAATAGGTTAATTGCAATATCACGCGCGTCCATGACTTGGTCAACGCCGGGAACAACACTTAGTATGGTACTTAACATTAATTGACCGGATGTGGGGTCTTGATTTAAGTCACCAATCATGACACCCCATATCCAGTTGCCAGAGGTCATGGCTTGATTTTGCCGAATTACCATAAAGGATAGGAATAACGGCGTTACCTTGTGTGGTTAAGCAAACATCGGGCAATGTGGCGCTGGCCTCACCGCCAGAGCCTTTGTGTACAATGCTCAATCCATTAGCGTTAATGGTGACACTCACTATTCGTCTACTCGATTGAAAATAAGAAAAAACATACCAAAATAAGCGGGTTGCTTTCTCACTGTATTAGTGGGTGAATTGACTGTTTTTATAGGCTTTTTGCATATGCAAGTTAACGCTATGTATATGGGTAAGATTGAAAGGAATTGTTGTTACTTATCTTGGTGAGAGTTTTTAATGTATTCAAGACAATGTTGTAAGCAATGTTTAGAACGCGTCCTGTCCCTCTGATACCTGTACCATGTAGCACGAAAGTATTGCCAAGGTGGCGATTAATACTAAATAGTGACACAAGAGTAGTTGTAAAATTATAAACATGATAAACCTTTGGTGAGCTATTCTATTAAATAGCTGTTCTAATACGCGAATTAACTGGTCGTTGATTGTTATCCCAGTTAAATAAACTGGTGTTATTTGCCTTTCTGGTTGCAATTGCTGTATTTGAGGTTTTTTATGTCTGTTAAAGGCCCATTTAACGTAAGAAGTGCTGCTGCAGATACGTTTGCAATGGTGATTTTTAGTTTTATTACAGGCATGCTGATCGAAGTGTTCGTGTCCGGTATGACATTCGAGCAGTCATTAGCATCTCGTACCTTGTCGATCCCGGTCAATATTTTGATTGCCTGGCCTTACGGGGTATTTCGTGATTCACCAAGGTATGCGTTTATCTGATGGCCGATGGATGAAAGGGCTGTCTGATATGTTTGCCTACGTGCTGTTTCAGTCGCCAGCTTATGCCTGTATTTTATTAGTCGTTGGCGCTGATTTTGATCAAATCATAACGGCTGTGACCAGTAATGCGTTTGTGTCTGGTGCTTTAGGGGGGGGTTACGGCCTGTTCCTTGAAATGTGCCGTCGCATGTTCCGGGTTACTACCAGCCAGTATAGTGATTTTAACGCATTAATTGCGTGTCGTTTGATCATCATTGAACCATACAATTTTAGCCCCAGTAGGATATCCTGCTGGGGCTTTTTACTTTGGTGCTTTTATACATAGCGCTTTTTATATGGTGCTATTAATTTTGGTAACCGGGTATTGGCAACATAGTGGACATTGATTGATAGGGCTCTGTTCGGAACAATCACCTTTTTTTGATCAAAGTCGATGATGGTGGTTTCATGGGTTTGGATTTTTGCGATCACGCCAGTTAAATCGCGAATGGTGATGCAGATTGCCACAATTTGATCCATTCCTCACCAGTTGGGATAAATCGCAGGAAAAGCACTTGACCCTGAAGCGCTAAGTTATTACATTGGCCGCCGTTGAGACGCACAGCGTTCAACAACAATGTGGTGAGGTGTCCGAGTGGCTGAAGAAGCACGCCTGGAAAGTGTGTATACGGCAACGTATCGAGGATTCGAATCCCCCCCCTCACCGCCGTATCTCTTTTGAGATATAAAACAACGGAGAGATGGCTGAGTGGTTTAAAGCACCGGTCTTGAAAACCGGCGTGGGTTTATAGCCCACCTAGGGTTCAAATCCCTATCTCTCCGCCACATTCAAAAAAACCGCTACTCTGTTAGCGGTTTTTTTACATCTGAATTTTGTGATAAAAGATAGGGTGAAGAACCCGCTTAAACGGCAATAGCCCGAAGGGCGCGAGCTTGCGAGCAGTCAATCCCACCATTTCTTGTTTTAGTTTAGCTACATTCAAAGCTCAGTAGAAATAAAAGGGGCTTTGTTGGATGTAAAAAATCGTCCAAATTGACAACTGTAGTGACTAGAGATATTGCATCAACTCATCCATGTTCTTAACAATAATCTGCTGTCCTTGAGGGTTAGATTTTTGAGTATGAATATCAATGTTGTATGAATCGAGAACATACCTGATGAGTGACGCGTTTGTCGCTATGCTGAGAGCGCCATCATTCATGCCGTAATCTTTTTCTATCACCGCTTTTTGCTTTTCGTTAAAGCGAGCGTCGGGCACGAGTTCTACATCAAGACACGTGTTCCAAAGTGCGTCACCTTGTTTTCCATATATAGCGTTATCATTTAAATCAGGAATGTCATGAATTCGGCTTAATACGAAGTCTCGATAGTCCTTAGATTGTTCACAGTAAGCTCTAACATGCCAGCGTAGTGGTGTACAAACGAGTGTATGAGGTGAAATGATTCGTTCAACTACTTCGCCGTTTTTTAAGGATGTGTAGCTTATATCGACACGTTTTTTTTCGCGAATTGCTTGAACCAGAGGGCGTAAAATTTCGGGTGCAATGTTACGTGTCACTGGGCGGATCATTGCTGTATTTTCAAACCCCATATCAAGCTGGTCAAAAGTAACCGTCATGTCTTCAGTGCGAGATAAAACATGCAAGTACTCGTCTGCATGACCACGGGTAAGCTGAGGCACAAAGTTCCCACTAGGTTTATAGCCTTTTAGGTGCTTATCGTAGATGAGGTTATCTGGCGCGATCTCTGTCAAGTAGCTGTTAATGTCCTTTGACGCCTGCTGACGGCCAATACCAAAACTCTGGATTAAGTGATTGGTGGTCAGCCTTCCTTCCCATAACGCAATAATTTCAATCATTCTGTATCGAAACAGCAGATCCCATCGAATAGGCCAGTTACTCATTGTTCGATTCCTGTCTAGTTACTCGACATGTTTATGTATTCAGTATTTACCTGTCGCCGTTGTAGGTACATTATGAGCTTAGTTTTAATTGGTCAATGGTTCACTGCAATCTAACACTAAGTCTCTGAGTAAAAGGGTAATGACATGGCTGCACCCAAAAGTCTCATTTTTCAATTACATCGTCATTGGGAAGTGGTTGAAGAGTTGGCACGGTTATCTCGAGAGCACCCAGCGTTTGAGCTGCGTATGCTTGAGCACGTCATCAATCAATACAAGCACAAAGAAAGCGATAGCAACAGCGTCTTAAGCGCCTTAGTGAATGCAGATGTTTTGCAGTCAATGAGCCGAACCAGTGATTATCAACTCAACCCATTAGTGATGGATTTTGTAAGAGGACTGACTCAGGAACATGAACTCGGTCTATCTGATGTATTAAGGGTACGTGTTGAGGCAATAAAAGAGGCAACGGGTCAAATATTAAAAGGACTGGAAGAGTCGGATAATGATCTTCTTCGCTCCGGTGCACATAAATTGGCCGAATTAACACGGAAAATTGCACAGCAGCTTGCCCAAGATAAACAAGCCATTTTCGAAATTGCAGAGCAAGCTAGATCTGCAGATATAAATATGCCAATGGAGAGGCGATACCGCGAAGTATTAGAAGTTTACGATCAGTATGTCGAGCCCATGAATGAAATGATGGATAGTGGGCTTGGTGGCCGTTTTTATCCCCTATTGGAAAGTGCAGAGCATGCCTTAGATAAAGTGGTTGATACGTTATCGATTCGTGGGTCTTTGTATCAACAGAGATTGATGATGCGTCAAATAGCGTATCAAGTAAAAGATCTTCGATATCAAGGTCGTATAACGGCTCAACAGTGTGCCGATACACTACTTCCACTAAGAGAAGAAGTAAGGCAACACAACCGATTATCATCCATCATCAGTAAACAAATCAGCCAGGTGCGTAAAAAAGGACTGGTACGTGGATTGATCAGTGAGGGATTGCCTGTATGGCAAAGTCGACGTTCTACTCGCGTTCAATTGGGTAATGAAATTCGAGAGTTGATGGCCGAGTTTATGTACTTTGAACCAATCGCGGTCCCATTTCCTGATGAAGGAGCCTCGCCAGATAGTCCATTAATTCGTTGGGTTGATGAAGATGAGCTTCGCAGTAACTTGATGAATTCGTTACCCATCACCAATCTGATGATTTGGCTTAAGCAGCATTATCTCTATTTACCGGATGCGGAGCTATTACGCCTTTACCATGATCTTGTTCGAGAGACTCATTGGCAGAGTACGCTTAGTCAAAAACAGAGCACCACGGCATTAAATAGCATATTAGTGACTTTTCACCCCCATGAGCTGGGCCTCTCCATTGCTCAAGCATCTGTTGAGGACAATGACAATGCATAATAATCACATTGACTTAAACGAGCTTTCTCAACTTAAAGAATTCTTCAACTTGTTTAGTTCTGGCTATCATCTGAATCGTTGGGCCAACGCATCTTTATGGCATGAGCTAGAGCAACACAGTGATCAATATCAAGCTCTATTTAAGAACTTGGGCTTTGACCTTGAAATCGATAGTCGAGGATTTGCATGGTTTCATGATGAAGAAGGTAATCCAAATATCACTAAACAGTCGCGGCAACTTGCTTTACTGATTATGGTGATTTTTGACTACCAAGCAGATAGCGGACGCGACCTTGGGCAGTTTTATCAATGGATCATTGATCGTGAGCTATTGTCAGCTGTGTATGAAAAACATCAAGCGTTACTGGATGCCGAAGAATTAGATCAAGATGCGCTAGTGAAAATATTAGATGTTGCAGTACGCAAGGGTTTTGCTGCCCAAGAAAATATTCATTGGCAGTTGTTGCCCGCTGTTTATCGATACCTTGATCATTTTGAAGCAATAACAGAGAAAGCAATGGATAATAGTGCGCAGAAAGTTGAGGAAGACGAATCATGTTAAATTATGGATTTCAACGACTGGCTTTAATTGGCAGTGCGGGATATCAACGAGCAGAGTTACCTCTCGATGATTCCGTTTCCTTAATTGCACCGAATAACCACGGTAAAACAAGTCTTATTAATGCGCTGCAATTTCTGCTTATTATTGATAAAAGACGAATGGACTTTGGTTCTCACTCGTTGGATAAAGCTCGACGCTTTTACTTCCCTAACAATAGCGCGTACATCTTGTTGGAAGCGGTTCTACCGCAAAGCGGCACTGTGGTTTTTGGTTGCGTCGGTAAAGGTGTTGGCCATGATTATGAATATTTTGCTTACCAAGGGGAGTTAGATATTGATGATTACCGCCTTGATGATGGCAACATGGTGACACAACCGAAGTTGGTGAATCACCTAGCGAGCAAAGGCCACATTGTTTATCGTTACAACGATAAAGAGTTTCGTCATTTGATTTATGGTGGAGCAAAAAGCAAAAAAACAGCAGAGGTAGACTTTACGGTTTTTAAATTAGAAAACCTTAATGATGCGCGCCCATTTCAGCAAGTACTTACCAAAACATTAAGATTAGACAAACTGAATTCGAGTGACGTTAAAGAATATCTTCTCAAGATTTTCCGTCGCGATCAGGCTAATGCGAGTGTCGACTTCAAGCAAGAATGGGAAAAAGCTTTTCACGACATCAATATCGAACGAGAGCAGTATTTAGCCGTCGAACAAAATTTGCCTTTGATACAGGTTCTTGAAAATAAATTTGAACGTAACCTAGCCTTAAGAGGCAAGATTATCGCGTGTCAGCCCCAAATAAATGAGTTGCTTCATCAATGGCACGACTATACGGAAGATCAGGCTAGACTCCTCGCACAGGAAAAATCTGCAATTGAGCAGCAGCAAAATGATTTACAACAGCAAGATAGAGTCCATGTTGAAAAGCGCAGTGACCTGAAAAATCAAATTGCCCAAATCCTGCAGATAGAGCGACAGCAACAAGAATTAGTTGCTCGCTTCGCTTTGATACCTGATCAGCAATATCTAGAGAATCAACGTGAGTTGGCCCAACGAGCTTATGATGTTCAAGCTGCGCTCTATGTTAACTCTCAGCGCTATTCGCCTCAAAGCCTGAGCAAACAGCTTGCGGAAGCAAAGGCACGACTTGTTGCCCTACAGGGACAACATAAAACGTTGGGAAATAATCTCTATCTCTACCTAGCTAACTTTTTAGATTCCGTTGAGTTAGAAAAACTCAACAAAGTGTTTAGCTCACAAATGATGCAATTATCTCCAGAGCATTACGCCATCGATATTGATGCGCTTCACCAGTTGTTGAAACATGGTACTCAGGAACAATTCGTATTGTCTGGATTAAGTGTTTCTCTTGTGGACCTTATCCCCCAGCATGTCCAAAAAACAGAGCAAGAGTTGGTGGAGGAAATACAGACGGTCAATGAGCAGTTAGACGAACTGAACAAACTACTCGAAACCAGCAAGGAAATTGAATTAGCAGAAAATAAGAAGTCACAGCTTGAGCGAGCCGTCAAAGAGTGTGCAAAGGATCTCGTGGATTATCAGCAATTACAGACGTTGCTAAAAGAGCAAGATCAGCGCACTAAACTAAACGAAACGTTATCCGATGAGCTCAAGTCCATTGAGAATGAACTAACCAATGCAAATCAAAAGAGCAAAGTATTGGCGGAAAAATGCACTCAAACGGTGCAAAAGGCGATCGAGTTGGCAACGAATAACGACAAAGTAAGCAAGCTTAAAGCGAACCGAATCGATGACCAAGCCATATTTACGGCGTTAGCTGAACAGCTACATACTCCTTGGTTCTTTGATGAAGACTGGTCACTGGAGTACTTGCCCGCTCGGTTTGAGCATTACAATGCCGAGTGTCGAGAGCTAGATTCGCTCACCAAAGAGTTGCGCCAGATGAGACACGATCTAGTGCAAAAAGGGCTAACCAAGTTTCAAATGGCTCAAACTCAAGATGAAGAACTAAAAAGCATCATTCAATTCAGTCAATGCTTGGATGAGGAGAAGAAAGCGCTTGAAAGGCGAGCTCGTTCAGCAGTGGTCACTGTTACAGCCAGCTTACGCGAGTTACGTGATGGGCTGCGGGTAATACAGACCAAAATGAGAGAGTTCAATCGTCTTATCAGCCATAGACAGCTATCAGATCTAAAAACATTTAAAATTGCGCCAATGGAAGAAGAGCCGCTAGTAAATGCAATGAATGTTCTGATCCAGCAAGCGGAACAAACCGACAGTGGACAGAGTTTCGATCTGTTTGATCAAGCTAGCATCTTAGATGATGTTGAATTGGAGAGGGCGAAGACTCTTCTTATCGAAGAAGGTAATGCTCGCCAAGGCTTGAGAGTGTCCGATCTATTCCGACTAGAGTTTGTTGTTGCCAAGCAAGGGCAGCCGGAAGAGTCTTTCGAAGATATTGATAGTGCAGCGTCTAATGGAACGGTTTTGATGGCCAAACTGGTCACCGGGCTTGCCATGTTGCACTTGATGCAAGATAAGCGTCACAACATGAAGGCGGTGTGTTACCTCGATGAAGCATTGGCGCTTGATACGAAAAACCAAGCCAACTTGATTGAAATTGCTCAGCAATTCGGCTTTTCACTGATCTTTGCTTCGCCAGCGCCGTTAACCACGGCAAGATATTGTGTACCTATCCATCAAGCCAATGGAAAAAACCATATTAGCCGCAATAGTTGGCAAATTTTTGAGTCATTAGAGCATTCAACAGTGGACTCGTCATTGGAAGCGGCACTATGAGCCAAGCTTTAGCTAAGGCGCTGGCACGATTGTTAGAAGTTCATCCTGCCTCCGTTGCCGCCAGCATAATGACGATAGCGCAAAGAAAGCAACTGGATGAGTTTGCGCGCAGAACACAAAGTATTCTGGTTTCGACTAAGGGGCGAGGGGCTATTTATGCCATTCGAGATGTGGATGTTATTGAACTCAAGGTTCGTCAATTAGTCCCCAGTTATGGCGAGCAGTTATCAGCACCGCAACGAGCTGCAAATATCGCGGCGACGCGCAGCAGTAAAACGGGGCGAGTGACTCACGATGTTACCCATATACTGCTGAAGACGCGAGGCAATCCCTGTTGGTATCGTGCTGACAAACGAACCGAACAACTACACAAGGCAAACGAAGAATTTGGCGTTGCAGCATTGGAAATCGGCGGAGACAAAAATTGCGCACTATTCAGCCAGCAGCCTATCTGGCTGGTGGAGAACCAAGAGCTGTTTGACCAACTCGATTGGTTGCCGAGCGCTGAAAAAACAACCGTCATTTGGTATCGCGGTCAGTTGCACAACAAGCTGATCGATTGGCTCTCCGTCCCCGAAAGGGCATCTATGGTCTATTTTTTTGCTGATTATGATGGGGTGGGGCTCAACAACTACCGCCGTCTGAAGGAGCGGCTTGGGAAAAGAACAGAGTTTTGGATGATGCTAAACTGGCGCGAGCTATTAACTCGCTATGGTCAAAATCAACTCTGGCTCGACACTTCACGAGAATTTGAGTCTTTTGAACGCAATATTGGGCCATGGTTCGAACAAGAGAGTGAACTCCAAGAGCTTGTTAAAGCGATGAAGAAACAAGGATTGGCATTGGAGCAAGAAGTGGTGTGGCTGGACAGATAAATACGGACTCAATTATTGGCAAACCTTGATTATGGACTGAAGGTTGTGCTGTGGGAATAATTGACAGCATCTTTAGGGGACTCATCGGCAGTTTCATAACCGAGAAGACCAAAGGAATAGTTGTGAGTGGTAAAATAAGCGGAGGGCGATGATATCAGTAAGCTCACTCATAGTTAACAACTGATAAGCATGCAGCTTACAATCAAAAGATAAATAACCTTGCGTTTGTGTTGCTGCGATAACTCTCACCGTATTTTATCGCGCTATCGCGTATGTTGGCGGTAATTTCCCTATGGATTTACCCGATATATGAAGATCAACAAGATTAAGTTTTTTGATGGTGTTGAGCGGCGTTTTACCGCTCGAGATTGCATTGAGGTGGAATGCCTTGATTTTGACGGGGTGATTGCCGATGGCGGTTATTTGATTCCGGCACTAACCGATATTCACACCCATAGTGATTTTTATTTTGACTCGGCTAAGGCCAACCAGTTTGCAAAGGGAATGGGGGTCGCCTCTCAGATCGGCGGGTTGTGTGGCTTTCATGCCGTTTTTGATGAATCTCGGGTATCGCGTGAAGAGTTCGAGGAATATGCGGCGTTTCTTGGTACCAAAGGGTCGATCTTTACGAGTTTTGATGAGTTGTTTGCTGCTGCTGAGTGTGCGGACAAACAACATTTACAGCTGTTGGGGCTTAATGCCTATCTATTCTCTTATCCGGTGACTGAGCAGACCGATCTTGATCTATATGTTGATGAGCTGGCAAAGATCTTTCATTCCTATCCGTTTGTCGGGATCAGTGTAGGCTTAGCTTATCATCCAATAAAAACCTTGCCAGAAACGCTGTTTCAGCTGTTACTGACCAAGCTGGTTGCGAAGATCCCTACGGTGTATAACTACCATATTCGCAACCAGAATAGCCAAGTGTTTGAGTCGCTGGAGGAAGTGTTCGTGTGCCACCGTGGTTCAAGTGCTCACTGTCATATCAGTCACTTGAAATTTGCAGGGGCGACGCATATTGGTCATGTTAAAGATCGTTTTGCCCATTTTAACGCTATGGTTGAGCAACAAGACTTTCCGGTGACCTGGGATGTTTATCCATTTAATTTTGCCTGTACCACGATCAGTGCTTTTCTGCCTGAAAGTGATTCTTGGAGCCGAATGACTGAAGCTGAAGTCATTGAATATCTGGAACAAAACCCGCCTTATGATTTTAATAATGTCATCATCGCCTGTGATATGCCCGCTTACAATGGCTTAAAGTTGTATGAGATCGCCGCGAGTAAAGGACTATCTGTGGAGCAAGCATATTACAAGATTGTATACGAACTGGAAGGAATCGGGGCCTATTTCCGTCAGTTCTGTAGCGATGCTGATCTGGCTGAATTAGTCTTTGCGCAAGAGGCGATTATTGCGTCGGATAGTTTGGGAGTGGATAACGTGCATCCGCGTTGTACTCATACTTTTATTAAAGCATTGGCTTGTGCTCATCAATTGGGAGAAACGTTCTTTATCGATATGGTCTGTAAATTGGTAGAAGGACCTAATCGGGTGTTTCCACAGGTCAAGGATCCCACAGAGTATCTGTACATTGCCTTTGATTCCGATGTTACAGTGGATTTGAGCAGCCCAGAATCGTTGATCGATAAGAAAATTAAGCAATGCTTGCTGGTCAGGTTGAAATCGAAAACCACGGCTTAATCATTTTCCCTCACTATCAGCGATGATGGTGAGGGATGTTTGGGTCACTTTACATTGAGAGGTGATCAGTCGTTCTCATCTTCAATCTCAATGGAACGCGCGATGCGTTTACCGTCAATCCACATGCCTTCGACTTCAATGAATTCATTGAAAATCGTATCAAAGTTAGCGCCGTTTTCGAACTCAGTATGAGCATCGGTATGAATAGTTTTGCCATTGATGGAAAAAGACTGCTCAGCGACATTATAATCAGCCACATAGCCTTCAAATTCAAATTCCAGCTTGTCCCAATCACCGTGGTTATCATCACGGCCTTCAAATTCGATTTCTTCGGCGATCAGCTTGTTCTGGTTATTACGTAGCTCGACTTCGACCCAAGCACCGGGTTTCAGATCCGCCTTATTTCCATCATCAAACTCGGTTGCGCCATTGACTTTGATTTGCGCGCGGTAATTGAGTTCAAAGGCACGTTTGTCTTTCGCGACCCAAGTGACGATGCCTTCAATTTCTCCGTCGTGGGTGATGTGTGAGTAATCTTCACGCGTGATGGTTTCGGCTGTTAATGTCGAGTTTGTTTCATTAAATGAACCAACCACTTCCACCCACAAGCCTTCGCGCAGGGCAAAATCGACATTATTTTTGTCAAATAGCACCGTCAGTGACTGACCAATTTTGAAGCTGCCTGCATTGATGTTGAGATTGTTAATGCGACCTTCGGCTTCGGCTAAGTGACCAAACTCGTTGTTAAACTCGATAACAGATAGCACTTTGTAGCCTGCGTTGGCGGTGGGTAGCGCTGATACCATTACCCAATCACCATCCTGAATGTTACTAGACAGGGTTGCAAACTCTAGTTCAACACCGTTGACCAAGAAGCGGTTAGGTTTGTCATGAGAGCCTGGCGCGAAAATGATTTGGCCAGTAAAAGTAGGTTCAAGCTCAACATTAACACCACCGCCATGGCGTGCGTAGCTATTGGCGATACGCACCATCATGTTTTCTTTGCCAGCAAGGAATGATGCTGGGGCTGATCCGTCTAGATAGCTAACTGCGCTTACTTGATATTCATACCCATTTACATAAATGGTGTTGCCAGATACGCGTTCGATGCGACCTTCTACCGCAGAGGGAGTGGTTGGCGATGTTGTTTCGCCGTTGCTGCTTTCACTACCGCCACCACAGCCAACCATTGCAAGAGAGAACAGAGGAAGCATTGCGTATCGTTTCATTATTGTGCCTATTACTAAAAGACTGCCCTATTGGCGAAGCAGAAATTAGCATAGGTTTTCAGCAGAAAATTCCGGCCAATGTCAGGAAAATGCAAAGCATGACGTTGCTTCAATAAATGGCATTTTATTATGGTGTAATGGTAACAAAATGTGACTAAAAGTGTGGGTATCTAGCGTACAACTGTCGTTAACAGGTCGCTAAATGTTTTGTTCTGGAGTGCTTGATTGCAAATTCGTTTCGTGTGTGGAATTGGCAACTAAAGCGCACATTCGGTCAGATCTTTGCATTGTAGTTGTTCCACAATGATCAAAATTCATCATAAGGAACGAAGAATGAAAAGAATACCGGCGTTAGATAGCCTGCGAGGATTGCTGCTTCTGCTGATGACCTTCAACCATCTGATTTGGATCAGCGGCGGGACAACGGCTTTACAGCGTTTTACCTTGCAACCGTTCGGTCAATTTGGGGCGGCTGAGGGGTTTGTGTTTATTTCCGGCTTGCTGGCTGGTGCTATTTACAGCCGTCGTGAGTTATCTGATCGTGAAACACAGCGCAAAGCGCACCGACGGGCGCTGACTATTTATAGTTATCATTTGGTGTGTCTGGCGATCATCGTGGTATGGTTTGCCCTGGCTTATGTATATTCTCCTTTGGCTCATGGGGTACTTAGGGCGAATGTCAGCGGCTTGGAGAGTGCGCCTATACCAGCATTGATGCTTAGCGTTCTGCTTATTAATAAACCGTTTTATCTCGATATTTTGCCACTGTATGTCATGTTTATGATCTTACTACCATTGTTAATTGCAGCGTATCGACGTGGTTTGATGTGGTTGGCGGTGTCTGTAAGCGCGGCTTGCTGGTCGATGAGCGGATGGGTCACTGATGCCATGTTGGCTCCCTTGTATACATGGGTCGCCCCTGAATTGACGGTGCAAACCGGCTTTTTTGATCCGGTGGCGTGGCAGTTATTGTTTGTGCTCAGTAGTGCACTCGGTTTTGCATGTCAAAACCGGTCATTCAAATGGCGATATCCTGCGCTGACTGGGCTGTGTGCTGTCGTCGCAGCATTCATTATGGCGGCGCAGACTGGTCTGTTGTGGGAGTTCGGTTTTAAGCCACAAACCTTATATATGTTGGGTAATAAACCTGAGCTGGCATGGATCCGGTTAGTTAGCCTTGGGGTATGGGTTTATCTGATCGCCGTGGTGATCCAGAGCTACCCCCAAGCATTGACATGGCGACCACTGAGTTACCTTGGCCGCTATTCATTACAGGTGTTTAGTTTTCAAGCGGTCTTAATTTACCTCTGTGCGCCGTTGTTGTTCTCGTTGCGTGTGGCACCAGCGTATTTGCCTGTCGTGGCCTTGTGTTGCGCTTCTTTGTGGTTGCCTGCATGGTTTTTGGCTGCCCGCCAGCGGGGGGCATTGTCTGGCGCTAGCACATCACCAGAATCGGCGAAGCCTGTTCTGATGAATAGGCTGAAGGCTGGTGGGGTGATCGGTGGCGTATGTGCTGTACTGGTGGCCATCAATGTCTTATCTGGGACATTAAAGGGCGAGTCAGACAGTATTCTCTCTGGTGAGGCAGGTGGCCAGTACCCGTTGACGATACAGGTGAATGGGGCACGTGATGTGAATGAGTTCGTGGTAGTGTCTGTGTTTGCTGAGAGTGATGATTTGAATGGGACCGCCAGTGTACATAAACAAACGTACACCAAGTTACAGGTGAGTGAGGGGATCGTGTTAGATGCTTTACCCGTGGGACAGTACGCGGTGTTTGCCTATCAAGATAGCGATGGTAACCAGTCTCTTACTATGGACAGTAGCGGAATGCCGCAAGAGGCGATGGGCTATTCTAACAACCCGATGTTGATGGGGCCACCGACGATGAAGCAAGTGAGATTTGCTCATCATAAACCACAGACGCAGACGGTCAATTTGACCCAGTATTAATATTGATAGGTATTAACGACTGATTGAATTTGTAACATTGTCACTGTCCGGTATTTATGTCTGATTATTTTCTTGTTTAGATGAGTATTCAGCGTGATGCCGGACGATCACCCCTACGGTTTTTTATCGGGGTAAGTAACTCGAATGAGATTTCGCTCCTCTCCCAGAGGATATGCCGAATGATCTCGTATCCTTGGGTGTAATAGAGTTCGGGATGCTGCATGAGTTCAAAATACATCCGCTCCATGTGATTTTCAATCCTGAAGATATCACTTCCTTTCCACAACGTTCGTAAATAGGTGCCGCCATAATGGAGTGATTCCGGCCCTGTTGCTGAGCTGAATGATATTTGATACTGCGCATCATCACCGATTGTCGTATCGCCAAAGGCAATCACCGCCTGTTCCGTATCGGCAATAATCTGAACCTGCTCGCTAAACCGTGTCAGTAATGTGGATAGCCGGCGTGTACCTGCTTGTTGGCTAGGTAATAGCTGATGGGTGGAGACCCGCGTTGAGGTATGAGGCAGATGGATTATATCAGGGGATGATAGCGATATGGGGTGGGGATCGCTATCTGGTATAGCGCCTTCAACGGCGAAGAGGACGTTAAAGCATGTTCGGTCGGCATTGTAATACCAGATGTGTGGCGGCTCTGATAAGCGTAGTCCATGCTCAGCACTCATTCGGATAGCCAGATGATAAAAGACGGCTGGAATGTAACTGGAATCGGGTAAGGCAACATGTGCCATTGTTCGGGCAGGCAGTTGTATTTCAAACATTGCCTCAGGTATCGGTTGATTGGCGTTGAGGGGAAAGGCTATCGCGAGTGGGAAGAATGAGCTGGCATATTGGTTATGTTCGGCGAGCTCAATGATGACAGGGGATATCCCTGTAAACTGGCTGGCAAAGGGCTGGTGGTAAAAGTGTTCAAAACTGGCATTGATGGCTTGTTCAATGCTTGCGCCATCCCGGCTTAAGCAGTTTTGACGAATAGCATAACAGGCCATTCGCATCGCAGGCTGGTTGTTGACGGTCAGCGGTGTGTCTCGGAGATAAGTGATTTTCGCGAGTAAATTGCCATCAATGGCTGGAAACGACAAGCGCTCTGCCCAGACGGCATGCTGGCGGATATTCTTGGGAGCGACCGTGGTAAACCGTTTGAAAGCACGGGCAAAGGCTTCTTGGGATTCAAAACCAAAATCAATGGCAATATCAAGAATGCGGTTATCTGTTGTGCCAATCTGCTGCGCAGCCAGACTAAGGAGTCGATTACGTTGATACTGTCCGATGGACAGGCCCGTTGCATGTTTAAATTGGCGCTGTAGGTACCAGCGACTATAGCCACTGCGCTGGGCTATCTCATCAATACTGATGGTTCCCGGTAGTATTGATTCGATCATATTGATAATAGAGAGAATTTTATCCATCGCTTTAATTGTATGGCGGTGTCAGCATTAAATATTTACTGAAGATTAACATTTATTGTCTGATTTTTATCTCAATGGCTGAAATGAGATGAGAATATTATGTTTTATATCGGTTTGATCTCATTTTATTTCGATGACTACTCAAATTCTATGATAACTCGTCGTGTTTGTTCCACTATGTTCTCAAAAATTGTATACCAAAATGGCATTTTTTAGATTAATAGTTCGGTATTTATATGTTGGTATTGTTCTTTTTTATCAGTGGCTTGTGATGGGTTTATTGCATGGGTGATGGTGGCTGTCGGATTGGGAGTGGAAATGCCTAATTGGTAGGTTAACGTGGTTTTATGGATTGCAACTCTTAAAGTTGGCACTAAACATCGTGATATTCACACGTTGAGGCTGGTTTAAGTGTGTATTTTATTGGGAAATAATGTTGTCAAAGCGCCATGTAGCACGAAAGTATTGCCTAGGTAGCAATTAATCCTGAATAGTGACGTAAAAGTAGTCGTAAAATTACAAACATGATAAATCTTTAGTGAGTAATTCCAGTTAAAAGCTGTTCTAATACGCGAATCAACTGGTTGTTGGTTGTAATCCCAGTTAAATCAACTGGTGTCATTTGTCTTTCTGGTTGCAATTGCTGTATTTGAGGTTTTTTTATGTCTGTTAAAGGTCCATTTAACGTAAGAAGTGCTGCTGCAGATACGTTTGCAATGGTAATTTTTAGTTTTATTACAGGCATGCTGATTGAAGTGTTCGTGTCTGGTATGACATTCGAGCAGTCATTAGCATCTCGTACATTATCTATCCCGGTGAATATTCTTATTGCCTGGCCTTACGGGGTATTCCGTGATTTAGTGATCCGCCAAGGCATGCGTTTATCTGGTAGCCGTTGGATGAAAGGGCTGTCTGATATGTTTGCTTATGTGCTATTTCAGTCGCCAGCTTACGCCTGCATTTTGTTAGTTGTTGGTGCCGATTTCGATCAGATTATGACGGCGGTAACCAGTAATGCATTTGTTTCGGGGGCATTAGGTGTAGTGTATGGCCAGTTCCTTGAAATGTGCCGTCGAATGTTCCGTGTTCCTGGTTATTACCAGCAGCAGGTATAGTGATTGTAACGCATTACTTGCGTATGAATACTTATCACTGAATCCCAGAAATTTAGCCCCAAAGCGATTATCGCTTTGGGGCTTTTTATTTAGACATTGTTAATCACGGGATTAACGTGCACGTGTAGTACGTCTTTTCATTTGTACTTCAAGTTGAGGGGCCGCAATTTCAATGCCATGGTGATTGAATTTTTGTTTGATTCGGTTGTGTAAATCATGGATCAAGCTCAGTCGATGGGCTGTTTCGGCGGCATAAGCCCTGACTTCAAAGTTTTGGCTATCGGCGGTTAGGGTAAGGAAAAACACTTCAGGGGCCGGGTTATCTAATACCAAATCACATTCATCGGTGGCTTCAAACAGTAGTTTGGTGACTAGATCGGTATTGGCCGCATAGTGAACACTGATAGACAGTGTGACACGGGTAATGGGATCAGACAGTGACCAGTTGATGAATTGCTCGGTCACAAAGGCTTTATTTGGGACAATCACTTCCTTGCGGTCGAAGTCGACAATTGTCGTTGCCCGGGTCTGGATCTTGGCAATGACCCCTGTTAAGTCACGGATTGTGATCGTATCACCAATTCGGATCGGCTTTTCGAATAGGATGATGAGTCCAGAAATGAAGTTTGCAAAAATCTCCTGCAAGCCAAATCCCAAACCGACCCCAAGAGCAGCTATCAGCCATTGCATTTTTGACCAGTCAAAGCCAATCAATCCTGAGCCGATAATGATCCCCAAAAAAATGGCGAGGTAGCGGGTTAGCGAGGTAATGGCATAGCCAGTACCGGGAGAGAGGTTGAGATGCTGTAAGATCAATAGCTCCATCGCACCGGGTAGGTCACGGGTCAGAATCGCCGTCAGCCAGAAGGTGAGAATGGAAAGCAAGACGCTTTTGATTGATATCGAACTTAACTCTTCAATGCCGTCAATGGTATGAGTCACGCCCCATAAACGGATATCGCCTAGGTAGGAAATTGCCTGATAGAAATCTGCCCATACCACCGACAAGCAAGCCAGATAAATCAATAACAATAGAGATCGCAGCAGGCGCAGCGATTGCGCACTGATTTTATCAAGGTCAATTTCAGGTTCATCGATATCAATCTGCATTTCACTGCTGCTGAATGTCTCTTCTTTTTCTACTTCTACTTCCGCAATACGTTGGGCAATGATCTCTTGTCGTTTGGTTTTGGCGCGTTCAAAAGCCAGCCGCCTTTTCTGAATTAACATTAATCGTTTGGTGAGGTAGTAGATCAGCAAGGTGATCACGCCGAGCACCGCAGATAACTCCATTTTTGCCATCACCGACTGTGATGATGACAAGTAGCCATTGAGCGCGGTGTAGTTGAGTGCTTGGGGGATCAGGATCAATATCCACCAAAAAATATGGTGGCCAATGTGGGCCTTACCTTCTGGTAGCTCCCCGTAAGTCATGGGGATCTTTTCCTGATACATTCGCCACAAGAAGTAGCTGACGGCAAGGTTACTGATCACAAATGCGAGGCGGCCGAGGGTGGCGTTGACATCAATATCACTATAAAGATGCGCAAAATCTTGGATCACCATCATGGGGAGGTAAATTAACAGCAACCGCTGATAGTGGCCGAATGCGCGTTTGATGATAGCCGGATCCCAGCCAAAATGGCCGATAAGCAAGCCATTGCTGCGAACGAGTTCGCGGATAAAGCAGTACATCACTAACGCCATTGGTATCGTCAAGGCTTGGCCAAAGTGATGAACAAAAGGGTACTGCCACGCGGCGGTGAAAACCAGCCCTACCAAGCTGACGACGATCGGAACTGGCCAGGCGAGGCAGAAGGAGAAGAATACATTGGTATAGCTCCAACGGAATCGGTCTTGTGTGACTTTGCCTATTTTCTTACTGCTATCACTTAAAAAGCGTTTCCAGTATTTGCGGATCCAGTTGAGGCCAAGGGTGATCAATGCGATGAGCCCCAGCGACAAGAATAAGGGAAGACTGTCGAGCGTTGCGGGGAAGGTGATGAATCCTACCCACTGATAAGGCGAAAAAAACCATTTCAGTTTTTCCCAGGTGGCGATGATTAAATTCAGGCTCAGAGGGTTCGTATCCGGTGCCCAGAATAGCTGTTTAACGGCCTGTGCCTTGAGATCATTAAGGCTACTATTGAGCCGTTCGTATGACACTTTCAAGGTCGCTTGCTGGTAAATCAGAGTATCGGTACGTTCTGCCAGTTTAGCGAGTAGCGCTTGACTGGATGTGGTTAAGGCTTTTTCTTGCTGTTTTTGCGCGTCCGTTAAATTCACACTGGCTGGCACGCTGGCCTTATCTTGCAGGGAATCAAGAAGCTGCTGATATTCATATTTTTTGATTTGGTTTTGAGCAATCTCTTTGTCGAGCGAGATGATAGGAGGATTGGCGGGTAACCGCTTGATCCGCGTTCGGAGATTTTCACTGAATGCAGGACTGAGCTTGAGCCATTCGGACATGGTGTCGAGATCATCCGCTGTTTGCTCAACGACCTTGATTTGTTCGCTGGTGGATTTTAGCTGTTGCTGAACTTGCTCATCCTTGGTGGCAATGGCATTAAGGGCGGCGCGGTAGCGCTGGTTATTAGTGGCGAGTAACCTGATCACATCAGGCTGCTCATTGGTATTTTCGGTAACGGTCGGTGACACTGTTTTTGACGGCCTTGTTTCATCCCGTAGTAGGCGTGATAACTCACGCTGAAGATTATTTCGGTAGGCCTGACGGGCATCAATCTCAAGGTTGGCGAGCTGAATATGTTGTTTGATTAAAGTGCGTCGATGTCCTGCGCTTAGTTGCTGAGCTTCCAGCATGTAGAGCTGGCTAACGAGGTATTGATGTGAGATTTGGTGTACTAGTGCTTGTTCGGCAGGATCAGGTTGGTTTTGAATGTGGTTGAGGGTTTGCTCTTCTTTCTTGATTTGCTCTCTGAGTTGGGATGAGCGATAAGAAAATTCATCAATCCCACGCTCGATATCTTGTAATTCATTTTTGCTGTTGCTGCGCATCTGTTCGAGTTGCTTGAGCTTGGCATCTTGCAACATGATCGCATCAGACAAAGCATCATGGTCCATTTGACTAAAATCAGGAAACGCCGTCACGGCAAAATTTGCGATTTGCTGTTTGAGTTGCGCTGTACGCTGCTCAAAGGTCTCGATTACCTGACGATAGGTTTGGGTGAGTTGGTCAAACTCAATGGTTTTTTCAAGCTGGCTTTGGGCGTTGAGCAGCGTATCGAGCTCTTTGAGTGTATCAGGGGTATTGGCCTGCGCTTGTCGTTTTTCTATTTGGTTTGTGAGTTGTTCAGCCCGGTCGGCATAGCGATATGTCTGAGCGAGCGAGAGGTTAGCGACAAATAAAGAAACAGAAAGACACAAGAAAAACAATTGTCTGATGGTCATAACACTCCGTGACGTTGGCTCAATCGGTTGAAGCACGGAGTTAAATTGTAGTTTATGGCAACGCGTATCGATAAGAAGTGCATGGTTGGTGACGGAGATAGCCACAAATTGAACCATTCCTCACCAGTTGAACAGGGTTTCGAATAAATCGCAGGAAAAGCACTTGACCCTGAGACGCTAAATTATTACATTAGCCGCCGTTGAGACGCACAGCGTTCAACAACAATGTGGTGAGGTGTCCGAGTGGCTGAAGGAGCACGCCTGGAAAGTGTGTATACGGCAACGTATCGGGGGTTCGAATCCCCCCCTCACCGCCATATCTCTTTTGAGATATAAAACAACGGAGAGATGGCTGAGTGGTTTAAAGCACCGGTCTTGAAAACCGGCGTGGGTTTATAGCCCACCTAGGGTTCAAATCCCTATCTCTCCGCCACATTCAAAAAAACCGCTACTCTGTTAGCGGTTTTTTTACATCTGAATTTTGTGATTAAAGATAGGGTGAAGAACCCTAGGCAGGGTTCACCTGAGCGAAGCGAAAGCACATTGCCCGTACCGAAGGTATGAAAGGGCAATAGCCCGAAGGGCGCGAGCTTGCGAGCAGTAAATCCCTATCTCTCCGCCACATTCAAAAAAAACGCTACTCTGTTAGCGGTTTTTTTACATCTGAATTTTGTGATTAAAGATAGGGTGAAGAACCGACTTAACTGCCCTCATATTACCTATTGGTTCTCATGATCGTGCTTATTCTCATGAATCACCCTGATTAACTTAGCCGGTGTCCCACCATACAGTGAATCAGGCGGCACATTAGTATTAACGACAGAATTAGCCGCAATCACAGAACGCGCGCCAATGGTCACACCTTGGTTGATCACAACATTGCCGCCAATCCACACATCATTCTCAATGGTAATAGGAGCACAGACGGTCTTCCAGTTACGACGTTCGAGATAGTTTAAGTCGTGGCTAGCACAGTAAAGCTGTGTGTTCGGGCCAATCAGCACATTATTGCCAATAGTAATTTTAGCGCCGTCCAGCATGGTTACATTCATGTTAATGAAAGTCTTTTCACCAATCGAGATCGTCTTACCGAACTCACAATAAAATGGCGAGCGGATGACACTAGAAGTTGCAATATTGCCCATTAGCTGTTGAAACAGCTCACAACGTTGAGAGTTATCTGTATTTTGATTAATGGTCTGCAATAAGTTAGAAGCATTTTGACGGATATGGTTAATACAGTCTGCGCCACCGTCAAAGTCTTTGCCAGCAAGCATCTTTTCGAATTCGGTCATGTTGTCTCTCAATTTCTTATATAGGTTTATTGCCACAACATTGTATCACTTGCACTGGTACCTATTCATCAGCCTATTCTATAGACGGGATCATAAACTTAGTACAGGTGCGATCTTTTGTTACTTACGTGAAAAAAGCCTTGGGGACGCCTTACGCAGTGTCTCTCAAGTGATATCGTAACTGTATTGGTACGGAATAAGATAGGTAACAGAAAGCTAGGCTGAGTTCATACTCTTTACCTTTTTATGGGCGACATTTCATTGAAAAATCGGTTGCTTTCTCGTCATCAAATCAACTGACATTCGTTATTCTGGGATATAGGTTAACCTAAAATGGGCAACATCCGTATGTGTTGCAACAGATCTCAACGCCGATCCAAGAAAAATCAATTATTCGCGGTATTGGCTATGAGCAAATAATATTTTGTTTAGTATTTATGCCAGCATTTTTATACAGGGATGGATATGACGAATGACATGGAAATTTGCAGGACGGACAGACGCGTTTGATAGCTTTTCGGTAAACAATCGCTCAGTGAAAGGGCTTGAAACCTTTCTTTCTGGGCTTATCAGCCCTTCGTTGTTTAGCAGCAAAAAAATTAATATATCTCGGCAAGCTTTGATTATGCTCGCGTCAATGAATGAATATGATCAGAAGCAAGTGGTTAAAGAAATGTATTACGTGTCAGCGAACCCCAGTTCACAATCTGTGGTGCGGCATAAAAAAAATCCGTTAATCAGAATTTATCGAACCAAGTATCCGTTTAAAAATTACCATTATTTAATTACCTGTATGCTAAAGCAAGGAGAAGTGGTTATTCATGATATTGCATTTGATGAGCGTCTGCATGGCAGTAAAATAGAGAAAAATTCTCATCAGCGCACCAAAATGTATCACGTGAGCAAAAAAGAGGGGGCAACCGGTGAGTATGACGGTACTCAAAATAATGAGGCGGTACAGCTATTGATGGCGGAATGGGATGCCGCTGAGGCAAGACCCACGTCAAACGTCAGAACGGTGCATGTCACCGTGAATGGTATGATGAATGATTATACGAAAGCGGCGGGTTTAATGGGGATTCACACGCAGGTCGCCTATCAGCAAGATAAACCCAAAGAATACACACTATTTCATAATCCGTCAGATGGTGCGCCATTAGACTTAATAGAGTGCAGTTTTGATAAAACCTGGAAGACATCCCATAATGCTAAGCATTTAGCGGCAGTGATGAAACACTGCGCTCAGCATGGTCAGCGAGTAAAATGGACGGTACACAGTCAGGGCGCCATTATTTTTAATTCCGCTTTGCAGTATATTGAAAGAAATTATCCTGCTGTCAGGCTTACCAATCAAGAATTGGTTGTCCATGCCGGGGGAACCAACACAGTAAAAATTGGGCGTAAAGCATTAAAACTGGGCCTCAAAGTAAATCACGACAGAACCCGAGTCAATCCGTTTGATCTCGTGCCCAATATCTTTGGTGGTGAGAAGAAGGCAGCAGGCAGTAGCTTAATGAAGTGCCTTAAATCGATGGGTTTACTTCTAAATAATATTGATATGACAATTAGCCCCCATACATTACCGTACTTTGGGATTGAATCTTATCGACAGCAACTGATCAGTTCGGGTCATGCTAGCGCCTTGAAACGGTTGAAAGATGTTGATACACATATCAAATCAAACTCAAATAAATGACATGATTGAGCAGGAGGAATAATGGGGCTATTTAAAATAATGAAAGACGGTTTTAGAGGGAAACCCGATTTTTCTTCATTACGGACCAATACTTATCAGATAGATGATCTTCTATTCACTTTGAGCATTCCTCATAATGTAACCAGTGGAGAGGATTACTATCATACTTTTCAATTGATTGATTTTGCTGAACTAGCGAAAGTTGATGATCATGAAACCGTATTAAGATTAGCTTATTCACAATATTATTTTAATACAAAGATAATTAATCCACTTTATCCTATAAATAGCCCCGGTTCTGTGTTTGTATGTCTCAAACTGAAAAAGTTAAATATTAGTGTTAAAGATATTAAATCGTTGTCTGATTTTCTTGAGAAGAATTATTTTGAATATTATCATGACTCAGAGGTGAGCAATAAATCATATCGTGGTCGGCATACTATGTTTATGAATCGTGCTTATGATTTTGCGAAACGGTGTTGGGGGGAAGAGCCAGAAAATCAGGGCGAAATAAAAGAAAAAAAAGAGTTTATATTAGATAGTTTTCTTCGTGCTTATCCACCCATAAAATGTGAAGAGATTAAAATAGGGAATAATGTTTTTTCGAAGTATAACGAAGGACATATTGATAAAAAAAACAAATACTCTCGGTTATATAACTTACCATTAAAAGAAGAGTATTTTCTCAGCATTGAATTCCATTATGATATTGAAGCAACAGTGGATAATAAAAAATTCAGAGAGTGGGTGAGACATGCAGATGAAACATTTGAAAGGTTAATTATGCAGACTGTAGACGTATCTCGTGTTGTAGATTCAGTCATTGATATGCCGATCAAAAAAATTGGTACAGAAAGCCATTGATATAAATATGTGTACCGCGAAAAAATGGTTGGCCAGTAATAGTTTTCGCTACTGGTCATCCTGTGGGGTATTTAAATTGTGAGTGACATAAAATTTGATTATCAAGGGTAGATGATAATGGGGCTGTTTAAAATACTGAAAGATGGTTTTAGAGGGAAACCCGATTTTTCATTGTTACGAACCAATACCTATCAGATTGATGATCTGTTATTCACCTCAAGTTTTCCTCATAATATAACCAGTGGGAATGATGATAATACTAGTTTACAGTTAAGAAATTTTGAAAGTTTAGCGAAGCTTAGTCATCATGAAACTGTATTAAGTTTAGGTTATGTGAGGTATTATTTTAATACAAAGATAATAAACCCGCTTTATCCTATTAATAGTCCAGGTTCTGTTTTCTTGTATTTTAATCTAAAAAAATCCAGTCAAAATATTGATAATGAAAAAAAACTATCATATTTTCTTGAAAGAAATTATTTTGAATATTATCACGATTCAGTCGTGAGTAATAAAACACATCGTGGTCGACATACTGATTTGATGAATGAAGCACAAGAATATGCTGAAAAACGTTGGGGAGTTGATCCTGAATGCCAAGATAAAATAAAGAGAAAGCAAGATTTTCTTCTTGGAAACTTTCTTCGCGCATATCCGCCCATAAAATGTGAAGAGGTTAAAATAGGGAATAATGTTTTTTCGAAATATAATGAAGGAAATATTGACTTAAAACATAAATACTCTCGGTTATATAATTTGCCATTAAAAGGTGAGTGTTTTATCAGCATTGAATTCCATTATGATATTGAAGCAACAGTGGATAATAAAAAATTCAGAGGGTGGGTGAGACATGCAGATGAAACATTTGAAAGGTTAATTATGCAGACTGTAGACGTATCTCGTGTTGTAGATTCAGTCATTGATATTCCGATCAAAAAAATTGGTACAGAAAGCCATTGATATAAATATGTGTACCGCGAAAAAATGGTTGGCCAGTAATAGTTTTCGCTACTGGTCATCCTGTGGGGTATTTAAATTGTGAGTGACATAAAATTTGATTATCAAGGGTAGATGATAATGGGGCTGTTTAAAATAATGAAAGACGGTTTTAGAGGGAAACCCGATTTTTCTTCATTACGGACCAATACTTATCAGATTGATGATCTGTTATTCACTTTGAGCATTCCTCATAATGTAACCAGTGGAGAGGATTACTATCATATTTTTCAATTGATTGATTTTACTGAACAGGCGAAAGTTGATGATCATGAAACCGTATTAAGATTAGCTTATTCACAATATTATTTTAATACAAAAATAATTAATCCACTTTATCCTATAAATAGCCCCGGTTCTGTGTTTGTGTGTCTAAAGCTGAAAAAGTCAAATATTAATGTTAAAGATATTAAATCGTTGTCTGATTTTCTTGAGAAGAATTATTTTGAATATTATCATGATCGAGATGGTAATGGTAAATCATGTCGTGGATTACACACCTATCTGATGAATGAAGCTTATGATTTTGCAAAACGGTGTTGGGGGGAAGAGCCAGAAAATCAGGATGAAATAAAAGAAAAAAAAGAGTTTATATTAGATAGTTTTCTTCGTGCTTATCCACCCATAAAATGTGAAGAGGTTAAAATAGAGAATAATATTTTTTCGAAGTATAACGAAGGACATATTGACAAAAAAAACAAATACTCTCGTTTATATAACTTGCCATTAAAAGATGAGTATTTTCTCAGTATTGAATTCCATTATGATATTGAAGCCACTGTGGATAATAAAAAATTCAGAGAGTGGGTGAGACATGCGGATGAAACGTTTGAAAGGTTAATTATGCAGACTGTAGACGTATCTCGTGTTGTAGATTCAGTCATTGATATGCCGATCCAAAAAATTGGTACAGAAAGCCATTGATAGAAATATGTGTACCGTGAAAAAAATGGTTGGCCAGTTATAGCCTTACGCTGGCCACCTTGTGTGTGCTGAATATAGCGTTGCTCTAGGAGATGAAATCTGAAGGACGAAAATAGAAAAATATAGTTATGATGGTTAGTAATCTGATAGTAGGCAATGATGACTTGGATAACCTAACACAACATAGATTAACCCGATAATTCGATAGGAAGGACATTAAATCCAAACGGTTGATTAATCAGTCGCTAATTTTTTTAAATAATCATAAATGTATTTGACATGATCATGCTGCATGTTTTCATGACGAGCAACCAAAAAATAGGATGGTACTTTCTCTGTCTGAATGTCGATTTTGAATGCTTCAATCAGCTTTCCTGTTTTAATTATATCATCAACTAAAATTCGATTTACAAAAGCAACCCCTAATCCTAAAACCGCAGCATCAATGGCGTGAATTGAGTTTTGGAATATCAATTTTGATTGGTTTTGTGATGGTTTTAACTTGTAGTGATGTAGAAGTACATCCCATTGCACTAAGCGATTGGTCGTGTAAATTAATGTTGAAGATGACAAAAATTCGCTAGAAAGGTCATCATAGGGTTTTGCCATATAATCAGGGGCACAGACGACTATCATTTCTTCTGTAAATAAATGATCTGAATGAAAACCTTCTGGAAGTTCAAAGCCATATCGAATGGCGATATCAATGTTATCTTTGGCAAAATCAAGATGATCTAATGTATCGACAAAGGTCACCTCAATTCCTTGCTGCTCAATTTTCGAAAAATCTAATTTTGGTAGCAACCACTTATTGAGTAATGTCGGCGGTATCGCAATTTTAAGCTGAGCGTTTTTTGTGTGACGTCCGAGATCAGCGGTCGCAACCTCTAAATCGTTTAAAATAGAGAAGGTTCTTTCGTAATAGCGTAACCCGCAGTTGGTTAACTTTATCGCTCGATTTTGGCGGAGAAACAGCTTTTGGCCAATAAAATCTTCTAAGGTATTAATTTGATGACTGACGGCTCCAGGGGTGACACAGAGCTCTTCTGCCGCTAATTTAAAACTTTGCAGACGCGCGGCTGCTTCAAAATAAATAACCGCTTTAATTGGTGGTATCACTCTCATCAAAATCGCCTTTAATTTACTTTTTCTCACCTCACAACCCAATTCTATTGCGTTGTCATCAGCGGTTAACCCCAGCATCATACCAGACAAGCATAAGGAACTGTCGATAGATGCATCTTAGCTGAACATTCAGTGACCATATATCGATGTTTTAACCTTACCGGGTTACGACCGAAGCTCCACTATCTCACGATGCTCAACACATTGAGATAGCCGGAGTCTATTTTAAATACTCAAGAGGCGAATATGAAATTCACACACCTTGCAGCGGCTGTGGTACTCGCAGTACCAGCCTTTATGACGCAAGCCATGACCTTAAAAAGTGCCGATGTCACCAATGATCACTCTTTGCAAAGTACTCAAGTATTTAATCAATGGGGCTGTACGGGTAGCAATGAATCTCCACAATTAACATGGAGCGATGCACCAGCAGGAACGAAGAGTTTTGCTGTGACAATGTATGATCCGGACGCACCAACAGGTAGTGGTTGGTGGCATTGGGTTGCGGTGAATATTCCAGCGAACGTGCATTCGCTAAAAGAAGGTGCGGGTAATGCGGATGGTAAGAATTTACCAGCAGGTGCAAGCATGGTGACTAACGATTTCGGCTTTAAGGGTTTTGGCGGTGCTTGCCCACCACCTCATGCTAAACCCCATAACTATGAAATTACGGTTTATGCATTAAATACTGCGAAAATTGACTTGCCAGCCAATGCCTCTCCTGCACTTGCTGGTTATAACATCCTTGGTCATGTGATTGATAAAGCTGTTCTAACCGCGCCTACCAATACACGTAAATAACCATTGCGTTGTATGTATATCTAGCCACTGAAGCTGCTGCTTTAGTGGCTTTTTTTTATGTGGATGATTGCTACTCTTCTGCTAAGTCAGCGGCAAAAAAAGCCTGTATTTCGGCTTCTGTCATCGTTTTGGTTTGATTCGTAAAGCAGTAGTACTCAGGCCGCTTATCATTAAAATATTGCGTGTCCATCACCAGCCCTGCCAGCTTAGGAAACAGGCCAACTGGCATGTTGTAACTTTGGTATTTTTTAAACCGGACATACAAATGTGTCCCACACTCAGCGCAAAAGCCGCGTGCTGCCCAGGCTGACGAGTCAAATTCTTTTACTTCACCGTCAATGGTGACCTCGGTGCCACACTGCACGGCAAAGAAGGGGCCTCCTCCCCATGTACGGCACATTTGGCAGTGACATACGGTAAATTTAGGGTTAACTGTTGTCACCGTTATTTTGACGGCACCGCACAGGCAGTGGGTGATTTTTTGCGCTGAATCTGGCATTAGGCTGCATCCTTTCAAGTTATCGAGACTGCATAATAATACTGTAATTATATACAGTCAAAGGTGGCGTGATGAGCGTATTAGAAAAGTGAGGTGAGTCAGTGCTAAGCCAGATGATCGTCATAGATACAACAACGAAACCCCGCCGAAGCGGGGTTTATGATGGTAGTGGTGTTGCTTATTTCACTGGCTTCAAATCAAGCACGTGTAACACACGCTCTGGTGTACCTTCCCATGGCATTGGGCGGCCTTTAGCATTGTCGCTGCTCCACCAACCAGTAAAGCGTTGGGTGTTGTACTGGTAGAAGTTGGAGCCTGAGATAACAGGTACAGTGACTTGCTGTTCTGCAATGATGTTTTGGATCTGATGGGCGATCTTCATTTGCTCATCGCGTTTGTCAGTTTTATAGAAACCATCCAGTAACTTATCTAGGTTTTTGTCGTTCCAGAAGTGCATGGCAAAGCGTGGAACACTCTCGCCAGTCTGCAACTTAGAATGGTAAGCGCTGCTCCAGTATTTGTGTGGCGTTGGCCCATGGAAATAGTTGGTGAACGCAATGTCATAACCCGCATTCAACATTTCCATGTTATAAACCGCGAAATCAGGTGTTTTCACGTCAATGCGAATACCCACTTCGGCTAATTGTTCTGCAGCAAGAATGACCACGTTATTGAAGTCTGTCCAGCCACCCGGGGATTGAATTTCTAGCGTCAGTTGCTTGCCTGATGGTGTTTCAACAAAGCCGTCTTTATCTTTATCAACAAAGCCCGCTTTTTTCAGTAACGCTTTAGAGGCATCAGTGTTGAAGGTCATGTAAGGGCGGTATTTGTTATGGGTTTCTTCGTTTGACCAAGCTTCAAATGCGTAACCAAGACCTGATGCGAAGTCGTTGACAGTACCGTTGCCATAGTTGGCAATATCGATGACTGACTGGCGATCAAGTGCCATAGAGAAAGCACGACGGAAATCGATGTTATTCAATGCTTCCTGTTTGACCGGATCGCTTGATTTAAAGTTAAAGACAAATGACTGGGTACCCGCTGCGGTATACCAGTAGCCATGGTTCTTAGAGGCGGCGACAAAGGTACTGTCAATGTCTGGAACAAAAGACCCACCCCAGTCGACTTCAGAGTTGATCAGTGCGGCAAGCACTTGGTCGTTGTGGTTATATTGCGGTACACGTAAACAGTCAACGTCTAAGTCGGCGTTATCCCAGTAATTGGGGTTACGACACTGCAGGAAAAGGGTTGAGGTAAAGCGTGGAATTTCAGTGAACGGGCCAGTACCAACTGGATTCGGGTTAACGAATGTGGTGTGATCAGATACTTTCTTCCAGATATGCTCTGGTATAACAGGAACCTGAACAATCTCATAGGCTGCATTAGTGTTAATTTCGCTGAGGTGGAAAGTAACGGTTTTGCTGTCGGTTGCCTCGACTTTGTCGATTAGCTTATTGACACCACGGTCATCCAATGCCGGTACCGCTTTAATATTGTTAAAGGTATAAGCAACATCATTAGCCGTAAATGGGGTGCCGTCGGACCATTTTACGCCATCACGAATTTCAAAGGTAATGCGTTTTAAGTCGTCGCTAAAATAGTAGTTTGTTGCTAGGCGGTATTCCGGCGTATTACCTTTTAATTCATTGAAAATGACTAGTGATTCGTAGATGAAATCACGCGCGGTATGCAGTCGTGTTGGCAGGTAAGGGTTAAAATTGCGAATCATCGTCGGGTTATGGTTCGGGACGATGGTGAGTTGCGACATTTCATCAACGTTTTGTTGCGCGGCACTCATGCCAGACACACTCATTAACGCAGCCACAAGAGCCAATTTTTTCATCTACTTCTCTCTTATATTAAGTGGAAAATTGAAACTGAAATATAAACACCTAGCTATATTGTGTGATTAATAGGAAGTGAAAAAGCGTCCAGTGATGGAATGTTTCAGTTTTGCTTTTGTGTGAACAAGCAAATGTGTTTCAAAATGTAACAGCAATATGTGAGGTGAAGAGGCTTTCGTGATCTCACCTCGAGAAGATGATTTGTTAAAAAATAGAATGGGTTGATTTGATTACAAATTGCACGTTGAGTCTGAGGCGTGAGGGGGTTGTCAACCCCCCCTTGTAGAGAATGCAGCATTTCATGGCTTCAAAATGATAATTAAATCAATTAGTCACGTAGTTACATAAATTTGTGACAAGGGGAAATAAATTAAGTGGGGAGTAATGTGCTGCTATTGCCTTGGGTTATGGCCATGCGTGAGTGATATCCCTTGAATTTATGCGTCTATCGTGTGCTTTATTACGGTGTTGTTTGCTTCGTCGAGTAAGCATTGTAATTCAGGCAGGCAACTGCCACATCCGCTTCCCGCTTGAGTACAATGTTTGATCCCTTGTATAGAGTTGAGCTGATGTGTTTTTATCGCTTGGGTAATGGTGTGAACACCTACTTTTTTACACGCGCAGATTGTTCGTCCCGTTTGGTGATCGGGTGATGACTGACCAGTCAGTATGGCTTGAACCGCGAGATCGCTGAGTGGACAGTTAAGCAGGGTATACAGGTAGTCTTTATCAAGCTTATTTTGTGCATGGGTGACGACAGAGGCCGCTTGAATATGATGATCGTTGAGGTGCACAACGCGATATTCGCGGTGGTTTTGTATTACGAGATGTTGCCGCGGTCTTTCATGGGGGTCTGATACACTGTCCGTGTTTGTGAGCAAGTGCTGGAGTTGGATAGAGAGCTGTTGGGGCATCTGCTCGGAAATGATCCGGTATAGGTAACCATGCTGGATACGCTGTAACACCCAATTCTCGATAGCATATTGCTGAAATTGTTGTTTGGTGATTATGGCTTGAGTGACAAGCCATGCCTCGCTGTTGCCAGTGACTGGAGTAAGATTGATCGGGGTATATTTGAACTCGGGCTGGCCGGATAATGGATCGCGATGTGTGCCGATAAGGCTGTTGATCTTGCCGAGGCTGGTCGTGCTGTTACTCCAGTGAAACGGAGCAAAGGCGTGCCCGATATGGCTATCTTGGCTGATTTTTACCCGTAAGCATGCTTGACCATAGTGGCTTGATAACTGTGCCAGTTGCCCGGATTTTAAATCATAACTCTCGGCATCAAGTGGGTGTAAGGTAATAAAGGGTTCGCTGATATGTTCAGACAATCGGGCTGATAATCCGGTACGGGTCAAGGTATGCCAGTGATCGCGGATCCGACCCGTATTGAGGATCAGCGGATATTGCTGGCAGGGTGAAGAGGCTGGTTGTTGGAATGGAGTCGCAATAAATTGCCCTTTTCCTGAGGGGGTTAGAAATTGCCCGTTGCTCAGTAGTCGAGTGGTGGGCTGGTTACATAGATAGACAGGCCATTGTTGTGGCGACAGTTGGTGGTATTGCTGGGGACTGAGGTTGATCAGCCCTTGAAGGTTGAGTAACCGGGGTGTCGATGATGAGGCCTGGCTCTTAGCTGGATGAATGTGATGGCGAGATCCCCGTTGATTGTGATGATTCAGATCGTTACTAAGGGTGGTCATAGCCGCATATTCGTTAAAGATCTCGCCTTCATGACGGTAATTGAATGCTGTCGGATAGCCCATTCTTTTTCCTATCTCGCTGATGATCCACCAATCGGGTTTGCCCGCTCCCGGTGTCGGTAAGATCCGCCGTTGACGTGAAATACGCCGCTCTGAATTGGTGACTGTACCGGATTTCTCACTCCAGCCCTGAGCTGGCAGCGCGACATTTGCATGACGCAGCGTGTCAGTTTGCGCCATACAGTCAGATACCACGACGAAAGGGCAATTTTCTAGGATCGTATTGATTCTCTCGCTCTCGGGTAGGGTAACAGCCGGGTTAGTTGCCATGATCCAAATGGCTTTGATCTCACCTTTTTCAACGGCATCAAACATGTCGATGGCTTTGAGTCCGGGGGCGGTGGATAAGTTGTCTGTGCGCCAGAATTGGCTGAGCAGCTGGTGATGCTCCGGATCATCAAACGACATATGGGCCGCTAGCATGTTGGCAAGGCCACCGACTTCCCGCCCCCCCATGGCGTTAGGTTGTCCGGTGACAGAAAAAGGAGTACAGCCGGGTAGGCCTACACGGCCCGTTGCAAGGTGGCAGTTGAGAATGCTGTTGACTTTACTAGTGCCGGAGGAGGATTGGTTGATACCTTGAGAATACAGAGTGACGGTTTTATGTGTACGGGCAAACAGACTGTAAAAGGTGTTGATCTCTGAGTGGCTTAGACCAGTGGTAGCCTGAACCGATCCAATATCACCAAAGCGGTAAGCTGTATCGAGGGCCGAATCGATACCCTCCGTGTGCGCGTTAATGTAATCCTGATTGAGATAATTGTGCTCACTCAGGTAAGCCAGCAACCCATTAAACAAGGCGATATCGCTGCCGGGTTTGAGGGCAAGATGCAGATCAGCAATGTCACAGCTGGCTGTTTTTCTGGGATCAATCACGATCACTTTGGTGTTGCGTTCAGCTTTTGCGGCCCGTAAACGTTGGTAAAGCACCGGATGACACCATGCTAGGTTGGAACCTGCCAGAATCACCAGATCAGCCAGTTCTATATCCTCATAGCAGCCCGGAACAATGTCGGCACCAAAGGCTCGCTGGTGGCCTGCAACACTGGATGACATGCACAGGCGGGAATTAGTATCGATATTGCTGCTGCCGATGAACCCTTTCATCAGCTTGTTGGCGACGTAGTAATCTTCAGTGAGTAACTGGCCAGAGACATAAAACGCCACTGCTTGTTTACCGTATTGCTCAATGAGTTGATTAAATTTATCGGCTACATGATTCAGGGCCCGCTCCCAAGAGTGAGGTTTCCCCTCTATCTGTGGCTGTAGTAATCGGCCGTGTGCCCCTACCGTTTCACCCAGAGCTAACCCTTTCGAGCATAGCTTGCCGTAATTGGCGGGGTGAGACTTATCGCCACGAATATCCAGAGAGCCTTGTGCATTGGGACGCGCTTCTACACCACATCCGACGCCACAGTAAGCACAGGTGGTTTTGATCCATCCCTCGGTATTGTTTTCCATGACGATCTCCTCTATCAGCATTAACGTATTGTTGCACCCATAACCTCAGCAATAACCACGCCAATATCAAATCGAGGTGAGAAATGAGGTGCCTTGCTCTCGCTATTCATGCATTGGTGGTAATAGGTTTCGTGATTAACTCAGTGTGTCGGTGTGCATAGAGGGGGCAGATCTTTTGGCTAGATTGGTGCAAGCCAGAGGATGTTGCACGGGACAGGTGCATCAGAATAGGCAGTGGCATGTTTTACCATTTCAGGGTAATCAGCTATAAGGATCAATAACATCTTATTTAACAATTGCTTGCTAATTGGTTGCTGTTGGTTCGTTGGCGGATGGCACTGTCTTTGCTCTGTGTTGTTCGTAATGAGTAGAGATTATGTGTCAGCATCTCGGGAGGAACGATGATGAAACAGCGAATCGTTGTGGTCGGTAACGGAATGGTCGGTCATAAGTTTATTGAAGATATCTTGGCACAGGACCGTGCCAGTGAGTTTGACATCATCACCTTTAGTGAAGAGCCAAGGTTGGCTTATGACCGGGTTCAGTTGAGCCATTATTTCAGTGGTAAAACGGCCAGTGACTTAGCCCTGACGGATGAAGCGTATTACCAGCAGCATGGTGTTAGCTACGTGTTGGGAGACGCGGTTGTGGAGATTGATCATCAGTATCAAGCCGTGATCACCGCGTCTGGGCGAAGAGAGAGGTATGACGTGTTGGTCTTGGCTACGGGTTCGTTCCCTTTTGTTCCGCCCATTCCGGGTAACGATCAACGTCATTGCCATGTCTACCGCACGATAGAAGATTTAGACGCGATTGAACAATCAGGTTGTCAGAGTGAGTGTGGGGTGGTAGTCGGTGGTGGCCTGCTGGGACTAGAAGCGGCGAATGCCCTTAAATCGATGGGGTTAGTCACCCATGTGGTGGAATTTGCCCCCCAGTTAATGGCCGTGCAATTAGATAGCGGCGGTGGACAATTACTCCGACAGAAAATAGAAGCGTTGGGAGTCAACGTTCATACCGACAAGGCGACCACGGAGATCGTTGCGGGTGAGTGTTGTCGTTATCGGATGAACTTTGCTGATGGGTCATTTCTTGAAACCGATATGATTATTTTCTCAGCGGGGATCAGGCCGCAAGATGCGTTAGCTCGCCAAAGTGGCATCGAGGTGGGATCGAGAGGCGGTATTGTGATTGATGATCACTGCCAAACCAGCATCGAAAATATTTACGCTATCGGTGAGTGTGCTTTATGGCAGGAGAGGATTTTTGGTTTGGTTGCTCCCGGTTATCAGATGGCGAAAGTGCTTGCTCACAATCTTATTCAGAATCAAATCGGGCCGAATAAGAGCGAGGAGGGTAAGGCGGTAAATCGTGCGTTTACCGGGGCCGATATGAGCACCAAGCTCAAGTTGCTAGGCGTGGATGTTGCCAGCATTGGTGACGCACATGGTGTGACAGAAGGGGCGCAGTCTTACACCTATAGTGATGATATAGAACAAGTATACAAGCGACTGATTCTGTCTCCGGAAGGTGACAAGGTGTTGGGGGCGGTGCTGGTCGGGGATGTGGAAAGCTACAACACGTTATTGCAAATCAAGCTCAATGATTTGCCCCTGCCTGAGAATCCGGCGGTACTGATCTTGCCTCAGCTTGCAAGTGAAGGGGATAGCGGTGGTAAGGGGATGCCTACGGGGATTGAAGCGTTGCCCGATAGTGCGTCAATTTGTTCCTGTTATGACGTCAGCAAAGGGGATATCAGGCAAGCGGTTGCTGCGGGGTGCTCTGACATGAGCGCCTTGAAATCAACCACTAAAGCCTCAACAGGGTGCGGGGGGTGTACCGTATTAGCGAAGCAAGTGCTGGACGCGGAGCTGGCTAGTATGGGGGTAGTCGTCAGCGATCATCTGTGTGAGCATTTTGCCTATTCCCGTCAAGCGTTGGCCGACATTGTGCGGGTTAAGCAGATAAAAACCTTTGATGACTTGATTACGAGCCATGGTCGCGGTCTTGGTTGTGATGTGTGCAAGCCTGCGGTGGGCTCGATATTGGCCTCGTTCTGGAATGACTATGTGCTGGAAGACAGTCATATGGAGCTGCAGGACACCAATGATATTTACCTCGGTAATATGCAAAAAGACGGGACGTACTCGGTAGTACCGCGTATTCCCGGCGGTGAAATCACGCCAGATAAGTTGATCGTTCTTGGCGACGTTGCCAAGCAGTTTGAGCTCTACACCAAGATCACCGGTGGCCAACGGGTGGATTTATTTGGCGCCCAGCTGCATCAGTTACCACAGATTTGGCAACAGTTAGTGGATGCGGGATTTGAAACGGGCCATGCCTATGGCAAGTCGGTACGAACAGTGAAGTCGTGTGTGGGCAGTACGTGGTGTCGGTATGGGGTGAAAGACAGTGTCGGGTTCGCGGTTGAGCTGGAAAATCGCTACAAGGGGCTTCGCGCACCGCATAAGCTCAAATTTGCCGTCTCAGGTTGTACTCGAGAATGTGCAGAAGCCCAGTCGAAAGATATTGGGCTCATCGCGACGGAGAAGGGCTGGAATTTGTATGTGTGTGGCAACGGGGGAATGCGTCCACGGCATGCGGATCTGTTCGCTTCTGATTTGGATGAGCTGACATTGCTTACCTATGTCGATCGGTTATTGATGTTCTATATCCGCACTGCTGATCGTTTGCAGCGCACCTCCGTCTGGTTGGAAAATCTGGATGGTGGATTGGATTATCTTAAACAGGTTGTCATTGATGATCATCTTGGAATTGCCGCAGAGCTGGAAGCTGATATGGCTGAGACATTGAGCCACTATCAATGCGAATGGAAAACGACCTTGTCTTCACCACAGAAGCTCAAGCGATTCAGGCATTTTCAAAACAGTGACCAAGGTGATAGCCAGCTCGCTTATGTTATTGAACGGGGACAACGTCGCCCGGTATCTGTGCAGGAAAGGCAGATTGATGTCTTAGATATTACTGAGGAGAGCCGTTCATGACAGTCGCGAATCAAGTAACGTGGCAGACGGTGTGCCAGAAAGACGATTTGATCAGCCATACCGGGACCTGTGTGCTACTGGGACAGCAGCAAGTGGCGATTTTTTTCTGCGCAAGAACCGATTCACTGTATGCCTTGGACAATTATGATCCCATCGGAGGGGCTAACGTGCTATCGCGGGGGATCATCGGTTCGATAGGGGAAGAGGCAGTCGTCGCTTCGCCGTTGTATAAACAGCACTTTAATTTGCAAACGGGCCAATGTCTGGAGCATGCAGAGGTTCGACTAAAAACCTATTCAGTACGCTGTTACCAAGGCGCGATACAAATTGAAAGTCACAATGCCGACATTGGCTCGGAATAAGGAGTATTCAATGTCAGATCTAGGCAAATTCAATGTCTTTTCATTTTCAGGCCGGATGAAGATCCTCCACCTGAGCTGGATGGCCTTCTTTATTACTTTCATGGTGTGGTTTAATTTTCCCCCTTTGCTTCAAGCAGTAAAAGAATCATTGGGATTAACAACTGCCGAGATTAAAACCCTACTTATTCTTAATGTTGCTTTTACCATTCCGGCACGGGTCATTATCGGGATGCTGACCGACAAATATGGTCCACGGTTGGCGTATAGCGGCTTGCTATTGGTGTGTGCTATCCCGTGTTTTGCGTTTGCATTGGCTGACAATTTTGTTCAAGCGGCGATAGCGCGGTTTGCATTGGGGCTCATCGGTGCTGGATTTGTGGTGGGGATTCGCTTGGTGTCAGAATGGTTCCCTCATCATGAGCTGGGTACTGCAGAAGGCATCTATGGTGGGTGGGGGAATTTTGGTTCCGCGGCGGTGGCATTTTCCTTACCAACGATTGCGGTCATGTTTGGCGGGGAAGACGGCTGGCGTTATGCAATGGCGCTGACTGGGGGTATTAGCGTGGTGTTTGCTTGGGTCTTTTATCACAACGTGACGGATACCCCGAAAGGGGCGACCTATTTTAAACCGCAAAATCTCGGCGCGATGGAGGTGACGTCTAAGGGTGACTTTTTGTTATTGTTATTGATGAAGCTACCCATGTATGGCGCAATGGCCTTGTTGATCTGGAAACTGTCTGACACTGGAGTGGGACTATTACAAGATAGCGTGGCATGGGGGCTATATGGGCTACTAGTCGCGATTTATAGTTGTGAGGTCCGTCAAGTATGGAAGGTTAATAAATCAGTATTTATTTACCCAGTACCTGAGATCCATCGCTATCAGTTTAAACAAGTGGCGGTATTGAACGTACTCTACTTTGCCACGTTCGGATCAGAGCTCGCGGTTATTTCTATGCTGCCACTTTTTTTCTCTGAAACGTTTGAGTTAACACCCGTGATGGCTGGAATGGTTGCATCCGCCTATGCCTTTATGAATTTGATGTCACGCCCGGGTGGGGGGTGGTTGTCTGACAAGTATGGTCGTAAGCCGACATTGCTTATTTTAACGGCAGGTTTGGCTGTTGGTTATTTTTTGATGGGGCAAGTTGATAGTCAGTGGCCACTTTGGCTCGCGGTGGTTGCTGCAATGGCGTGTTCGTTCTTTGTTCAGTCCGGAGAAGGGGCCGTTTTTGCCACGGTCCCCTTGATTAAACGCCGTATGACTGGTCAGATTGCCGGAATGACTGGGGCGTATGGCAATGTGGGGGCGGTGTGTTATCTCACTATCCTGTCGCTGGTTGATTACAGCACATTTTTTTATGTGATAGCAGGCACCGCAGTGATTGGTTTTGTCACCTTGTTGATGATGGAGGAGCCAAAAGGCCAAATTGCCGAGGTCAATGATGATGGCAGTATTACCATGATTGACGTGGCAAAAAATTAGCAGGGAGGTTAGCCGATGGCAGTAATGGATGAGGTGCTGGTAAATAGTCGTTATTCATTAAGGTTAAGTGTCGGTGGATATTCCAGTGCAGGCCATCGCAGCACTAATCAAGATGCCTTTGCCGTTAAACAGCCCGCCTGTCAGAGTGAATATTCACATAAGGGCGTGGTGGCGTGTATTGCCGATGGCGTAAGCTGCAGCGAGCTAGGGCAGCAGGCCAGTCATACCACAGTAACCCAGTTTATTAGTGAGTATTATGCGACGCCACAAACTTGGGGGGTCAAGCAATCCGCGAGTAAGGTGCTAAATGCATTAAACCAGTGGTTTTATCACCATGGCCGCCAAAGGGAGTTGACCCATAATGGTATGGTTTCGACCTTTTGCACTGTGGTGATCAAGTCCAATACTGCCCATATCATGCATGTCGGCGATAGCCGAGTCTCGCTTTTTCGTAAGGGAAAACTGACACCATTAACCCGAGACCATCGTCGTCACCAGTTTGGTCATCAGTATTTTTTAACCCGTGCTCTAGGCATGGATACGCATCTAGAAGTGGACTATCAGCAGCTACGGCTCGAAACGGGGGATCGGTTAATACTCACTACAGACGGGGTTCATGAATGGGTGAATGCCACGGCAATGGCTGATCAGTTATCGTGCCCGTCATTGTCTTTAGAGCATCAAGCTCAGAGTGTGGTTGAATCGGCTCTGGCACAAGGGAGTCAGGACAATAGTACCTGTTTAATCCTCGGTGTGGATGCTCTGCCTGAGATGGGGCTGGATGAAATGGTCGGAGAGCTGGTACGGCGAGCGATCCCGCCTGTGATGGCCGTCGGTAATCAGCTTGATCAATATAAAATCATCCGGATCCTCCATTGTGGAGCACGTAGTCATGTGTACCTTGCCGTCAGTGACTTTGATGGACGGGAGTATGTGCTGAAAGTGCCGTCGCTGAATTATGCGGAGGATTACCACTATCTACAGGGTTTTGTTCGGGAAGGATGGATAGGTGAACAGTTAACGCATGCTCGATTAATGAAAATTCATCCATTTTCACACACATCATCATTTTTATACCATGTCTGTGACTGGGTGGACGGTGTGACACTCCGGCAGTGGATGAATGATAATCCGTATCCTGAGTTAGAACAGATCCGGCGCATTGGTTGCGAGATCGTCAAAGCCGTGAGAGTGTTACAGCGGCATGGTATCGTGCACCGCGATTTGAAACCCGAAAACCTCATGATGAATAGCCATGGTCAAATTGTGATCATTGATTTCGGCACGGTATGGGCGAAGAGCTTTCAAGATGTACCCGTTGTGATAGATGAACCACTCCCAGTGGGCGATACAAAGTATATGGCGCCAGAATGTTTGGCAGGCACTGAAGTAAGTACGCAATCTGATCTGTTTTCTATCGCGGTGATTCTCTATGAGATGTTATCGGGTCATTATCCTTATGCGGCACTGAGTTTTCAGCACAGCCGGTATCCCTCAAGCCGTGCGATGATCTATCAGCCACTGTCACTGTATCGGGATGATTTACCAGCATGGTTAGATTTAGTGATCAGTAAGGCTTGCCACCCGATGCTGAGTCAGCGATATCAGGCCCTGTCAGAGTTTTCATCAGATCTTTATCGCCCTTCTGAACAGTTACTCAAGCAAGCCAGTCATCTCCCTTTCAAAAAGAAAGCGCCGGTTGTATTTTGGAAGCTGATTAGCTTATTTTTATTTGGCATTATTCTGCTGCAGGCGTTGTGGTTTTGATCGAGTTATGTCCGATTGCAAGACCCTAGTGTTAAGAACGGGTGCTGGGTGAATAGAGAAAGATAAAAGCCCTGAGGATTCAGGGCCTTTGTGTGGGGCTGTCCATTAAAGTAACGGACTAAACATATAGAAAAATTGCTCAATCAACTTGTTGGTGATATGTCGCTCTTGCCATGTGTCTTTATCGACCATCGATGAGTCCTTGATGTATTCTTGCTGCAACCAGTTAAGCTGTTGCGTAAACTCGAGATTATCGACAGCCAGCGTCACTTCGAAGTTAAGCCACAGGCTGCGCATATCCAGATTCACGGTACCAATTAAGCAATGGTTATTATCAATGACCACTGACTTAGTATGCAGTAAACCACCGTGGAAGCGATGGATCTTCACGCCGGCTAATAACAGCTCTGAGAAGAATGAGCGGCTGGCCCATTCCACCATGATAGAGTCGTTTTTATCTGGGATCACAATATCAACGGTAACCCCTCGCAAAGCAGCGCCTTTCAGAGCATGAAGCAAGTTTTCGCTGGGAACAAAATACGGGGTTGTTATCACCACACTGTTACGAGCTTGATAAATACTGAGCAGTAATGTCTGGTGAATAATTTCATCTGGCATACCTGGGCCAGATGGGATGACTTGGATCATATCGGCATTATTGCTTATATGAGACAAATCACATTCAGGTAATTGAGGAAGGTAGCGCTCACCCGTTTCTACCTCCCAATCCCACGCTTGAATAGCGTTGAGTACCGCAACGGTAGGGCCCGTGACTCTGACCATGACGTCAATCCATTGCCCTACACCGGCATCGGTTTTAAAATAGGCGGGGTCGACTAAGTTCATGGATCCGGTATAGGCAATGCACCGATCGATGACGACAATTTTGCGGTGCATCCGCAGATCAAGCCGACGCAAAAACATTCTTAATGGGCTGACGGCCAATGCTTCTACGATGTGGATGCCAGCATGGCGCATTAACTTGGGCCAGTGGGAGCGGAAGAAGCGCATACTGCCTGCGGCATCGAGTAATACGCGGACGTCGACGCCGCGTCTGGCTGCAAGAATCAATGCGGTGGCAACATCATCGGCTAATCCGCCAGGATGCCAGATGTAGAATTCCATCTGAATTGAATGTTGAGCCTGATGGATGTCCTCCACCAGCGCTCGAAGAATCGTTTGTGGTGAATCTTGTAGTGACAGGGTATTACCACTTAGTGCGGGTATGCCGAGGCGATTTTCACAGAGATCATTAATTGGGCGGGCATGTTCACTCATCAGGTGAGGTTGATGTCCAGGTCCATCGTTTAGGCGTTGGAACCAGTCTTCATAAGGTTGAAACATGTCACGGGCTCGTTCGGCGCGTTTTTTTCCAAGATTGAGTTCGCCAAAAAGTAAATAGGCAATTACACCGCCAACAGGAACGACATAGATGATCATGAGCCAGGCTAGTGATACGCCGACGACACGACGTTTGAAGACAATGCGCATGCTTACGGCAGCGATCATCAACCAATAAAGAAAAACCCCAACCCAGATCAGTACTTGGTAAAATTGTTCCATTAGATTTTTTTATTAATGTGTCATGAGTATATATATTGCCTTGATATGCTAGGAATACCAGTGGAATTTATGAAAACAGAGACTCAAAACAGTGATGGTGTGATGGAAAAAATCCAGAAAGAGGCTGGAATATTTTTGGTCGTGAATGCACATAAGCAGTGAGCTTAGGTATATACTGCTGCCGTTTTTTATTGATTGAGTACCGTTATGTTTACCCTGGTTTTTGAGCACCCTGACTTTCTGGTTATCGATAAGCATCCTGGGATCAGTGTCCATAAAGATGATAATGAGTTGGCGTTATTGACTGAAGTGGCGCGCCAGACCGGGGATGACAAACTGTATCTGATCCACAGGCTCGATAAAATGACCTCAGGTCTTTTATTGCTTGGCCGCCATCATGATGCGGCGTCAGCGCTGTCGGCGAATTTTGCTCATCGGGTGGTCGAGAAGTTTTATTTGGCGATTGGATCGAAAAAGCCGAAGAAGAAGCAGGGCGTGGTGATTGGCGATATGACCCGATCCCGTCGCAGTAGTTGGAAGTTGGAATCGAGCCGTGAGAATCCGGCGATCACCCAATTTTTTTCCACTACAGCCGGCAATGGCAGGCGTTTGTTTTTATGCAAACCGCATACCGGTAAAACCCACCAAATTCGCGTGGCACTGCGCAGTGTCGGTTCGGGAATTACCGGTGATGATATTTATGGCAGTGAAGGGGCTGATCGCGGTTATCTGCATGCTTATGCGTTACGTTTTCCATATCTGGGTGAGCAATGGCAGTTTGTTTGCCCGCCGGTACGTGGTGAATTGTGGCAGGGTGATGATATTCAACAAGGGTTAGCACAATGGAAAATGCCATGGACACTCAATTGGCCTGTTTTACCGAGCAAGAAGTAATGCGCAAAATATAGCGCTTACGATGAGAAAACGGGTGAGTGAAAAAGGTGGTTATTACGTAACCACCTTTTTTGATTTTAGGCTGGTAAAACAAGCCATATTGCTGTTAAAAGAGGCTAAGCCGATATTTTCTTACGTTTTATTGGCTTGATTGGTGGTTATTTAGCCAATATTAATTTCAAGGTGATGAAAGTTCACTTATAATGCCCGTCTAGGAAAATACCTAGATCGAGAATCATCATGCGCCATACCCGTTCTATATCGCTTCGTATGCGGTTAAAAAAGAAAAAAATAAAAACACGTTTTTGGGGGCAGGCGTCATTTCGTCGATATCAAAAAATCATCAAAAAACGGCTCCGTCGCCTACACCGCGCAAGAATGGAAGTTGAGTATGTTCTACTTGCCGATTGCCGCCATTGTGAGCAGGAAAAGATCAAACTCATTCCCTGAATGCCCTTATCATTACTGACCATCTCGCATAGAATAGCGCCCTTCATTGACTCAACGCAGTAACGTTATGGAAATAAGTGCGCTAAAAACCTTCGAACAACACTTACATGCTGAACTGGCTACACCGCCAGCAGAAGTTCGCCGATTATTTCATGGCCGTGGTCGTTGCTGGCCAGGATTGGAGCAGTTGACGGTTGACTGGCTATCGGGTCAGGTTTTGGTGTCTTTATTTAAAGAGCCATCTGAAGCGTTTCTGACTCAATTACAGACTGTGCTAGAAGCACTGGTCGAAACACCCGTCTGGCAGCAGTCAGGTGCCAAGTCTTTATTACTGCAACACCGTGACCGTCCGGGATCGCCACTGGAAGTGTTGTGGGGTGAGAGTAGTGAATATCAAGATGTCGTTGAGAATGGCTTGGTATTTAAGCTGGATTTGGGTCGTAAACAGAATAACGGTCTGTTTTTAGATATGCGTTATGGTCGTGAGTGGGTAATGCGCCATGCTGACAGTAAGCGAGTATTAAATCTATTTGCTTATACCTGCGGTTTTTCCGTTGCAGCTATTGCTGGCGGGGCAGAGCATGTAGTGAATTTAGATATGGCGAGAGCGGCGCTGAGCCGTGGTCGTGATAACCACCATCTCAATGATCATGATCTGAAAAAAGTCAGTTTTCTTGGGCATGAACTCTTTAAGTCATGGGGAAAAGTGCGCAAGTTGGGTCCGTATGACATGATCATTATTGATCCGCCATCATTCCAGAAGGGCAGTTTTGCCTTGACGCAGGATTATCAGAAAATTTTACGTCGATTACCGGAATTGTTGACACCACAGGGGCAAGTGGTTGCCTGCGTGAATGATCCCGGTGTTTCCGCCTCTTTCTTGATTGATGGCATGGCGGCAGAAGCGCCGGAGCTGATCTATCAGGAACGTTTGGAAAACCCACCTGAGTTTAAAGATATTGATCCTGAAGGTGGATTGAAAGTGCTGATCTTCGAGCGACAGTAATCACTATCGCCGTTAATAATGGCTTATTTTCACTTGCTAAAACGCCAGCATCCGCTGGCGTTTTCATTATTAACCGTGAGAAGGCCGCTGGCTGCTCAATAATGAACGGTCAATGTGTTATCTGCTGGCAGACTTCTGCGGTGATTGGCTGAGTGACCATCGGGCGACCACGCATATCCATAATGATAATGTTGTAGTTCACGCCGCCGTTTAATGTTGGGTTAAGCTCTGGGTTATTACAGTAATTAACGACGGTATTACTGGCCGCTTTGGTCGGTGGAGTATTGCCACCGCCGCCATATAAAATGGTGATTTCAACGACGTTCTCACGCGCTTTCGCTTTCATGATCTGGTATTGATCAATTTTCTGATAAGGCGCTTTGCTGTTAATTGTCATAGCACGGCTTTTCGCCATGGCCATAATCGCTTCTTCTTCAGAAGGGGTTGATGAGCATCCGGCAAGCAATGCGATGGCAAGTAGGGTGAACGTACGTTTTAACATATTCATCTATTCCTACAGGCGTTACTGGGGTAAGACTTTTTTAAACGGTTTAACGATAACGTTCGCATACACACCTGCGTCAATATACGGATCCGCATCCGCCCATGATTGAGCTTCTTCCAGTGAGTTGAATTGTGCAATAACGGTTGATCCGGTAAAACCCGCTTCACCAGGATTGTCACTATCAATGGCTGGCATAGGCCCTGCTACGAGTAGACGACCTTGTTCTTGCAGATCGTGAAGTCGGGCAAGGTGTTTGTCACGTACGCTCATACGGCGTTCAAGGCTGTTCTCAACATCTTGAGAAAAAATAACGTACCACATGGGATTCTCCTTGTATTCGCCAACGCCTGTAACGTGCTATCACGTCAGAATAAAGGGGCAGAAACGGCGAATGCGTTATAGATGAAGCTATCTTAAAGCAAAAAAAAAGCCCTAACTAGACATTAGGGCTTATTGTGCATATTTCCTATGCTTTTTTGACTGGGCGAGGGCGACCATTACTATCGATTGCAACATAGTTGAATGTTGCCTCGCAGACTCGGTAACGTTCACCTACATCGTCATGGGCCACTGGTTTGACCCAGACTTCCAAAGCTATACTCATGGATGTATTGCCGATGCGGGAGCATTCACCGTAGCAGCAGACAACATCACCGACGCCAACAGGGGCTTTAAAGGCAATACTATCAACGGAAACGGTCACGACGCGGCCGCCAGAAATCTCTTTGGCTAGAATGGCTCCGGCCAGATCAAGCTGGGACATAATCCAACCACCAAAAATATCGCCATTGGCGTTGGTGTCGGCTGGCATTGCAAGGGTGCGAAGCAATAATTGCCCGCGAGGGATGTTGTTTTCTGCTGTCATGTGGCGACTCTGCACTACTCTGAATCGGATTCTTTTGGCATATGGTGATAAATATATCCGCCAGTGGCGAGGGTGAAGATCAATGTCAGAATTAGTAACCCGAAAACTTTGAAATTGACCCAGACATCCAATGGCAGGCGGAAAGCAATATAGACATTCACGATAGCACATACAACGAAAAACAGTGTCCAAGCACTATTTATACGATTCCACACCGCTTCTGGAAGGGTAATTTCCTTACCAAGCATTTTTTTTATCAATGGGTTACCCATATACTGGCTAGTGGCCAGACCAATCGCAAAAATGGCATAGATAAGGGTGACTTTCCATTTTATGAAGTTTGCATCGTGCAGAAAAATCGTTAATCCACCAAAAACAGAGACCATGATAAAAGTGATAAGCTGCATTTTTTCTACTTTTTTGTAGAGCAAGAAAGTAACAATCAGTTGGATAGCTGTTGCTGCGATCAACGCCCCTGTGGCCACGTAGATGTCGTTGGTTTTGTATAAAATAAAAAATACAATTAGGGGGATAAAATCGATCAGTTGTTTCATGAATAGAACCATTAATAGTGCATTATTCGTATATGGTATACTAACCGCAGAATTTATGCAGGCCACCCCCTATTAGGCCATCGGTTTTTCTCCGCTTAAGGTAACCTGCTACTTGCACCTACCACTTGTCTCTTTTTGCTTGTCCGTCTATTTTCATCTCTGTTTCGCACCTGCTCTTTTCCCGAACCTACTTTTTACTCGCTTCGTGTAACTCGTCCCTGATTATTTCTAGTCCCTCGTTCCTATCTCTCTCACTCCGGCTTCTCAAGCATACTATCAACAATCACAGCACAGGCTGCATCACCGGTAATATTCAGCGCGGTACGGATCATGTCGAAGATTCGATCAAGCGCAAATAACAGTGGTAGCCCTTCAATCGGGATCCCCGCCGCCAAGAGCACGGCAACCACCAGAAAAGACGGCCCTGGCACGCCTGCTTGGCCTATTGCTCCTAAGGTTGAGGTGAGAATAATCGCAATATATGCCCCCATTCCTAATTCAATATTAAATATCTGGGCAAAAAAGATAGCCACTAAACCGTAATAAATGGCGTTACCACTCATGTTGATGGTGGCCCCTAGCGGCAGGACGAAAGAAGCAGTCGCGTTTTTTACCCCGAGCTCTTGCTCACAGACTTCCATATTCACGGGTAGGGTCGCCATGGAGGATGCGGTGGAGAGTGCAACCGCTTGTGGTTTTTTCATCACCGATAAGAATTTGAGCGGTGAAGTATTGCTGAAGATTTTGATCATCGCGGGGTAGAAAAGAAGGCCATAGATCAAAATAGTGACGACATATATTACGAATAATTTGAATACGACCATTAATGCGCTGAAGCCAAAGGTACCGACGGCGTCGGCCATTAAGCCAAATACGCCCAAAGGGGCGACTTTCATTACTACATTGATCATCCATACCATGGCATCGACAATCGTATTGACGCCATTGATGATGGGATCTCGGCGTGCTTTTTCCTGCTTGGACAGGGCGATACCAAAGAAGAGGCAGAACACTAAAATTTGTAGGATATTCGCATCATTAAGTGACTGGAAAACATTGGTGGGGATCATCCCCAGGATAGTGGTCCAGAAGGTGGGGAGTTCGCCTTTATCGGCGTAGACACTAGAGAATATGCCTTCGACCCCGGCAAGATCAATGCCGATCCCTGGTTCGAAAACTTCCCCCATCATTAAGGCTAAGGCGACGGCCACGGCGGATGTGATGGCAAAGAATCCTAAGGTCATCAGACCGACTTTTCCTGCCGAGTGACTGCTACCGAGCCCAGCGGCCCCAGAGATGATGGCAACGGCAACCAGTGGGATCACTAGCATTTTGATTAAGTGAATGAAAATACTGCCCAGTGGGGCGAACATGCTGGCAGAATGCCCCATCATTGCCCCGACGAGGGTACCGACACACATGGCTATAACGACTTGTATACCGATGTTGTTCAAGAGCCCTTTTTCTTTATCCACGATCAAACACCTCAGCTGCACTTGCTTAGATCAAAGGGTAGTCCGTTATTTCAGGCATGTGTTTATGGTGGCAAAGAATATAAAACGTGGTGATGAGGTAATAGGAGAAATATGAAAGAGCCGCCAGAGCGGCGGCTTTAATCGATAATGCTGTAACTTATGTGGTCATACCGTCTATCGGATAGCTGATATCACTATCGTGTTGCTGCTTTCATGCTGCTGATAAAGGTATGCATACTTGACAGCAGGGTATCCTCGTTATCCAGATTTTTTTCGATGACCTTTACAACCGCAGAGCCTGAAATGGCACCAGCGGCACCGGCTTCTATGGCATCTTTAACCTGAGCGGGTTCTGAAATGCCGAATCCCAACAATGCTGGCGGCGCATTATAGGCTTTCAGACTATCCAGTAGTGGTCCGATCGGCATGCACGCTTTAGTTTCAGCCCCAGTGACACCGGCTCGTGATAACAGATAGGTATAGCCCCCGCTGAATTCAGACACGATTTGCAATGTGGCGTTGTCAGCATTAGGCGGGGCGATGAAGATTGGATGGATCCCATGCTTTTCAGCCGCCGTCCGAAATTCTGCAGACTCGTTGAGTGGTACATCAGCGATTAATACCGAATCAACACCGGCTTGGGCACATTGGTGATAAAAGTTGTCAATGCCATTGGCAAACACCAAGTTAGCGTACATTAGCAGACCAATAGGGGTATCAGGGTACTTGGCGCGAATAGTGGCAATCAGCTCAAAGCAAACCGCAGGTGTGGTGCCCGATTCCAAAGCCCGAATAGTCGCGCTCTGAATCGTCGGACCATCCGCGAGCGGATCAGAAAACGGTATGCCAAGTTCTAAGGCATCAGCGCCTGCGTCTACCAGTGTTTCAATTATTTTCAGCGAAAGTTCGGGATTAGGATCGCCAATGGTGACAAAAGGAACGAATGCGCCTTCGTTGATTTCAGCCAGACGGGCAAATTGTGCTTGATAACGATCCATTACAGCGCTCCTTTTGCTTCTAGGATATCGTGGACGGTGAAAATGTCTTTATCACCACGGCCGGAAAGGTTAACAACCAAGAGTTGTTCTTTTTCTGGATTGGCTTTGATCATTTTCAGGGCATGGGCCAAAGCATGTGCTGATTCCAGTGCTGGGATGATCCCTTCATTACGCGCCAGGATCTGGAACGCATCAAGTGCTTCGTCATCAGTCACCGCATCATAGGTTGCTCTGCCAATGGCATTGAGGTGAGCGTGTTGCGGGCCGACAGAGGGGAAGTCCAGACCCGCAGAAACAGAATAAGACTCTTCCACCTGACCATGGTTATCTTGCATCAACGGTGCTTTCATGCCAAAGAAGATCCCCAGTTTACCGTGTTTCAGCGGGGCGCCGTGCATATCGGTATCGAGGCCCATGCCTGCGGGCTCGACCCCAATCAGCGCAACCGATTCATCGTCAATGAAATCGGCAAACATCCCGATAGCATTGGAGCCACCACCGACGCAGGCAATAACGGCATCCGGCAGTCGCCCTTCTTTCTTCAGGATCTGAGCCTTGGTTTCTTCTCCAATAATGCGTTGGAATTCACGCACAATGGTCGGGAAGGGGTGAGGACCCGCAGCGGTACCGAGTAGGTAGTGGGCGTTGTCATAAGTTGCTGACCAGTCACGCATCGCTTCGTTGCAAGCATCTTTCAGGGTCGCAGAGCCTGAATGAACGGGGATTACCGTGGCGCCCATCAGCTTCATTCGAAATACATTCGGGCTCTGGCGCTCAACGTCTTTAGCACCCATGTAAATCCGGCATTTCAGACCAAGCAGGGCACAGGCCAAGGCGGTCGCAACACCATGCTGTCCAGCTCCGGTTTCGGCGATAATTTCGTGTTTGCCCATCCGCTTGGCCAGTAGTGCCTGACCCAATACCTGATTGGTTTTATGGGCACCGCCGTGTAACAGATCTTCGCGCTTTAGGTACAGTTTTGTCTTGGTACCTTTCGTCAGGTTCTGACACTGTGTCAGTGCTGTTGGGCGTCCTGCGTATTCCGTTAGCAGGTGCATGAACTCGTCTTGAAAGCTAGGGTCTTGCTGGGCGTCAATGAAGGCGGTTTCCAGCTGATCCAGTGCAGGGACGAGGATTTGCGGGACAAACTGCCCACCAAATTCACCGAAATAGGCGTTTAACTTGCTCATCGTGTTATCAATCCTTAATACTTTCTAATAGCCAAAAAGGCCGCTTTCAATTTGGATGGGTCTTTTTTGCCTGGGGCAGTTTCGACGCCGGAGTTTAAATCTAGTCCTTTGAAGCCAAGATGGGCGGCTTCACAGACATTATCTGGGGTTAAGCCGCCAGCCAGCATGAGGTGTTGGCGTTCTGATTCAGGGATCAGGCACCAGTTGAATGCAACACCAGTCCCGCCAGATTGCTGACCGACTTTGCTATCGAGCAGGTGCCTGTCGGCATCCCATTGGGCAAAATTGGGTACCTTGTCTGTGATGCCATGGGCTTTCCAGATTTCGCAATCGGCTGGAAGCTGGGCTTTGAGGTGTTGGACGTAATCAGGGGTCTCGTCACCATGAAGCTGTACGGCTGAGAGCGACAGGGCCTTGGCGGCTTTGGTGACCGCATCGGGATCGGCATCGCGGAATACACCAACATATTTAAGCGGGGCACCGCTCATAACCAGTCTGGCCTGCTCAAGCGCTATTTCACGTGCTGAACCGGAAACGAAGATCAGTCCGCCATATACCGCGCCATGTTGGTAAGCTACGGCGGCATCGTCGGCGTGGGTCAGGCCACAGACTTTATTTTCACCGAGTAAGACACGCCGAACTGCAAGCTCAAGGTTGTCTTCTGCCATCAGTGAACTGCCGATCAAAAAACCATTGGCATAGGCTGATAATTCGCGTACCTGCTGGTGGTTATAGATGCCCGATTCAGAAATCACAATGGTTTCTGCTGGCAGGCGAGGTGCCAGCTGTTTGGTCCGGTTAAGATCGATACTGAGATCACGCAGGTTGCGGTTATTAATGCCAACAACCTTGGCCTGTAATGCAATAGCTCGCTCAAGCTCCGTTTCGTTACTGACTTCGGTCAGGATCCCAAGCCCCAGCGTTTCTGCCACGGCGGCAAGTTCGCGGTATTGCTTGTCGTCTAACACTGATAGCATCAGCAAAATGGCATCCGCCTGATAGTGGCGGGCCAGATATACCTGATAAGGGTCAATCATAAAGTCTTTACACAGTACCGGCTGGGTGACTTGGTTGCGCACTACAGGCAGAAAGTCGAAATTGCCTTGAAAATACTTCTCATCGGTCAGTACCGAGATGGCACTGGCATGGCCGTTGTAGACCTTGGCAATGGCATCGAGATCGAAATCCTGACGGATCAGCCCCTTAGAGGGTGAGGCCTTCTTACATTCCAGAATAAACGCGGCCTGCTCGCCGGACAGAGCATCGTAGAAGCTGCGATCGCTCGGGGTCAGGCTATCAATGAAAGAGGTCAGCGGCTGCTGTGCCTTGCGTGCCTCAACCCAAAGGTGTTTGTCTGCAACGATTTTTGCTAATACAGTTTCCATCATTAACCTCGTGATGCAAGTTGGCTGACCAGCTCATAGGCTTTGCTGGACTGCATGACAGCCATGGCCTGCTGGGTATTGGCTTTGAGATCATCGTGGCCAAATAAACGAAGCAGCAGGGCAACGTTGATCGCGACAGCCCCCACTTGGGCCTCGGTGCCTTTGCCTGTCAGAATATTGGTGATAATGGCTCGGTTTTCCTCTGGTTCACCACCTTTGATCGCTTCAAGCGGGTAGGTGTCCAGACCAAAGTCAGCCGGTGTCAGGGTGTATTCTTTGATCTCGCCATTGATGATTTCCGCGACGGTGGTTTCACCATGAATAGCGACTTCATCTAATCCGCTGCCATGTACTACGGCGGCCCGCTTCATGCCCATATTTGCCATGGTTTCGGCAATAGGGCGTACTAATGATTTATCATAGACGCCCATCAGTTCGATGTTTGGCCTGGCTGGGTTGATCAATGGCCCAAGCAGATTAAAGATAGTACGAGTTTTCAGTGTTTGACGTACAGGCATGGCATGGCGAACCCCGCCGTGGTATTCCGGTGCAAACAAAAAGCAGACCCCGAGTTCATCGAGGGCTTTGCGAGCCGTTTCCGGTGCCATGGCGAGGTTGATACCAAAAGCATCCAGTAAATCAGATGAGCCTGATTTGCTCGATACCCCACGGTTACCGTGCTTTGCTACTTTGACACCGCAAGCCGCTGCAACAAATGCTGCCGTGGTGGAAATATTGATGGTATTGGCCCCATCGCCGCCGGTGCCAACAATATCCGCGAAGTCATAATCAGGGCGGGGGAAGGGGGTGGCATTCGCCAGTAGCGCTTTGGCCGCCCCTGCGATTTCCGCTGGGATTTCCCCTTTGATTTTCAGTGCTGTTAACACGGCAGAAAGCACGATGGGTTCCACTTCACCCTTGATGATGGCATCAAATAGGATCTGACTTTCAGCTTGGCTGAGAGATTCTTGGGCATAGAGCTTGTTGGTTAAGGTCGCAATAGTCGCATTCATGGTTAGTCTTCCTTTTCTTTAATTCGTCGGCTGATTATTGGTGCTTTCAGGGGACGACATCACCCAGCTCAGCGTATTGGTCAGTAGCTGAGCGCCTTGGGTTGTGAGAATGGATTCCGGGTGAAACTGGAAGCCGCAAACTTTGTCCTGATCATTGGCGACGGCCATCACCAGTCCGTCAACGTCTGCAATCACGTTTAAGTCCGTAGATACAGTTTTTGCAACTAACGAGTGATAACGGGCAATGGATAGCGGGCTGGGTAGCCCGCCAAAGACCGCATGACCGTTATGCTGCATCATGGCCGATTTACCATGAACAATGTCACCGGCACCAGCCACTTTACCGCCGTAGGCTTCTACGATGGCTTGATGGCCTAGGCAGATGCCAATCATTGGCACCTTACCTTGCATTTTCTTGATCAGGGCTGGCATACAGCCTGCGTCTGCCGGAGCTCCCGGGCCGGGCGATAGCACTAAAACTGGATTGGTCTTTTCAGCCAGAGCCTGCACCATCTGCTCCACACTCAGGCTGTTGCGGTAGATGGTGACTGGGCAGCCAAGGGTGCGAAACTGATCAACCAGGTTATAGGTAAATGAATCAAAATTATCGAGTAACACAATATGGGGTAGGGTCATCATTGGCTTCCTTCTATCGCGTTGTCGACGGTGACAGGCTATGGGCTTTACGAATTGCGGTGATCACGGCTTGTGCTTTGCCCCGCGTTTCATCGGCTTCGGCTTGTGGCTGTGAGTCATACACGACGCCAGCACCGGCCTGAACACTGGCGATACCATTTTCGACATAGGCTGAACGGATCACGATGCAGGTGTCCATATCGCCGTTACCGGTGAGGTAGCCGACTGCGCCGCCATAACTGCCTCTGCGGCGCTGCTCGACCTCGCGGATCAGCTGCATCGCACGGATTTTGGGAGCGCCGGTCAGCGTGCCCATGTTCATACAGGCTTGATAAGCGTGCAGTGCATCCAAATCGCCGCGGAGTTGCCCCACCACCCTTGATACCAGATGCATAACATGGCTGTAGCGGTCGACTTGAAGCAAATCGGCGACATAACGCGTACCCGGTTCACTAATGCGGGCAACATCATTACGCGCGAGATCGACCAGCATCATGTGTTCAGCGTTTTCTTTCATGTCGCTGCGCAGTTCAAGCTCGATACGACCATCCAGATCGAGGTTGATTGAACCGTCGGGATTCTTACCCCGAGGACGCGTGCCTGCAATCGGGTAGATCTCGATTTGGTTGGTCTGAGTGCAGTATTTCAGCGCACTTTCAGGTGAGGCACCAAATAACGTGAAATCGGCATCTTGTAAAAAGAACATGTACGGGCTTGGGTTACCCATTTTCAGTTCTTTATACGCGACCAGTGGCGATGGGCACGGTAGGATAAATTGGCGAGATGGCACAACCTGAAACACATCACCATTGATCACATGTTGCTTGAGATTGATCACCTGTTGGCAAAAATCGCTATCGTTGACAGTGACTGTCGGCTCGCAGGTATCGAGCGGCTCGGCGGCCGGTACGGAGGTTGGTGCAAAGCAGGCTTCTTTGATGTGCTGCAGACGGCGGCTGAGCTCGAAATAACAGGCAGTGTATTCGTCACCGCCAAATAAGGTAGCTTGCAGCTTACCTTTGCGGCGCTGGTGGTCAATGACCAGTAAGGTTTCGGCAATATAGAATAGATAATCTGGGCATTGATTATCTTGTTGTGCCTCGGGCAGTGGCTCGAAGCTGTCGACCATATCATAGGCAAATAATCCGCCGAGGAATAATGCCTCGCGCGGGTGCCCGGTGATATCAAAAGCATGCTGGATCATTCGCAGCGCATCAAACGACGAGGTTTGACGCAGGCGGCTGTCTTCATCCAAGGTGCGTTCTGCGGTTGGAAAGTCCAAAATAAGGCAGGTGCTGTCGCGCTGCACCTTAATCTCAGTCCCGATGGTGGGCTCTAAGGTCTGCAGCACATTGAGACCATTGTCTGTCAGGGCTTCAAGGCGAACTTGTTTGCCCCTGCAGACAATGCGTACCGCCGCATCGATCAGCATCAGGCTTTTGAGATCTTGTTTGGAATCGACTTCTGCCGACTCTAACAGTAGGTTATGGGGGCGGTTACCACAGACGGAGTAATATAACTCGGTCGGATCCGCCACATAGGGTACATCCAGGCTGAGGAGCTCCAGCTCGCCAATGCCTAGGGGGGTAGTATTCACAGCGTTCTCCCTGCCGCTTGTACAAACGGTGTTAACTCTTGCATCAACTGTTCAAACATTGGACCTGTCAACGCCTGATGACCATCTGATAAGGCTTCACACGGGTTAAGGTGTGATTCAACGATGATACCATCAGCCCCTACCGCCGCCGCTGCGCGTGACAACGGAATAACCAGTTCACGGACTCCTGTCCCATGGCTTGGGTCAACCACCACCGGAAGGTGGCTGTGCAATTTAAGGTAAGCAACAGCATTCAAATCCAATGTATTACGGGTGGCTGTTTCGTAGGTGCGGATCCCTCGCTCACACAGGACAATGTTTGAGTTACCTGCATCATAGATGTATTCCGCGGCCAGAAGCAGCTCTTCGATAGTGGCGGAAAGTCCACGTTTGAGCAAGACCGGTTTTTTACTCTCACCCACGGCTTTGAGTAATGCGTAGTTCTGCATATTTCGCGCACCAATCTGAAGGCAGTCCACATACTCACACATTGCTTCCATCTGGCTGACTTCCATCACCTCAGAAACGGTTGGCAGCCCCAGTTTTTGATTGGCGAGCTTGAGCAGCTTAAGGCCTTCAACACCCATGCCTTGAAAATCATAAGGGCTGGTACGTGGTTTGTATGCACCACCTCGCAAAGCTACGGCACCGTGTTGTTTGACCACTTCCGCGACAGCCAGTAATTGCGCTTCTGACTCAACGGAGCATGGTCCGGCGATGACCGCGAATTTGTCACCGCCAATGGCGGCGTTGCCAAAACGAACAACAGTATCGTGGGCTTGCACCTCACGGCTCACCATTTTGTATTTGGTCAGAATGGGTTTAACGTGTTCAACACAAGGGTAGGCATCAAGATGTAATCGTTCCAGTACGCGTTCATCACCAAGGGCACCGAGTACGATGCGTTCAACGCCTGGCATATACAGAGGCTTGAGGCCAGCAGTTTCAATGCGAGCCAGAATTTCTTTTGCCTGGGCTTCCGTTGCATCTGGTTTAAGTACGATAATCATGATGGTTTCCTTTTGTGAATGCGTGAGGGCATCTTCTTGGCCTGACGCATCGTGCTAAATGGGTGATTAAATCGGTATCATTGAAAAAAAGGCATAAAAAAACCCGCACAGTTGCGGGTTGGTATTGTTGGCCTACAGGCGCAGCAAATCACACAACCCGCAGTGGGAAGTGCCAGCACCAAGAGAAGAAAGCGCAGAGTTGATGATGAATTTGCTGTACCATGTAAATATCCTGTGACGTTAGAAAGTGTCATAGTCAGTAACTGCGTACTAGTAAACTAGTCCATGAAAATAAAGTCAAGAATTTAATTTATGTTATTTGATTTACACAGCCACACGACGGCGTCTGACGGCCGGTTGTCTCCGGACGAGCTTGTTGCCCGAGCGGTAGAGCGCCGGGTAGATGTATTGGCTATCACCGATCATGATACGGTGGCAGGACTTGAGGCTGCTGAGCTGGCGATCAATACACAAAATTTGCCATTGACGCTAATCAAAGGTATTGAAATCTCGACGCTTTGGCATAATTTTGATATTCACATTGTTGGTTTGAATATTGACCCTCATCATCCCGCGTTGACCCAGCTGATTGCTGAACAGGCACAGCGGCGAGAAGATCGCGCTCAGTTAATGGGAGAGCGGCTTGAAAAAAATCGGATGCCGGGTGCGCTGGAGGGCGCAAAAGCTATTGCGGCAGGAGCGACATTAACCCGGTCCCATTTTGCCCAGTGGATAGTTGAACAGGGCTATGCCAAGACGATGCAAGCCGTATTTAAACAGTATCTAACGCGCAATAATCCGGGTTATGTGCCACCTAATTGGTGCTCAATTGCCGAAGCTGTTGCTGTGATCCAGCAAGCGGGCGGGCAGGCTGTTTTAGCCCACCCAGGGCGATATAATATGACCGCAAAGTGGATAAAACGCTTATTAACCGCGTTTACGGAAGCGGGGGGGGACGCCATGGAAGTGTCGTTGCCACAGCAATCTCAGCAGGAGAGACGCTTGCTGGGGGATTATGCAATAGAATACAAATTACTCGCTTCACAGGGCTCTGATTTCCATTATGCCTCTCCATGGACCGAACTTGGGCGTAACCTCTGGTTACCGAAAGGTGTTTCTGAGGTCTGGCATGAATGGAGCGTTGAAAAGAAGCGCATTGATGTGGAAGTGCCTGCGGGCAGTCAACTTCCGATGGAGGAAGAATGAGCCAGTTTTTTTATGTTCACCCTGAAACACCCCAAGTGCGATTAATCAACCAAGCGGTTGCAATGATTCGTAATGGTGGTGTGATTGTATATCCAACCGATTCGGGCTATGCACTTGGCTGCCAGTTAGAGAACAAGTCAGCGTTAGAACGTATCTGTAAGATCCGCCGTTTGGATGATAAACACAACTTCACCCTGTTGTGTCGAGATCTGTCAGAGCTATCCCTCTATGCACGGGTTGATAATGCTGCGTTTCGTTTATTACGAAATAACACGCCAGGCGCGTACACCTTTATTTTTAAAGGTACTAAAGAAGTCCCTCGCCGATTGATGAACCCAAAACGAAAGTCTATCGGCATTCGTATTCCTGATAATGCGATTGCGCTGGCGTTGCTTGAAGCGTTGGGAGAGCCGATGATGTCGACCTCATTGATTCTGCCTGGAAACGAAACCACAGAATCGGATCCGGATGATATTCGTGACAAACTTGAACACGCGGTGGATCTGATCATTAATGGTGGTTATCTGGGTGAACAACCAACGACGGTGATAGATTTTAGTAATGATGGAATGGATATTGTTCGCATCGGTGCGGGTGATCCCTCGCCATTTGAGTCGTGAAGAAAACCGTTTTAAGTGGTAACTCTGTGCTGGTTTTGGCATAATTCTCCGCCACTTTAAGATGGCTTAAAGTGCGATGATATTTCGACGCCTGTGAAGGCGACAAAGGTTTGTCTTATGAGTGAAAAATTACAAAAGGTACTGGCACGTTCAGGCCAGGGTTCTCGCCGTGAAATTGAATTGATGATCCAACAGGGTCGCGTCAGTATCGATGGTGTAGTTGCTAAGCTGGGTGACCGTTTAGAAGATTTGTCTGTCAGTGTACGTATTGATGGCCATAATGTTCAGCTGGTATCAACGTCAGATGAAGTGTGCCGCGTATTGGCTTATAACAAGCCGGAAGGTGAGCTGTGTACTCGTCATGACCCAGAAGGTCGTCGTACGGTATTTGACCGTTTGCCGCGTCTGAGTGATGGCCGTTGGGTATCGGTTGGTCGTCTTGATGCCAACACCGCAGGCTTATTATTGTTCACCACCGATGGTGAGCTAGCAAACCGTTTGATGCACCCAAGCCGTTCAGTTGAGCGTGAGTACATGGTGCGTGTATTCGGTGAAGTGACAGAAGAGATGGTACGTAATCTGGTTCGTGGTGTCGAACTGGAAGATGGTATGGCACGTTTTGAAGATGTGGTATACGCCGGCGGTGAAGGTATGAACCATACTTTTTACGTGGTGATCACTGAAGGCCGTAACCGTGAAGTCCGCCGTCTGTGGGATTCACAAGGCGTAACAGTTAGTCGTCTAAAGCGTGTACGTTACGGTGATATCTTCCTGACCAAAGATCTGCCACGTGGTGGATGGATGGAGCTTGAGCTGAAGGAAGTGAACTACTTACGTGAAACGGTTGAGCTGCCAGCAGAATCAGAAACGGTACTGACGGTTGAAGGTCAGAAGCGCAAGCGTGGTGTGCGTCAAATCCGTCGTGCTGTACGCCGTCACGAAGAGCGTATCAGTGATGATACTGGTCGTGGCCGTCGTGGGGGGCGTCAAGATTCACGTCGTTCTTCTAGTCGTAATGATGCGGAAGTTGTGGGTCAAGATCAGAATCCACGTCAGCGCCGTGGTTCGACAGGTGAAGATTCACGTCGTAAGCCTGTAGGCAACGACTCACGTCGTAAGCCTGTAGGCAACGACTCACGTCGTAAACCAACAGGCGAAGACTCACGTCGTAAGCCTGCAGGTAATGACTCGCGTCGTAAACCAACAGGTGATGACTCACGTTGTAAACCAGCCGGTGAAGGTGCTCGTCGTAAGCCGTCAGGCAATGCAGCAAACCGCCGTGATCCGCTGAAGAATAAGCCAGCAAAACCTCGTAGCCGTAAATAAGTGCGAACAGTTAATATAAAAAGCAGCCAGATGGCTGCTTTTTTTGCATCTCAATAATATTGGTAAGAATGGTTAGTTTGTCGTACTCGTAGTACGTTTAGGTTGAGCATCAATACACTGGCCGTGTACCGCCTGGCTTTCAGGTCCCATCAGATACAGGTAGAGTGGCATGATATCGGATGGGGTTTTCAGTAATGAAACGTCCTCGGCCGGAAATGCTGTCGCTCGCATACCAGTACGGGTACCTCCAGGGTTGATTGCATTAACACGGACATTGGTTCCTGCCAATTCATCAGCCAACACTTGCATCATTCCTTCAGTGGCAAATTTGGACATGGCGTAGGTTCCCCAAAAAGCACGACCTTTATGGCCGACGGTGGAGGAAGTAAATATTATGCGGCCATTTTCTGCTTTTTTTACCAATGGCATCACGGCTTGACTCAGTAAGAACTGTGATTTCACATTGACTTGCATGACATCATCGAAGGAATCTTCACCAATTTGATCAAACGGGCTGAGTACCCCTAGTATGCCAGCATTGAGTAGTACACCGTCTAAACGGCCAAATTGGCCTTCAATGGTATCAACCATATCAAGGTAATGCTGCTTGGTCGCCCCCATTAAATCCATGGGAATAATGGCTGGTTGTGGGTAACCTAATTTCTCAATATCATCATAAACAGCTTCTAGCTTGCTGACAGTACGGCCAAGTAAGATCACGGTTGCACCATGGGCTGCATAACAGATAGCAGCTTGACGGCCAATACCATCACCTGCACCAGTTACCAGAATAACTTTCTCTTTCAATGAGTTCTCAGCGGTTTGATAATCCACGCCTTACATCCTTATTGGTTTTTTCATTATCCTATTGTATACCTAAGCGACCTTAATATGCGTGTTTGAGCGAGAATAAATCTTGTCTGTTGGCAGTGATTTAGTGTGCTGATTGCCGAGTTAACTCCCCTTAAATCGGAGGGAGGCTTGCAGTATTTTTCTTGAACTATAAGCGCGGAGAACACTTTGAATGCAATGTCTTGGATTAACTTAGGTATATTGCGATAGCGATATGGGTGACAACGTGGTTACAATAGGGTGACATCAAAAATGAGGACTCAACATTGGATTTTTTGTTTGATTATGGGCTGTTCTTAGCCAAAATTGCCACGGTGGTGATCGCCATTGTTAGTATTCTTGTGATTATTAAAGGATTGAAGGGCCATCATGGTGCACAGAAAGGCGAGCTTGAAGTAACGGATCTTACAGAGCAATACAAGGACACTGTGTATCAGTTAGAGTCTCATTTGTTCGATAAGCCGTTGCTAAAAGCACGCGATAAAGCAGAAAAGAAAGCAGAAAAAGAGAAACACAAAGCCCGTCAGAATGAAGTGAAGAAGGCGGCTAAAGAGGGCGATCTATCTCATACGCGCGATCCACGTTTATTTGTGTTGGATTTTCACGGCAGTATTGATGCCCGAGAAGTCGCTGCATTGCGTGAAGAAGTAACGGCGATTCTTGCCGTTGCCATTGAAGGTGATGAAGTGTTACTCCGACTTGAAACGGGTGGAGGCATGGTTCATGGCTATGGCCTGGCTTCTTCTCAGTTGGATCGTCTGAAGAGTGCAGGTGTGTCATTGACGATTTCAGTCGACAAGGTTGCCGCCAGTGGTGGTTATATGATGGCGTGTGTAGCAGATAAAATCATCTCTGCACCGTTTGCTGTTGTCGGTTCGATTGGCGTGATCGCCCAGCTACCAAACTTCAATAAGTTACTGAAAAAGAATGATATTGAGTTTGAACAAATCACCGCAGGTGAATTTAAACGTACGCTGACGATGTTCGGTGAAAATACCGATAAAGCGCGGGAAAAATTCCAAACCGAAATTGAAGAAACACACGGTTTGTTTAAGGATTTTATTGCCATTCATCGTCCAGATCTCGATCTTGAAAAAGTTGCGACTGGTGAGCATTGGTTTGGTAAACAAGCCGTGGCACTCGGTTTGGTGGATGAAATTGGCACCAGTGATGATTTCATCAGCCAGGCATGTAAAGATCGAGAAGTGCTTCAAGTCCGTTATGTTCAGCGTAAAAAATTAGCAGAAAAATTAGCGGGTGTAACCGGTGATGCGGCGGATAATTTGTTACTGAAGTGGATTAGTCGCGGTCAGCGTCCAATCATGTAAGGAATTATGATGAACCAGAAATGGGCTCTGTTTTCATTTGCGGGGCGGATGCGACGTCGTGATTATTGGTTGTATAGTGTACCCGTGCTGCTGGTATCATTACCTGTATTCTTGTATGCCACACCTGAAAATTTAACCAATAATCCGTTACTCGATGTTCTATCGATGGTGATCTTAGGGTTTGTATTTTGGGCATCATTGGCTCTGAATATCAAGAGATTGCATGATAGAAATAAGAGCGCATGGTGGATTATTTTAACGTTTGTTCCCGTCATTGGGCCTATCTTTGTGATTATTGAATTAGGTATTTTAGAGGGTACCAAAGGTGCAAATCAGTACGGTCCCGATCCAAAAGGCCGAGGTGGTCCCCCTTCGTCATCAGGCGGTTCGCATGATGATGAACCTAAAGACAGTATCACCATTGAGATGTGATTGTATCCATCCTATGTAAAAACAGCCCCGCGAGTGCGGGGCTGTTAGTTGTTAGCCTAAGCAAGTGTAAACTCTGGTGACAGCTTGTGTGCCAAGAACTTAAACATATTGAAAACAGCCGTTGTTTTCTCTGTTGGTAGGCCATCGCTATCAAGAAAATATTCGCCTTTGAAAATTAGCACGCCAGCTTGTTCTTCAACTGAAGTGGCTCGCATACCGTCTTGGTAACCTTTATGGTCTTGGATAAGTTGATTGGCAATTAGCAGGATATCATCGCGGGAAATGGATTGTTTGGTGCTCATGACGTTCTCTTGATTCCATAATGTCGCCCTGACGGGTGTCAGGTGGGTATAACAGTGTATTGAAGTTAAGCGGTGAAGACAAATTTTGAGAAGAGCCATTGTTCGGTACAAAATTGTATAAAGAGTAGCTAGCTAAGTCATTGAAGAGCCAAATTCTGTGAGCGGTGACGAAAATTTGCTGTTTTTTATAGCCAAATTGGTAACGAGGTGGTAATCATTACCGCCCGTTGGGAACTGAACTATTTTTTACGTATATAAAAGAGGGAAAATATCCGATTTGATGGTCAAAGAAACGACGTGTTGATGGTGTTATTATAAAAATCAACACAGCTTTAACAACTGGAGAAGGGACGAGCAAACAGTTTCGATTTGTCAAAAACCAGTTGACCTTCTAGGATTGTAGCCCAATATGTAAATACCAATGACATTACGTAACTAGTTATCCATACGTTGTTCTCAATCCGCTTGGGTACAGCAATTTGAATAGTTACTTAATCAGTTTGGTGTACCAAAATTGTTGTGTAGCCAAGATGGCTTGGTACGCAAGGGTTTGTTTTTTGTGAATATTTAAGCACGAGGACGTAATAAAATTATTATGGGTAAATCTCTCGTTATTGTGGAGTCCCCAGCCAAGGCGAAGACTATCAATAAGTACTTGGGTAAGGACTTCATTGTAAAGTCAAGCGTAGGTCACGTGCGTGATTTACCAACTGGTGCGCGTAGTACAGGCAAAAAAGCTGCTGCGACCTCGAGCAAAGGGCTGAGTGCGGAAGAAAAAGCACTTATCAAAAAAGAAAAAGACCGTAAGTCGCTGATCGGTAAAATGGGGGTTGACCCCTATAACGATTGGGCAGCGCAGTACGAAGTGCTACCTGGAAAAGAAAAAGTTGTTAATGAACTACAGAAACTAGCGGCCGATGCTGACTATGTTTATCTCGCAACCGATTTGGACCGCGAAGGAGAAGCTATTGCGTGGCACCTTCGTGAGCTCATCGGTGGCGATGAAGCGCGTTATAAGCGAGTAGTTTTTAATGAGATCACCAAAAATGCAATTCAGCAGGCGTTTGAACAGCCTGGTGAACTTAATATTGATGGTGTGAATGCCCAGCAGGCGCGACGTTTCCTTGACCGCGTGGTTGGCTTTATGGTCTCGCCGTTATTGTGGAAAAAAGTCGCACGCGGTTTGTCAGCTGGTCGTGTTCAGTCTGTGGCGGTAAAACTCATTGTTGAGCGAGAGCGTGAAATTAAAGCGTTCGACCCTGAAGAGTACTGGGATATCAATGCCAATACGTTAACGTCAGCTAGCGAAGCTCTGCGTTTGATGGTTGCCCAGCAGGCGGGTAAAGCTTTCCGTCCGGTGAATGAAGCCGAAGCCATGGCGGCAAACGCCTTGCTTGAGAAAGCGGCCTACAAGGTGGTTGATCGTGAAGATCGCCCAACCAGCAGTAAACCATCGGCACCTTACATAACCTCGACGCTGCAACAAGCGGCGAGTACCCGTTTGGGATATGGTGTAAAGCGCACCATGGGCCTAGCTCAGCGTTTGTATGAAGCCGGTTATATAACTTACATGCGTACAGACTCAACCAATTTGTCAAAAGAAGCGGTTGAAGCAGCGCGTGAATTTATTGGCGCGGAATACGGTGAGAATTATCTGCCAGCGCAGCCTAATGTGTATGGCAGTAAAGGTAATGCTCAGGAAGCACACGAAGCGATTCGCCCATCAAGTGTGGATGTGAAAGCCGAGAATCTGGAAGGCATGGATCAAGATGCAGTTAAGTTGTATGACTTAATCTGGCGTCAATTTGTGTCATGCCAGATGGTTCCAGCCAATTATGATTCAAGCACCATTACCGTTCAGGCCGGTGATTTCACGCTAAAAGCCAAGGGACGTACATTACGTTTTGCCGGTTGGACACTGGTACAGCGTCCATCAGGCAAAAATGATGACACAACGCTTCCTATGGTTCATGTGGGTGAAATACTGAACCTTGAATCTCTGGAGCCTAAGCAGCACTTTACGAAGCCGCCAGCGCGCTTTACTGAAGCCGCATTAGTTAAAGAGCTCGAGAAGCGTGGTATTGGTCGTCCTTCGACTTATGCATCAATTATCTCGACTATCCAAGATCGCGGTTATGTCCGTGTTGATCAGCGACGTTTTTATGCTGAGAAGATGGGTGAGATTGTCTCTGATCGTTTGGATGAGAGTTTTGCAGATCTGATGGATTACGACTTTACTGCCCGAATGGAAGGTAATCTCGATAAAATCGCCGAAGGCCAAGCGAACTGGAAAGCAGTATTGGATAAGTTCTTCAGTGACTTTACCTCAGAGCTTGAAAAAGCTGAGCTGGATGAAGCTGAAGGCGGTATGAAGCCAAACAATATCGTCTTGACCGATATTGCGTGTCCAACTTGTGATCGTCCGATGGGGATCCGTACCGCATCAACGGGTGTTTTCCTCGGTTGTTCTGGCTACGCATTGCCGCCGAAAGAACGTTGTAAAACAACGATCAATTTGGGTGATGAAGACGGTGTAGTCAATGTGCTCGAAGAGGATGTTGAAACCGCGGCGCTACGTGCTAAAAAACGTTGTCCAAAGTGCAGTACCGCGATGGATGCTTACTTGCTCGATCAGGATCGTAAACTGCATGTTTGTGGTAATAACCCAAGCTGTGATGGTTACGTGGTAGAGAAAGGTGAGTTTAAGCTGAAAGGCTATGAAGGCCCAGTGATCGAGTGCGAGAAGTGCGGCTCGGACATGGAGCTTAAGAACGGTCGTTTCGGTAAGTACATGGGTTGTACTGGCGAAGGGTGTAAGAACACGCGTAAGATCTTGAAAAATGGTGAAATTGCACCACCAAAAGAAGATCCTGTTCATCTGCCTGAGCTGCCATGCAGCCAAGATCCTGATGCTTACTTTGTGCTGCGTGATGGCGCATCTGGTCTATTTATGGCAGCGAGTAGCTTTCCTAAATCGCGAGAAACCCGTGCACCATTAGTGGAAGAGTTGGTTCGCTTTAAAGATCGCTTGTCGCCGAAGTTTATCTATCTGACTGAAGCGCCTACTCATGATCCAGATGGACTTCCAGCCGTTGTTCGCTTTAGTCGCAAGACCAAAGAAAACTATGTTCGTTCAGAAGTTGATGGTAAACCATCAGGTTGGACTGGCTTATACATTGACGGTAAGTGGGAAATTACCGATAAGCGTAAGAAGCCTAAAAAAGACAACGCTGATAAAGAAAGCGAATAAGTAAGAAATCTCAAAAACCGCCGAAAGGCGGTTTTTTTTGCATAAAATGTTAGAGCGGTAAATGATCGATAATGAGTAGGTAGAAAAAAGGCCATCAACGATGGCCATGTTAGTTGGAACGCTAGCTGATCACCACTTACGTTTGGGCTGAAAGAGCACGTCGAGTTCGTCCTGCTCTTTTTCGATCATTTGCTGGCGCTCTTGTTCATTACTGCGGTTTTGGCTATTGTCTATTTCATTCAGCATTTGCGTGAGTTTTTCACGCGCTTGATTGGCATAGTTATCATTTTTGCTTGCCAGCACCTCAAGACCTCGCTTGAGAAGTTGTTTGGCAGTGCCAAGCTGACGCTTCACTCGGGCATCATTCGCGCGTTTTATCACATTTTCGATATTAATCCGAAGCTGGATACCTTCAAGCCGCGCGTTCTCTGCAACGAATGATTGCGTCGGCATACGGCCTTTACTGTGCTCACCCTTAATAACGTTCTTTAAGCGTTTAACCAGCTGAAGCATGCCGATAGCCTGCTTGTCTGTATTGGGTACTTTGAAACTGGCAACATCATTATTCGAGTAACTTTCTTGTAGCTGACGAATTTGCTCTGCGACATTGTTGATCCGGTGTGGTAATGACTTATCCGTGGGATCCGTTTCTCTCATACTTTCTAGCGAAAAAAGTACCCGACGATTTAGGCATACTAGTAATTCTTTAGTGTACGGTAGGTGGTGAGCATTTCCGATGAGCTCTTCAGTCGTGTCGATAATGGCGATATATTTAGCCAATTCTTGTTGTTTACTGCTTTCAAGTTTTTGTCGGTACTGGATAATGATGTTGTAACCAACGATCAGAATCAGCAACAGACTCACCAGGCCAATAATTAGTGGCATACTCATAGGGTTAATGACCATCCGCGGTTGTGCTTACATGAAGGCTATAAGATACACCATCTCATAATAAGGGCATAGCACCGTGATGATTTTTGCGGCAAGAATCGAGAGTATTTTTATCATAGTGTAAGAAAAATACCGGGTGGCTATGGTCGTTAAAATTTAGCGAAAAATGATGGCCGGTATAGGATATTTGCCAACAAACACTAGGCATATTCCGGCAATCAATATATAAAGTAATGTTATATATAATTGTATTGACACAATAAACCCAAGTTATCTCAAGAAGTTTGTGCTCGCCCAAACAACTCGCTTTTCGGGAGTGAAACCGCACCTGTTTCGGTGTCAATTTAGCTTGAAAGAGCATATTGTTCTCGCACTAATATTTAGCATTGAGCGCACTTGGCTCATATTGAAAGCTGCATTTTGAGGTCATTAGGGTATAAATTATAAGCAGGTGGAGCCATGAAGTTACAGCAGTTAAAATACATTGTTGAGATAGTCAATCATAACTTGAATGTGTCATCCACAGCAGAGAGCTTGTACACCTCTCAACCGGGGATCAGTAAGCAGGTGCGTTTACTGGAAGATGAGCTAGGTGTTCAGATTTTCGAACGTAGTGGCAAGCATTTGACGATGGTCACGCCTGCCGGTGAGGCGATCGTTAAAATATCGCGAGATATTTTGTCGCGAGTTGAGAGTATTAAATCAGTTGCGGGTGAGCATACCCATCCTGAAATGGGCACACTCAACATTGCGACAACCCATACTCAGGCTCGCTATGCACTGCCTGCTGTGATCCAAGGTTTTACTGCCCGGTATCCCAAAGTTACGCTCCATATGCATCAGGGAACCCCATCTCAGTTAGCGGAAGCAGTGGGTAAGGGTACGACAGATTTTGCCATTGCGACTGAGGCACTTCATCTTTATCAAGATATGATCATGTTGCCGTGTTATCACTGGAATCGCTCTATTGTGGTAAAGGCCGATCATCCCCTTGCAAAAAAAACACAGATTACCATTCATGATTTGGCTGCTTATTCATTGGTGACTTATGTGTTTGGATTCACAGGTCGATCTGAGCTTGATAGTGCTTTTAATCGTTCTGGTTTGACTCCAAAAATTGTGTTCACGGCGACGGATGCTGATGTGATCAAAACCTATGTCAGGCTAGGTATTGGGGTCGGGGTTATTGCCAGTATGGCGATAGATCCAATGACGGACAGTGATTTGGTTGCCATTGATGCTAGCCATATTTTTGATGCCAGTACCACCAAGATTGGGTTTAAAAAAGGGACGTTTTTACGCAGTTATATGTACGACTTCATGGAGCGTTTTGCCCCGCATTTAACGCCAGAGGTGGTTGATCAGGCTGTTGCGCTGAAAACCAATGCTGAAATAGAAGCGATGTTTGCCAGTATGCGGCTGCCGATAAAATAATGCGCTTTCTGGTAATGACAATGGAGTATAGAATAAGCGGGTTTTTGTCTGATACTGCATGAGTACCTCTTCAAACCATGAATGCCCCGCTATTTTCTCAGCTTGATAGTCTCTTATCCCAGACTCGTGAGTTCTGGCAGTTTATGCCTTTTGCTACCCCGCAATCGCTGTGGGAACAACGTCATCCAGAGTTATCTCAGTGGTTGCTGAATGTCACCGATCAAGAAATTGAGGCGTTCATTCAACATCCAGAGTCGTTAGCGGTTGCTATGACACGCTGGATCCCGCAGGCTCCGAGGCTCATGGCGTTGGCGGCACTTGAACCGCTGCCGAAAGTCGCATATACCCCCCCTAGGGGGCTTGATGCGGGGATTCCCGGACGGAAGTGGCAGCAGCTTGAAGCATTCAATGGTGTGCTGCCTGCGTTGTCATTACCGTGGTTGGAATGGTGCGCGGGGAAAGGCTTTTTGGGGCGAGTGCTTGCCGCGACTCATCATACTCCAGTGATCAGTTTAGAGTGGCAAAAGACATTGTGCGATAGCGGTACAGAGGCCGCAGAAAAGCTGGGTCTTGATATGACATTTGTTCATGGGGATGCCTTTTCTGCTGAGAGCGAGCAGTATATTCATCCTCAGCAGCATGCAGTGGCGCTGCATGCTTGCGGTGATCTTCATGTCTCTTTACTACAACGTGTCGCCAGCCGCCGCGGACAAGCTGTGAGTGTGTCACCTTGTTGTTATCACTTGATCCGAAATAAGACCTACCAGCCATTATCACTGCCAGCAAAAAACAGCCTTTTACAGCTGTCTAAGCATGATCTCCGATTACCGTTGCAGGAAACGGTAACGGCGGGTAATCGGGTCCGAAATCTGCGCTTTATTGAGGTGAGCTTCCGGCTAGGATTTGATAGCCTGCAACGGGATATTTTAGGTGAGGATAGCTATATACCGGTACCTAATGTACAGAAAGGTTTGCTTAATCAGGGTTTTGAGTCTTTTTGCCAATGGGCGGCAGAGCAAAAAGGTATTGCTCTTCCTGATGATGTCGATTATGGCTATTGGCAGCGGCAAGGCGAACAGCGTTATCGTTGGGTGGAGCGCCTAGAGCTGGTCAGGCAGGTTTTTCGACGTCCGCTCGAACTGTGGCTGGTTTATGATCGAGCATGCTTCATGGAAGAGTCGGGCTACAAAGTCACAGTGGGAACCTTTTGTGATAAACCTATAACACCCAGAAATATACTGATTCATGCGGAGCTGTTGAAATAAATGGATGTTACTACATTAATCTACTGTGCATTGGCGTTGGCTGCGGGGTGCTTTGTTCAGAGTACGGTGGGATTTGGGATGGCGATTGTGGCTGCACCTATTGTCTATTTTTTTGAACCCCGTTTTGTGCCGGGCACCATCACTTTAGTTGGCCTAGTCCTGGCGTTAATCAATATGTGGCAGTACCGTACCATGTTATCAGTGAAGGGGTTGGGTGCCGCATTTATTGGCAGAATACCGGGTACATTTGCCGCCATGGCTTTACTGCTTTATATTTCCCCCGAGTCGCTGGCCTTAGTGCTGGGAACCGGTGTATTAATGGCGGTGGTGATCAGCTTATTGAAAGTGAGGATCCAACCTACCCCGAAAGCATTGTTCTGGGCAGGTTTTGCTTCCGGACTGATGGGGACGTCGACCTCGATTGGCGGACCGCCTATGGCATTGGTATTGCAGCATGCTGATGCGGGAAAATTACGTGCAAACCTTGCTGGTTATTTTGCGTTTAGCTGCGTGTTATCGTTGATCGCGCTTTCTGCGACCGGGCATTTCAGCTTGTGGCATCTAAAATACGGGTTAATGATCTTGCCGGCGCCCATTCTGGCCTCTATGTTTGCTTATCGTATTCAGCACCGGATCAAAGCAGAATGGCTGCGTTATGCTCTTTTAGTATTATGTTCAATATCAGGGGTCGTTGCTATTTGGCAGGGAGTGTCACCGCAGTTGGCGTAGCTATTGAGCAGGCTAAAATTACGAGCCTCATGCTCATGAGCTGGCATCGGGTGCCCTAGGTAATAGCCTTGACAGAAGTCAAAGCGGCATTCATGCAAATACTGCAATTGTGTTAAGGTTTCAACACCCTCCGCGACGACTTTCAAATCCAGCTTCTCACAAATTGCCCGGGTTGCCTCAATAATCGCTTGGCTGCCTTTATGTTCTCCTTGAACAAAACTCTGATCAAGTTTTACTGTGCTGATGGGAAGATCCTGAAGTTGCGACAGCGAAGAATAACCGGTACCAAAGTCATCAAGATAAAGTTCTAACCCCAAAGATGCCAGGTCATTCAGACATTGCTTGGCATCGTCGTACTCCTGCAGCATGGTTGACTCTGTTAGCTCTAACGCCAGCTGTGAAGGGGGAATATTATAGCGGAGTAGCAAGGCCTGTATGGTTGGCGCTAGGCTGGACTGTAGCTGTGCACGCGAGAGATTGACACTCATGATGAAGCTTTTATCATATTGCTTTCGCCATCTGGCCAGTTGCTTACAGGCCATTTTGAGAATCCAGTTACCGAGGGGGACTATCTGGCCTGTTTCTTCTGCTAATGGAATAAATTCTGCAGGGGAGACTTGACCAAGCTCTTTATCATGCCAGCGAATTAGGGCTTCGTAGCCTTTCAGAGTATGGGTTTTCATATCAACAATCGGTTGATAGTAAAGTTCAAAATCCTCTGCTTCAAGCGCTAAGGTTAGATGGTGGCGTAAGGTCATTTTTCGGTAGAGAGCATCTGCCATATCAGGTGAAAAATGGTGGCTTCGGTTGCGACCACGAAGTTTGGCTCGGTGCATGGCCATATCGGCTTGAGTGACAAGGGTTTCGATGTCTTGCGCGTCGGTCGGGTAGTTTGACGTACCGATACTACAGCCTATTGACAGTTCACCCACTTCTTTGAGGTGAAAAGGACGGTTAAGCGCTTTGATCAGCTGTTTGGCAAATAACGTTGGATTAGCGATATCCCGGTGTTCAATGTGCACAATGAATTCATCTCCACCGAAGCGGGCGAGAAGTCCCTTGAGCTTCACTTCATCTTGTAGTCGAATGGCAATTGCTCGGAGTAATTTATCACCAATGGCGTGACCATAAGTGTCATTAATGAGCTTAAATCCATCTATATCAAGAAATAATAAGCTGTAAGCGGAATGAGTGAGCTGATTTTCAGTGATGGCTTTCGTGATACCACGTCGATTTAATAAGCCGGTCATGGGATCATGTTCAGCATTGTATTTTGCTTTGTGCTGCTGCTCTTTGTCCTGAGTGATATTAATGAGGTTCAGCAATAGCTGGTGTTTGTCTTCTAGCCACTTCCCTTCAATAGTAAACCAGTAGTGATTCTTTCCTGTCCAGCACAGGCGCTTGGCTTTAAGGGTACCCGTTTGGCGGGCTTTGTTTAACCAGTCATGGGAAAGCTGACTATCGCCAAGAAAGCAACTCAGGGTCAGAAGGTGATTGCCAAATGAATGGGTGAATGCGGTGTTTACACTCGTTAATTCGCCAGTATCATCAAAAAGGAGAGCGAGATTAGAACTGCCTGAAAAGGCCAATTCACGCCGTAGGCTTGATTCTTCCGCGATGACTTCGACCAGCATGGCAATCGTACCATCGCTATTTGGAATGCCTGAGAAGTGGCATAGGGTCTTCTTGATAATGTTATTGGGGGAAAAGTGCCACCATGTTTTGATGGTTTCACCTTTCTTAAACAGAGAAAGGTAGTTGTTAAGCACTGCATTGATAGCTTCAGACATGTCAATGCTGAAATCACGAGAGGTTAACTCATCATGGCTGGCGACTTCCCAAAAGGGTAAGGAGGCCGAATTGGCCCAGATAATGCGTTTCGTGTGGATATCAAATACCCATACAGGAGATTGAAGGTATTCAAATAACGTAAAGGTTTGATTCATCACGAATGCTTATGAATTTTTGTGATTAATAGTGATGCTATCCCAAAATCAGTATTATCAATACAGGGATAATTTGAAATCGTGAACTTAATTCATGAACAAGAATAAAATGGAGTTAAGGAATTGAAAATAGGTAAAAAAAGCGATATGTAATCGCTTTTTTACCGTTCATAACAGACATGCGTTATTGGAGAGCGAGTTTAAACTCAAGGCCGATAAATGCTTTGTCATAAGACGCGCCGGCATCAAGTGCATAGTTAGCGGCATTCTTATTACCAAACCATGGGCTGTAGGTAAAGCTGACATCGGTATCGCCTTTCCACCAGTCTGTTACCCAGTAGTGAATATGACCTACAGGGTTAAGAAGGAATAAGGAAACATCACCCAGCGTTTCTGAACCCATGACTTCGCCACCATTGGCGGTGATTTGTAGCTCAGTTTGGAACATCCATTCACCGGCAACAGCACCAAAGAGCGGTGTCACAATAATATCTTGAATCGAGGGGACTTCGGCGAAGGATTCTACCCCGTATTCCCAGAAAAATGTCGACATGGTGGCGGAGTAGAGGAAGGACTCCCATTCATTAAAACCAGAATGGCGCGCCGCGGTATAGTAAACACCGCCAAAATAGGGGTGCATAATATAATTGAGATAATGATCGTCTTCGTCCCATACCGGGCCATCACTGACATTGTCTAACCACTTTTTACCCAGACCACTTAGGTTACGGTCTTCTTCACCCCAATTGGTAATACTTTCGGGCAGTAGCGTCATCATCCCGACGGTCGCCAGACTCAAGCCAAAGATAGTATATGACTGCTCAAGCAGGTAATCCCAGTTCTTCTCCGAAGAAACCGTTAAGTGCATTGGTAGGGTGTTGACAGAGTGAGTCTTATTCTCTTGAATTGTAAGGCTATCTTCTGATAATGAGGTCGAATAGAAAACCGCAGGTGAAGACGTTTGAGAGTAATGGTTAAGAAAAGTACCTTGATTAGCACTGTTTTCTAAAAACGTATTTTCCTGCCAAGCCATGGCTGGCGTGCTAATCGCACAGCCCAATACAAGTGACGATAAAAGTGAAGTGCGCAAAATACGCTCCGCAGTAGATCAAGTTAGATAGGATTTGAGTGCGGGAGTATCACTGAAAAGTAATTAAATTCCTAGTAGTTATTGCTGTTGTCTTGCACAGTTTTCTTATACTTACTGGAAATAAGTACTATTTATGCTTATGGTGTAAAGTTTAATGTGTAATTGGTTAACACAATGTGTTGTGTGGGTCGAACCGCAGCATGTGTGAATTAGTCATTACATGCTGCTGTTCTATTTTGGATATTGAGGCGAGTGTTATCCCACCGTAGGAATAACCCCTGCCATCTGCAGTAGTTGTGCGGAGATAATTAATATTCCTACACCCGTTGCTGCAATCAGTGCGGGGGTACCACCTGCCACTTGATATGCATTATGCAGCTTATATTGTTGTTTACGTTGAGTGTGAACCATCGCCACAGGAAGAAATATAGCAAGAATAACAAGGGCGATAGCGGCGAATCCCAATGCCATAATGAAGCCCTGTGGGTAAAACAGCGCAAAACCGAGTGGTGGTAAAAAGGTAATTGCGGCCGTTTGGATTCGGCCGTATTTATGGCTGTCGCGCTTGAAGCTATCAGAGATAAAATCAAAGAGCCCCAGACTTACCCCAAGGAATGAGGTGGCCAGTGCTAAATCAGCAAAAATAGAAACAGATTGGCTAACCATCGGGTTATGGAGTAGGTCATTTAACGTCAGAATGAAGCTGTTCAATGTATTGCTGGTCATTAGATCTGACTGGCTCATCACACCTTGGCTCGCCAGTTGCCAAAATATGTAGATGATTAGCGGTAATGATGATCCGAAAATCATAATTTTCCGTAGGGTTTTAATGTCCATACCTATATAACGCACAATGGATGGAATGCTGCCATGAAAACCGAAAGAAGTAAAAATTACGGGTAGGGCTGAAATGATTAAGCCTTTTTCAAGCGGCATATTGACCAGATACCCTGCCTCTACATTAGGGGCTAGTAACCCCAGCATGACAACCAGCGCAATAATTTTAAGGGTGAATAAGACCCGATTGACCATATCCACGGAATGCGTTCCGATAGCCACAACTGTCGCAATGATGAGGGTAAACATAATCGCACTGGTTTGTGCGGAAACATCTAATGAAAGCCATTGATTAAGCTTGTTATTGAGTTGTTCGCCGCCACCGGCAATGTACGCAGCACAAAGTGAATACATTAGAAATGCCACTGCAAAGCTGGCGATGTATTGCCCTTTACGCCCGAGTAGTTGATGGGCAAGCGTGTTAAGTGTTGCGGTATTATCAGCGTGTTGATGCACTTCGAGCATCAGTAATGCGGTGTAAGTCATTAATAGCCAGATCCCACACATAAGCAATGTGGCGGTGGTAAATCCTAATCCGGCTGAAGCCAGAGGCAGTGCCAGCATACCCGCTCCGATCGTGGTACCGGCAATGATCAGCATGCTGCCGAACGTTTTATTCATGGACATGAAAATGTTGCTCCCAGAAATCGTATAAGTCGTCGTTGGGAGCGGCGCGTACACCGGTGATTACTCCCTGAGAAAGATTGTGAGCCACACCGGAGTAATCTATAAGTGTAAAATATTTTTTACAGCAGATTGAGCCAGTGTGGCTATCGATAGTAAGTGTGGCGGTGGGATATTTTCATGGTCCACTCTCTAATATTGGTCATATGATATGCTTATTATGATTTTTATATCATTTTTCGCTGATGAGTACATTATCGATCAAACATCACACTGTCAACAAATGTTTAATTAGGTGTAATTAATTGTTTACAGTCACCGTGTGTCGCCCATAGGAGTGCACACGGTTTTGATCTTTATCGACATAAAAGAGTGGTATAGATCGGAAATGAAATGAATTTAGGTATAAGTTTAGGGCTGGATTGGTTAGCGAGCGAGGAAAGCATGCTGGAAGTGGTGATGATCAGTACTGGAGATGAGGTACTGTATGGTGATATCGATGATACTAATGCGGCTTGGTTGTCTCGACTATTTTTTGATAACGGGGTGATGATGACACGCCGGACGACCATCGGCGATCAACTCGACAGGTTAGCCAAGGAGATAGAATACTGCAGTTTGACGGCTGATATAGTGATCGTAAATGGTGGGCTAGGGCCGACTACTGATGACTTAACTGCGCAAGCTGCTGCGATTGCGGCGGATGTAGGGCTAGAACTTTCGTCGTTCTGGGTTGACGCAATGCGCGATAAATACGCCAAGCTTGAGCGTGAAATGCCCGAGACCAACCTTAAGCAAGCGATGCTACCAGAAGGGGCTGAACTGCTGGATAACCCGGTGGGGACTGCCTGTGGGTTTGCAATGAGACTGAATAGGGCGTGGCTCTTCTTTACTCCTGGGGTGCCCAGTGAGTTTAAGTTGATGTCTCGAGAGAAAATATTGCCCCGCATTTTATCGACGCAGATAGATCATGATGGACGAGAATGTCATCGGTTGTATACCTTTGGTCTGTCAGAATCGGGCATTGGCCAGACATTGCAATCATTGGTGTTACCAGAGGGGTGTGAACTGGGATATCGTTCTTCATTACCTTTTATTGAGGTGAAACTTTTTGCCCCTCAGGGCCATTCCCAAGTTCCAGCGCTTTATCAGGATATTGCCGCGAAGCTAGGGAATAATGTCGTGGGTGAGGGGCGCTCATTATTGCCGACAATTGGCGCTGCACTAAACTCAATGTCTTTACAGCTCGCCGTGACAGAAGATCATAGCGGCGGGATGGTGATGAACCGTTTGAGTGATGATGAATTATGTGCGCAAGCACTGGCGCAAGGATGGTTACTGAAGCAGCCACGATCCAATCAAGTTTTGTCAGTAGAAGAAAGCCTGCTTGATGTCGAGGCAATGGCCTTGGCTGCCAAAGACAAAGCGAATGTCTCACTGGCCTTAGCCGTTGGTCATAGTGCTGAGCAGGGCGTGACAATTGCTTTGGCGACAGAGGCTGGAATATGGTCACAATGTGTAGTGACGCGTCGAATATACTCATCTCAGGATCATCGTGTTGTGATCACGACTGCGGTGCTGGATATGTTACGGCGTTTTTTGACTAACAAGCCAGTAATAGGGCATTATGAGTCAATAGACTGCATTCTTTCCCGCCATATACCGAACACGATTGATTGCCGTTAGGCTGAATGGTTTCCCGATAAAAAACCGTTGCGATAAATCATCGCAATGGTTTTTTGTTTGCCCAGCGAAGCTGGCAAACCCGTCAGGTTGCAAGAAACCTGAATCACCCCGACTGAGGGGAAGATAATCCGAATCGCAAGGGCGTTGCTGGCCAACGGCAGGGTCTGAAGGAAGCGATAGGAAGTTAACAGTACACAACGAAAGTGAACCTGATTCGGCAGTCTAGGTGGGTAAGCGTGCAAAATAGCGCAAAGCCCCATACTCAGTCAGACCTATGCTGTGCTTGAGGGTGGAATTGTTAACAGGGAGCCAGTGCAGTAACTGGGGAAGCCTGGCACCACATCCGGGC